>NZ_JBHUBB010000040.1:0-75731 GCF_042789485.1 Streptomyces sp. NPDC056835
CCCGTGGGGAACCCTCTCCACGGGCGGCGGCGTCCCGGTGCGTGGTCCGTCTCCGCGGTCCTCCGTCAACGCGAAGCTCCCGCCCGGATGTCATGGGCGGGAGCTTCGCGCGAGGTACGGAGGGAACGGGTTCCTATGCCGGGACCGCCGGTTCCCGGCGGCTGTCGGACCACGCCGACCAGAGTTCGGCGTAGCGGCCTCCCGCCGCGACGAGTTCGTCGTGGGTGCCCGTCTCGACGACACGGCCCTCGTTCAGGACGACGACGCGGTCCGCCGTCGCCGCCTGGGGAAGGCGGTGGGCGACCATCACGCCCGTACGGCCCTCCAGCGCGCGCAGGGCGGCGGTCTCCAGCACGCGGGCGCCCGCGCTGCCGGCGTCGGCAGTGGCCTCGTCCAGGATCGCGATGGGCGGGTCGGCGAGAACGAGACGGGCGAGGGCGAGTTGCTGGGCCTGGGTCACCGTGAGGCGGTGGCCGCCCTCGCCCACGACCGTGGCCAGACCGTCGGGCAGTGCGTCGACCCAGTCCACCGCGTCCACGTGGGCCAGCGCGGCGCGCAGCTCCTCGTCCGTCGCCTCGGGGCGGGCCAGCCGCAGGTCCTCGGACAACGGCCCGGCGAAGACATGGACCTCCTGGCTGATCAGGGTGACGGACCGCCGGACCCCGGCGGGGCCCAGCTCCCGGGAGTCCACGCCGCCCAGGGAGATCGCACCTGTCGCCGGGGCGTGGACGCCCGCGATCAGCTTCGCCAGCGTGGTCTTCCCCGCGCCGCTGGCACCGACCAGGGCCACCCGTTCGCCGTCCCGCACCTCCAGGTCTACCGCGCGGAGCACCGGGTGACCGTCCACGTACGCGTGGCCGAGGTCCACCACCTTGACCGAGCCGTCCACCGGCGTGGCGGCCCGGCCGTCGGGCTCCCGCTCGGCCGGGAGGCTCGACACGCCGACGAGCCGGGCGAGGCTCGCCCCGGCGGACTGGGCGTCGTCGATGAGGAAGAGCGCGGCGTTGATCGGGTTGAACAGGCCGTGGAAGTAGAGCGCCGCCGCGGTCGCCGTACCGATGCTCACCGAGCCGTTGTCGACGAGGAGGAATCCGGTGACGAGGATCGACGTCATACCGATGAACTCGGCGATGTTCAGACGGGAGAAGAAGCCCGAGACGAGCCGCATGCCCCGCGCCGCCAGGTCGACGGCCGCCTGCGACCGCTGCTCCAGCAGCTCCGCGTGACGTCCGTTCAGACGGAACGCCCGTACCGTACGCACCCCGCCGACGCTGTCGAGCAGCTGGTGCTGAAGTGCGCCGGTCGCCACCCGGTGCGCGGCGTAGATGCTCGTGGCGCGCGGGATGTACCAACGCACCGTGAGGACATGGACCGGGACGGACACCAGCACCGCGAGCAGGAGGCGCCAGTCGAGGACGGCGAGCCCTCCCAGCGTCAGCACGATGGTGAGGAAGGCACCGATGAACTCGGGCAGGGCCTGCCGTACCGCCCTCGCGATCAGGGTGACATCCCCTGTCACACGCGAGGTCAGGTCGCCGGAACCGGCCTGCTCGACCCGTTCCAGCGGCAGTCGCAGCGCCCGTGCGATGAACTGTTCCCGCAGGTCCGCGAGGACCGTCTCGCCGAGCCTGGCGACGAGGGACTTGCCGATGGCGGTCGCGACGGCCCTGGCGACGGCGACCGCCAGCAGGAGCAGCATCGGTACGGTCAGCGCGGCAGTGCCGCGCTCGTCCACGACCAGGTCCACGACGTGGCCGAGCAGCGGGGCCGTCAGCAGCCCGATGCCCGTGCCGACGACCAGTACGGTCATCGCGCCCACCGCGAGCGGCCGGTGGCGGCGCAGAAGTGCGCGGACGACGGAGAGCGTCTGGGCGCCGGTGGCGGTGGGCAGGAGCTCGCGTTCGGGCGTGCCGGGTCCGCTCATCGTCCGTCCGTCGTCCTTCTCGTCTCGGTCCCGTGGGGCTCGGTCCCGCGGGTCTCGGTCCTGGTCTCTGTTCTGGGCGGTCGTCATGCCAGCACCGCCGCGCGGTAGGTCTCGTGGGCGCCGGCCAACTCGGGGTGGCTGCCCTGGGCGGCCACCTGTCCGTCGTCGAGCATGACCACGACGTCGGCGCCGGCGAGCAGGGCGGGGCTGGTGGTGACCAGGACCGTGGTGCGGCCCGCGCGCAGGTCCCGCAGCCGGGCCGCGATGCGGGCCTCGGTGACCGTGTCGACGGCGGTGGTCGGGTCGTGGACGACGAGGACCGCCGGGTCGGCGGCCAGGGCCCGGGCCAGCGCGACCCGCTGGCGCTGGCCGCCGGACAGCGACCGGCCCCGTTCGGTGAGGACGGTGTCCACCCCCTCGGGCAGCGCCCGGGCGACGTCGTCCGCGGCCGAGGCGGCCAGCGCCGGGCTCAAGTCCTGCCCCTCGGTGTCCGCTCCGGCTCGTACGTTGGCGAGGAGGCTGTCCTCGAACAGGTCGGCGTCGTGGTGGGCGACCAGGATCGCGCGGCGGACGTCGCCGGGGTCGAGGTCGGTCAGTGGTACGCCGTCGAGCTCGACGGTGCCTTCGGCGGGGTCGAGTTCACGGCCCAGACAGAGCAGCAGGTCGTTCGCGGCGGCCGGGTCACGGGTGACCACACCGACGAGGCGGCCGGGGGCGATGTCGAGATCGACACCGCGCAGCGCGCCCTGGGTGACGCCCACCAGCCGCAGCCGCCCGACGACCGGGTCGGGGAGTGTGGCCGTCCCGGCCACGACGGCGGGAGGCGACGCGAGGATCCCGGCGATCCGGTCGGCCGACGCACGGCCCTGGGCGAACTCGCCGTTGACAAAGGTGAGGAGCTGGAAAGGAC
Source organism: Streptomyces sp. NPDC056835 (assembly GCF_042789485.1). NCBI lineage: Bacteria > Bacillati > Actinomycetota > Actinomycetes > Kitasatosporales > Streptomycetaceae > Streptomyces > Streptomyces sp. NPDC056835. Next base: position 2,835 of record NZ_JBHUBB010000040.1, read on the forward strand.
CGAGGAGGTACTGGGCGAGGCCGACAGCCGCCACCAGTTCACCCACGCTGATGGTGCCCCGCATCGCCAGATGAGCGCCGACGAGCCCGATGACCGCGATGAAGACGCCCGTCAGGGCGAGGATCGCGCCGTCGTGCCAGGCCCGGCTGCGGGCCGCCCGCAAGGCGGCCGACAGCGAACTCCGGCTCGTCTCCCGGTACCGGGAGACCGCCGCCGATTCGGCGCCGATCCCCTTCAGTACCCGCAGGCCGGCGACCAGGTCGGCGGCGACCCCGGACGCGTGGGCCGCGTGCTCCTGCTCGGCCTCGCTGCGCCGTTCGAGCGGGCGGCTGATGAGATGGCCGATCCACAGCATGGGCGGGACGCCGAGGAGGACGAGCAGGCCGAGCGGCACGGAGATACGGAGCAGCGCCACCGCGCTGATCGCCAGCCCGGCGACCGCGGACAGCGCGTACGGCAGCGCGGAGGCGACCGAGCCGACGCGTCGGGCGTCGCCGGTCGCGACGGCGGTCAGCGCGCCGGGCAGCCGCCCGGAGTCGGCGCCGCCCCGCGGATCGAGCACCCGGGTGGCGAGGTCCTGCCGGATCCGGTGCGCGGCGCCCTCGCCGGCGCTTTCGGTGAGCCGTGCGGAGTTCCGGTAACACGTGGACAGCATGAGGAAGAGACCGGCGAGGACCAGCAGCCAACGCAGCAGGGCGCCGGAGGATCCGGTCGCCACCGCCTCGTCGATGACCAGGCCGATGACCACCGGGACAAGGGCCTCGCAGGCTTGGTGCGCCATGCCGAGGAGTGATGCACCGACAACACGGCGGCGTTGGCCGGCGAGCGCTCTGCGGAGGACATGGCCCCCCGTTGGTCCTCCAGCGGGCATGCGGCGCCTCCATAAGAACAGGGCGGGATAGTTAGGTAAGCGGGATAGTTAGGTAAGCCTAGCTTAATTACGACCCGTGCCAAGGGCGTGTGCCGGGCTCCGGCGGCGCCCTGTGAGCGCGGGCATCGGCGCAGGTGGCACTGTCGCGTTGACCCCGTCGCGGACGTACGGTTAGGCTCACCTAAGTTTCATCGTTCGTTAGTCATGTCGCTCGCGGCACATCCATGTTCAACGCCTCGCGCGACTCGCGGGGCGCGACGACGCCGCCAGGGGAGTGGTCCTTGTCTGTCGAAGCCCGGGCGGCGTCCGGAATCGGGACCGGTGGCCCCGTCGTGCCCCCCGCACGTCCGGCCGCGGCGGCCCTGCGCGGTCTCGGGCTTCTCGTGACGCTCGGCGCGCTCGTCCTCGTCTCGCTGATCAGCGTCTGGGTGGGCACCAGAGGGATTCCGTTCACCTCGACCTGGGACCTCCTGTGGCGCCCTGACGGGTCGGAAGCCTCCGTCATCGTCCACGACTACCGAATACCCCGTACCCTCCTGGGCATCCTCGTCGGCGTGGCCCTCGGGCTGTCCGGCGCCCTGATGCAGGCGCTGACCCGCAATCCGCTCGCCGACCCGGGACTGCTCGGGGTGAACCTGGGCGCCTCCGCGGGCGTCGTCGTGGCCATCGCGTTCATGGGCGTGGCCGCGCCTCTCGGCTATGTGTGGTTCGCCCTCGCCGGGGCCGCCGTGGCATCGGTGGGTGTCCATCTCCTCGGCTCCTCCGGGCGGAAACTGGCCACCCCCGACCGGCTCGTCGTCGCCGGAGCGGCGGTGACCGCCGTGCTGTACGCCTTCAACTGGGGTGTGCTGCTGTTCGATCCGGAGGCGTTCGACCAGTTCCGCTTCTGGACGGTGGGTTCTCTCGCGGGCCGGTACTACGACATCGTGTTCCTCGTCCTGCCGTTCGTCGGCGTCGGAACGGTCGTCGCCTTCCTCCTGGCCCCGTCCCTCAACGCGCTGGCGATGGGCGACCAGTTGGGGCGCGCCCTCGGCGTGAACGTCGGCCGTACCCGCGTGCTGGCGGCCGTCGCCGTGATGCTGCTGTGCGGCGCCGCCACCGCCGCCGTCGGGCCGATCAGTTTCGTGGGTCTGGCCGTTCCGCATGTCGCCCGGTTCATCTCCGGAACCGACCAGCGCTGGGTGCTCGCGTACTCGATGCTGCTCGCACCCGTCCTGCTCATCGGCTCGGACGTGCTGGGCCGTGTGCTCGGCGCTCCGGGCGAGGTGCAGGTCGGCATCGTCACCGCGTTCATCGGCGCGCCCTTGTTCATCGCGCTGTGCCGCCGTCGAAAGCTGGTCATGCTGTGAGCGCCGCCCAGAAGGCGAAAGCCTCGGTGCCCGGATCCGTCAACACCCCCGCTCCCCGCGTCATCAGCGGCCGGGTCGTCCGCATCGGAGCGGGCGGAGTCTCGCTGCGTGTGCGGGGCCGTGCCTTCGCCGTGACCGCCCTGCTGACCGGCGCGCTGATCGTCGTCGTGGGTACCACCCTGACCACCGGTGACTTCCCGCTCTCCGTGGGGGAGGTTTTCAAGGCCCTGACCGGTAACGGATCCGCGTCCGCCGACTTCGTCGTCAACACCCTGCGCATGCCGCGCATCCTGACCGCGGTGTTCGTCGGCGCGGCCCTCGCGGTGAGCGGGGCGATCCTGCAGAGCCTCACCCGCAACTCCCTGGGCAGCCCCGACATCATCGGCTTCACCAACGGCTCCGCCGTGGGTGCGCTCGTGGTCATCATCGTGCTGCACGGCAGCATGACCCAGATCGCGTTCGGGGCGCTGGTCGGCGGTCTCACCACGGCCCTGGTCGTCAATCTCCTGCTGGTCGGCCGCGGTTTGCAGGGTTTCCGGCTGGTCGTCATCGGCATCGGCGTCAGCGCCCTGCTGCTCGCCGTCAACTCGTACCTGGTCACCCGGGCGACCTTCCAGGAGGCGCTGGAGGCCCAGGCATGGCTGATCGGCAGCCTGGGAAACCGGCTGTGGACGCACGCGAACGCCATCGGTCTCGCCCTCGCCGTCCTGCTGCCGCCGGCCTTCCTGCTCTCCCGCCGTCTCGCCATGGTGGAGATGGGCGACACCACCGCCGTGGCGCTCGGCGTCGACGTGCGGCGCACCCGCACGGTCCTTCTCATCATCAGCGTCGCCCTCGCCGCGTTCGCCACCGCCGTCACCGGGCCCATCTGGTTCATCGCCCTGGCCGCGCCCCAGGTGGTCCGCAGGCTCACCGGGGCGTCCGGCCCCGCGCTGCTGCCGTCCGCGCTCATGGGCGCCGTTCTGCTCGCCCTGAGCGACCTCGTCGTGCAGCGGGTCTTCGCACCCGCGCTCCTTCCGGTGGGCACGGCGACCGGCGCCATCGGCGGGCTGTACCTCATCTGGCTGCTGATCACCGAATCGCGAAAGAGCCGCGCATGACTGGAACGAACCGCCCTCAGCCCCGGCTGCGTGCCGAGGACGTCACCCTGTCCTACGACCAGCGGACGGTGGCCACGTCCCTGAGCGTCGACATCCCCGACCACTCCTTCACGGTGATCATCGGGCCCAACGCCTGCGGCAAGTCGACGCTGCTCGCGGCGCTGGCACGGATGCTCAAGCCCAAGGCCGGGGAGGTCTACCTCGACGGCGCCGCCATCGCCTCGTACCGCTCCCGTGAGGTCGCCCGCCGCCTCGGCCTGCTCCCGCAGTCCTCCAGCGCGCCGGGCGGCATCACGGCCGGCGACCTCGTGGCCCGCGGCCGGTACCCGCACCAGCGGCTGCTGAAGCAGTGGTCCGTCGAGGACGAGGAGGCTGTCACCGAGGCGATGCGGCAGACCGGCGTACTGGAACTCGCCGACCGTCCCGTGGACGACCTCTCCGGCGGACAGCGGCAGCGCGTCTGGCTGTCCATGGTGCTGGCGCAGCAGACCTCCATCCTTCTGCTGGACGAACCGACCACCTACCTCGACATCGCCCATCAGGTCGAAGTGCTCGACCTGTGCGCCGAGCTACACGCCCGTAAGGGCCACACCGTCGTCGCGGTCCTGCACGACCTCAACCAGGCCTGCCGCTACGCCACTCACCTCATCGTGATGCGTCCGGGCGGGATCATCGCCGCCCAGGGAGACCCCGCCACCGTCATGACCGCCGAGCTCGTCGAGGACGTGTTCGGCCTGCCCTGCCGGATCATCGGCGACCCCGAGACCGGCACTCCGCTGATGGTTCCGGCCGCTCCCAGGCGGTACGAGCCGGAGACCGGCGCGGCCGACATCCCCGACCCGGCCACTGACGCCATACTCGCCGAAACCTCCTAGGGACGGACGGACTCCCCATGATGCTCTGCACGAGGCTGACGAACGCGCGCATTGTCACCATGGACCAGGAGCGGCCGGTCGCTCACGACCTGGGCATCTGGCGGGGGCGGATCGTGGGCCTGGACGAGGCCGTGACCGCACTGCCCGCCCGCGAGGTGATCGACCTCCAGGGCGCCACCGTCCTGCCGGGATTCATCGACAGCCATGTCCATCTGGCGTGGACGGGGCTCAAGGCGAGCTCCCCGAGCATCGCCGGGCTCGAACGCGTCGAGGACGTCCTCGCCGCCGTGGAGGACGCCGTCTCCCGCAAGAGCGCACCCGGTGAGTGGGTGAACATCGGCGGGTACGACCAGCGAGCCCTCGGGCGGCATCTGACGGCGGCGGAGCTCGACCGGGTCAGCCACGGCCGCCGGGTGTTCGTGATGCACGATTCCGGCCACGCCTGCGTGGTCAACAGCGCCGTGCTCGACCTGCTGCCGGCCGAAGTCCCCCATGACAACGGCGTCCTCGTGGAGAGCGCGATGGCCGCCGTACGGCGCCTGCGCCTGCCGTACTCCCAGCGGGAACTCGCCGACGCCATCGAGTACGCCGCACGCGCCTGCCTCGCCGAAGGCGTCACGGGCTGTGCCGAGGCCGGCATCGGCGGCGGCCTGCTGGGCCACAGCCCCGTCGAGCTCGGCGCGTACCAACTCCTGCGCGACCAGGCGCGTCTGCCGCTGCGGGTCCAGCTCATGCCGGGCGCGGACACTCTGCGGCCGCCCGGCGCGCACGAGCACGACGGCATCCCGCGCGCGCTCGACCTGGGCCTGCGGACGGGGTTCGGCGACGACTGGCTGTCCATCGGTGCTCTCAAGATCTACACCGACGGCGGCATGATGGCGCGTACGGCCGCTCTCACGGCCCCGTACGAGGGGATGACCCACACGGGTCAGCTCCAGGACGACCCGGAGCACCTCACCTCCCTCATCATCGACGGCCACCTGGCCGGATGGCAGCTCGCCGTCCACGCCATCGGCGACCGGGCCGCGGATCTCGCCCTGGACGCCCTGGAGCGGGCCCAGGCGTCGCGGCCCCGCACCGACGCGCGCCACCGTATCGAGCACGCCGGGCTCATACGGCCCGACCAACTGCCCCGCTTCGCCCGGCTCGGACTCAGCGCCGTGATCCAGCCCAACTTCCTGCGCTACTTCGGCGACGACTACGCGACGATCATGGGCTCGGAGCGTGCGCCCTGGATGTACCGCGGCCGGGCCTTTCTCGACCACGGCGTGACCCTCGTCGGCAGCTCCGACCGCCCCGTCACCGATGGATCGCCGCTGCGGGCCATTCAGTTCATGGTCGAGCGGGCCTCGCTCTCGGGGCAGCTGATCGGGCCCGACGAGGCGGTCACCGTGGACGAGGCGCTGCGCGCCTACACCCTCGCCGGGGCGTACGCCTCGCGATGGGACGACAGCGCCGGCAGCCTCACCCCCGGGAAGCGCGCCGACTTCGTCGTCCTGGGCGACGATCCGCGCCGCGTCGACCACTCCAGGATCGGCGACATCGAGGTCGTCGCGACCTTCGTGGACGGACACGAGGCCACGGAGGGACGGAAGTTGTGAGCACACCGGCCGGCGGCCCCCAGCGGTACGCCCACCTCCGGGGAACGGACCTCGGACCGCCCCGAATTGGCTATGAACTTAGGTAAAGCTAACCTAATCTCGACTGTGTTTCGTCGAAGTGAAACGGCGCACCAACAGGGCGTCTCACGCGATGGAGCCGAGGAAGGAACGCCTTGATCACGGCCAGGCCGCGCCCCGCGACGCGGCTGTCTGACACCCCCCACCCGATACGTCCGCTTGCCGCGCCCGTCAGCACGCTGCGTCCCGCCCGGCCCCGGGACGCACCGGCGCTCGCCGCTCTCTCCGAGCCGTTCGTCCGCTCCGGCGCACTGCGTGCCCGGCCGTTCCAGGTCTACGCCCGGCACGCCACTGATTTCCTGGTGGCCGAGGCGCCCGACGGAACGCTGGACGGCTGCCTGGCGCTTCGTGTCCACCCCGAACCGGCGTGCGACGGGCGTGTGACCGGGGTTCTGTACAACTTCTGCGTCGCGCACGGCAGACAGGGCAGCGGTCTGGGCGCACGGCTCCTGACCGCCGCCCTCGCCGAGGGGAGCTCGCGGGCACTGGACACGCTGTTCACCGCGACGACCGGAAGCGGCCGTCTCTTCCTCCACCACGGCTTCGCCCCGGTCTCCCCGCACCGCGCCCCGGATGCCTGGGCGCGGTCGCTGGATCCGCGGCGCGGCGCGAAGGTCCTCGCCCGCGTCCTGTGACCACGTACCCGTACGTCCAACTTGACCACGCTCCAGTGGTGCGCGGGCGGTTGGGCGCTGCCGTCGGCGGTCATGCGCGGGCCTCATCGGCCCCCGGTTCCTCGTCCGGGACGACCGTCGTGCCCGGGCTCTCCTCGGCGAAGACGCCGCGCAGTACGGCATGCGGCACCCGGCCGTCCAGCACATGGGCCTTGCGGACACCCGCGCGTACCGCCCGCAGACACCCCTCCATCTTCGGGAGCATGCCACTGGCGAGCTCCGGCAGCAGCGCGTCCAGTTCACCGGCCGTGAGCCGGTCGATCACCTCGGTGCTGTGCGGCCAGTCCGCGTACAGCCCCTCGACGTCGGTCAGCACCACCAGCCGCTCCGCCCCGAGCGCGGCCGCGAGCGCCGACGCCGCGAGATCGGCGTTGACGTTGTAGACCTCCCCGTCCGCACCGCGCGCGACGGGTGAGACGACGGGAATACGGCCCTCCTTGAGCAGTGTGCCGATGATGCCGGTGTCCACGGCCACGACCTCGCCGACGAGACCGACGTCCACCGGCCGCCCGTCCACCCGCACCGGGCGTCGTACGGCTGTCATGGTGTGCGCGTCCTCGCCCGACATGCCCACGGCGTAGGGGCCATGGGCGTTGAGGGCGCCCACCAGTTCCCGCTGGACCTGACCGGTCAGCACCATGCGGACCACGTCCATGATCTCGGGCGTGGTCACACGCATCCCCGCCTCGAAACGCACCTCCAGGTCGAGGCGGTCGAGCATCGCGCTGATCTGTGGTCCGCCACCATGCACGACGACCGGACGCAGACCCGCGCGCCGCAGCTCCACGATGTCCCGCGCGAACGTCCGGTGGAGCGCGGTGTCCACCATGGCGTTACCGCCGAACTTGACGACCACGGTGCGGCCTTGGAGCGCCTTGCCCGAAGACCCTCGGCTCATCACGAGGGCCAGGTCGCGATCGGCGGATTCCTCGATGCGGGCGGCCACACCGCTCGCAGGGAATCCACGGGCAGCGGTCACACTCACGGATCCACTCCATTCGTGGCGAGGCCCAGCCGTTCCGGCAGGCCGAGGGCGACATCACCGAGCAGTTGTTGCCTGAGCGCCCGTCCGGCCCACGGAGGGCCTTCCTCGCGGAGGAGCCGTTGAACGGGGGAGGCGGAAAAGGGCTCTACGCGTTCCGCGTCGACTCGCGGAGCGGCAGGTCGCGCGGCGGCGCGTCCGTCGTGCGGGCCACGCCACACTGAATGAACTTAGCTAAGTCTAGCCTAACTTGTGCGAGAGATCGGTCAACTCGCCCTCCAGCGGCCGAGGATGTGCGGCCACTCCTTACGCGCCGTACGGGAGGGCCGGGGCCGCCCCGGGCCCGACTCACGTCCTGGACCGCCACAGCAGCCGGCCGAAGTAGGGAGCACCGATCACCGCGGTGACGATTCCGACGGGAATCTGAGCGGGCGCGATGACTGTCCGGCCGAGCGTGTCGGCGACCACCACCAGCAGAGAGCCCATCAGTGCGGCGACCGGGATTACCCGGGCATGACGCCGGCCCACCAGAGCGCGCGCCGCGTGCGGTGCCACGAGTCCGACGAAGCCGATGACCCCGACCGCCGCGACCGCCGCGGCGGTGAGCACGACGGCGACTCCGAGCAACGCCAGACGCGTGGTGCCGAGGCGGATGCCGAGCAGTCTGGGTGTGTCGGCGTCAAGGCCGATGAGATCGAGGTCGCGGCGCATCACCGCGAGGACCGGCAGCGACACGGCGAGAGTGGCGAGCACCGGGAGGACTTCGGGGAACGTACGTCCATAGGTCGAGCCCGAGAGCCACACGAGCGCTTTCGTCCCGTTGTACGGATCGGTCAGCACGATCAGCAGACTGACCAGCGCCGCCGCGCCCGCGGAGACACCGATACCGGTCAGCACCAGCCGGTTCTGCTCCAGTCCGTGCCGTGCCGCGAGCCCGAAGACCAGCGCGGCGGCGGCCGCCGCCCCGGCCAGCGCGGATCCGCCGATCAGCCAGAAGCTCGCGAGCGGGACGACCGTCAACGTGATGACCGCCCCGACTCCCGCTCCTCCGACCACTCCGAGGATGCCCGGTTCGGCGAGCGGATTGCGCGAGACCGCCTGCACCACCGCGCCCGCCGTCGCGAGCGCGGCACCAGCGAGCAGCGCCGCGGCGATCCGTGGCATACGGGTGTCGAGTACGAAGGTGACGAGCTGCCCCGACCGGCCCGTGAGCCAGTTCCCCACATCGCCGGGCAACAGGACGGCGTCGCCGAGGAGGGCCGCCGCGACGACCGCGGCGAGAAGAGCGGCGGTCAGCACCGAGAGGGTGAGGACGAAGGCACGGCGGCCGCGCAGCCGGTCGAAGGCCGCCTCGGGGCTGGTGGAGCCCCCGTCCCGGGCCCGGTGGGCGAGGGCGACGAGTACCACGGCGCCGAAGAAGCTGGTCACAATGCCGGTCGGTACAGCCGCACCCGCCTGGGCCCCGAACAGGGCGCGCAGGAGGACATCTGCGCCGAGCACGACGAGTACGCCTGCCAGCGCCGAGGCGGGAATGAACGCCCGATGCCGCAGGAGCGCGGGTACGCGGGCCCCCACCAGCCGGACGATCGCGGGCGCGCACAGCCCGACGAACCCGATGGGGCCGGCGACGGTGACGGAGACGGCGGAGAGGACCACGGAGAGGACGACGGCGATGGCCCGCGTCAGGCGGGGGCTGACCCCGACCATCCGGGCTTCGTCGTCACCGAGCCCGAGAATATCGAGCCGCCGGCCGAGCACGACCAGCCCGACCAGCGCCACGAGCGCGACCGGCGCGAGCCGGCCGATCGTCTGCATGCCGGTCTGGGCGAGGGAGCCGTTGCCCCACGCGTAAAGGCCAGTGGTCTGCTGGGCGCGTAGCAGGAGGAGCATCTGGCTCAGGCCACTGAGCCCGAGGGCGAGTGCCGAGCCCGCCAGGACGAGCCGGGTCGGGCCCGCCCCGGCACGGGCGAGGCCCAACACGACGGCGGCGGCGAGCAGTCCGCCGACCAGTGCCGTGCCGCCGGCCGGGAAGGCGGGCAGGGTGATGCCGAACGCCGCGACGGCGACGACCGAGAGGTAGGCGCCGGCGTTCACGGCGAGTGTGTCGGGCGAGGCCAGCACGTTGCGTGACACCGACTGCAGTACGGCTCCGGCCGCGCCCAGTGTGCAGCCGACGACCAGCCCGGCGGCGAGCCGCGGCAGCCGCGAGGCGACGAGCACGGCGTCCGCCTGGCCCGAACCGTCGCTGTCGGTCCACAGGGTGGTGAAGGCACGCCAGAGGGTGTGCGGTCCGACGGCCGCCGTGCCCTGACCGATGTGTGTGACCGCGAGTGCGAGCAGCGCGAGGAGCGCGCCGAGCGCGAGAAGGGCAAGAGCGCCGCGGCGTGCCGGCCCGCCGGCCCCGGCGGAGGGTGTTTCCCCCGCCGGGGCGGTCGATGACGCGCGTGCGGCCTTCGTGGTGCGGGTGCTCACGCTCACTTGGTCAGTGCGTCCACAAGCGCGTCGATGTACTGCGTCATCGACGCCGTGCCACCGAACATCCAGATGCCGTCAGGGAGTCGGTGGACGTTGTCCTCCTTGACGAAGGGCAGCGACTTCCACACCGCGTTGTCCTTGAGCCCGTCGGCGAACGGGTCCCCGTTGTCGGCGGTGTTGGTGATGTACGCGAAGTGGGCGTCGCCGATCTTCGTGAGCCCTTCCACATCCGTGGCCGCCAGGCCGTAGCCCTTGTCGCCCTTCATGGTCCAGGGGCTGACCAGGCCGAGTTCGGTGTTGATGTCGGTGATCAGCGAGCCCTTGACGAAGGGGCGCACCGAGACCTGGCTTCCTTCCTGCCAGCCGTCGGCGAAGGCGACCTTTTCGCCGGCGAGGCCCGCGGCGGCGAGTTCCTTCCTGCCGTCGGCGATCTTCTCGCGGAAGGCGGCGATCTCGGCCTTGGCCTTGTCCTCGGTCCCGGTGGCCCTGGCGATGAGGTTCACGTTGTCGGTCATCCGGTCGATCTGCCGACCGGCATCCGCCGCCCGCACCACGATGAGGGGAGCGACCTTGGAGAGCTGCTTGATGGCGGAGTCCGGCAGGTCGTCCGTCGCGACGACGAGGTCGGGCTTGAGAGCGGCGACCGTGTCCACGCTGGGCTCGCCCCGGGTACCTATGTCCTTGACGTCACCGGTCAGCGGCGCGGCGGTGTCGTAGGCCCGGTAGCCCTTCACATCGGCGACGCCGACCGGGTTGACGCCCAGCGTCACGAGGGATTCGACGACGTTCCACTCGGTGCCGACGACACGCTCGGCCGGCCCGTCGAGCGTCACCTTCGTGCCGCGCGCGTCGGTGACGGTCAGTGTGGAGTCCGAGGCGGAGTCCTTCTCGGGAGCCTCGGAGGTGCCGCAGCCGACCAGGGCGATCGCGGCGGTCCCGACGATCACGGGCCATGCCCAGTGCTTGCTTGTCATGAGGTGTTTCAGGGCCTTTCGAGACGGAGGTGGTGTCTTCCCACCGCACGGGTGCGGGGGATGCCCGTAGCGGGGTCGGGTTCGACCTCGATACGGATGCCGTAGGTGTCGGTCAGTAGCTGGGGGTCGTACACCTGCGCCGGGGGCCCCGCGGCGGCGACGCGCCCCGAGGACAGCAGGACGACCTGGTCCGCCACCGCGGCGGCCTGATCCAGGTCGTGCAGGACGACGCCGATGGTCACGCCGTGTGTGTCGGCGAGATCCCGGACGAGGTCCAGGATCTCCACCTGGTAGCGCAGGTCGAGGTAGGTCGTCGGTTCGTCGAGGAGCAGCACTTCGGTGTCCTGTGCCAGACAGCAGGCGAACCAGACGCGTTGGAGTTGCCCCCCGGACAGGCTCTCGACGCCGCGGTCGGCGAGCCCGGCGACGTTCGTGACGGCCAGGGCGTGCTCGACGAGCCGCGCGCCGTCCGGATCGCTCCCTCTCAGCCGGCCGCGGTACGGGTGTCGCCCGAAGCCGACCACCTCCCGGACGCTGAGACCGGCCGGGGTGGTGCGGCTCTGCGCGAGCAGCGTGATGCGCCGGGCGAATTCCGTACGGGAGAGGGCGAGGGCGTCGATCGGCTCGGCGCCTACGGTCACCGTGCCGGCGCGAGCCCGGTGCAGACGGGCGAGCGCACGCAACAGGGTGGACTTTCCACTGCCGTTCGGACCGATGAGCGCGGTGACCCGCCCTCGCGGAAGACGGAGGTCCGCCTCGTGTACGACGTCCACGCCGTCATAGGCGACCGTGATCCCCGTGGCGGCGAGGCCGGACGGAACGCCGGCGCTCTTCGCGGATGTGCCGGGGGTGTCGGCCACGGTACGGCGAGGCCGCGGGGTGTCTTCTCTGTCGGGTGCAGTCACGATCACCCGACATAGGTTAGCCTAACCTAAATTAGGGTTGTGAATCGGCCTGCGACCCGAGGTCGATGGCTGAAAAAGGAACCTGGGGGCGTCGACTGCCGGTGCTCTCGCAGGGGGTGTCCGCCGAGCCGGTTCAGGCGGTGTGGCGGGCTGCCAGGAACCTGAGACGGAGGGCGTGAACCACCTCGGCCACGCCCAGGATGATCAGCCAGAGGCCGGCCACCAGAGCGAGGGCGGCGAGTGAGCCGAACGGGGAGACGATCAGCACCACGCCGGCCAGCAGGGTGACGATCCCGAGGAACAGTTGCCAGCCGCGGGCCGGCAGCCCCTCGGTGGAGGCCGCCACGACGATCAGCATGATCCCGCGGAACAGCCAGCCGAACCCGATCCACAGGGCCAGGAGCAGCAACGACTGCGCCTCACCGCGGAAACAGAGCAGTCCCAGCAGCACACTCAGCGCTCCGGTGACGAAATGCAGCACCCGCATCCCGCCAGGCACATGCGCCCCGAATGCGCCCGTCAGCTGAAAGACGCCGTTGACCAGCAGGTAGGCACCGAAGAGGACGCCGACCACCGCCAGCGTCGCGCCCGGCCAGACGAGGACGCAGACGCCCAGGGCGATGGCGGCGATCCCCGCCGCGAGGAGGATCATCCAGGCGTGCTTGCCGAGCCTGCCGAGCGCGCCCGCTGCTGATGCATCGCCTGATGCATCGCCTGATGCATCGCCTGATGCATCGCCTGATGCATCGCCGGAAAAGGAGGCCATGGCCCCCGCCTTTCGTCGACAAGCCTGGTGACATGAGGACGCCCCCATCTTCTGTCGCTTCGGGCTTCCCCGCATCGCGGCGGCCACGAGCTTCGTGTGACGGGGGTAGGAGCTGTACCGGAATCGCCGTCGCGACGTCAGCTGCCGGTGGCCGAGGCCAGATACGCGTCGGTCGCCGCCGGGTCCGCGAGCCAGTTCGTGAAGTCGGAAGGGTCCGCGTACACGTTGGCGAACCGGCGGGCGACCGCCTCGTGCGTGACGGCCGCGGACAGGACCCGCAGCACGTGCCCGGGCAGTGGCCCCAGCATCATGGTGGTGAAGGCCGTGGTGTGCCGGGCGTGGTCCCAGAACGCGTCGAACGTGCGCCGCATCCACGCGGGATCGAAGGCGCCCTCGCCGCGTTCGAGGATCGCGCGGAGGTAGATGTCCGCGCAGCGCGCCGCGTTGTTGGCGCCCTGCCCGGTGACCGGGTCGTTGACGACCACGACGTCGGCCATGCCCAGCACATGGGTGTCCGGGGAGAGACGGGCGACCGGGTGCCGGACCGTGGGAGTCACCGCTCCGAACAGGGTGGCGTGGGCGTCGGTCGGCTCGGCCGCTCCGCAGAGCTCGTACTCCCACGGCAAGAAGGTGCGCAGCAGGTCGAGGGACCGGGCGAGGTGGTCCCGCGGCGACGGACGGTCCTGCCAGCAATCCAGCGGGCCGCCGGGCACGGCCTCCCACAGCAGGGTGGTGCACGGGCCGCTGGTGGTCAGAGCCGGCTGAAGGAAAACCTCGCCCACACCCGGCACGACATGGATACGTACCTGGGTCCGCGCCAGGCTGCCGGGCATCCGTACCCCGTGCAGATAGAGGCACGAGAGCGTACGCGGCGGCCTGTCGAACCGGGGCCGCCGGTCGTCCCGCGCGAAGACCTCCGCCAGCTCGCCCCGGCCCGCCGCGACCAGCGTCAAGTCCCGTTCCGACGCGAGGCGTTCCAGCTCCGCCGCGTCGATCGCCCGATGGATGACCCGGCCGCCCCTGGCCTCGAACAACTCCAGCCAGTCGGCCATCTTGACCCGTTGGTCGACGGACTGCTGTGCCTCGTCCAGCGGCCCGGTGAACGCCAGCGCCTCGGTGCCGGGGCCATCCGCGACAGTCGCCCGGATGGCCCGGACCGCGGGGGCCTGCCGCTGCCAGAGGTCCAACCCGGCCTCACGTTCGATCCGTAGCGCGGGCCCGAACATGGCCTGAGTCGACATCACCCGCCCCGACCGGATCTGCCGTGCGTCACGGGGCGCGACCACGGTCACGTCATAGCCTCGCGCGAGCAGGCCCAGCGCGAGCTGGAGTCCGGCCTGTCCCGCCCCCACGATCACGATCTCACGCATGCCGTCTCCTTGACCGCGGACACCAAAGGGGACCGGATCCGCCCACCGGTGGTTGAACGATCTCCGCGACCGGGCGGTTACGGACCAGGTCGGCCGGGCTCGCCCCGGTGACTCTGTTCGAGGACGGCGCCAACCGCGGCGTGTCAGATGTGGCGCTGAGCCTGTACCCGCTCGTGGTGTGCCGCGGTGTCGTGCCGGGGGAGCAGGAGCGGGGTCGTCAGGAGGAGGAGACCGGCGATCGCGATCGCGGTGCGGGGGCCCGTGAGGCCGGCCAGCAGGCCCCACAGGGCGGTCAGGGCCGCGATGGTGAGTTTGCTGGTGACCGACCACGCGGACAGGGTGCGGGCGACCCGGTCCGTCGCCGTGTGGTCGAGCCGGTAGGTGGCGAACACCGGATTGAACACGCCCATGCACATGATGAGCCCGAACTCGACGGCGATGACGAGTACGAGCCCGCCGACGCCGGGGCGGATGAAGGCCAGCCCGAGCAGCCAGCACGCGCGCAGTACCCCGGCGGTGAGCATGACCTTGTGCTGTCCGAACCGTACGACGAGTCGGCGGGACAGTCGTGAGCCGATGAGACCGCCGACGCAGGGCGCGGCGAAGGCGAGGCCGTACTGCCAGGGCGCGAACCCGAGGTGGCTGAGCATGAGGACGGCGAGCACCGGGGAGGTCGCCATGATCAGACCGCTGACCAGGACCGTGTTGAAGAACAGCGGACGCAGCGCCGGGTGGGCCAGGATGTACCGCCATCCGTCGAACAGGTCGCCGACTCGGAAGCGTGGTGCGCCCGTTCGCACGGGGCGCGGCTCCTCGCCGCCGATCGCGCGGATCCCCGCCGCCGAGAGCAGGTAGCTGACGGCATTGGCCACCACGGTCATCACCGGGCCGAGCAGCCCGATCGCGGCACCGCCGAGCGGCGGTCCGAGTACCGACGCGGTCCACGTCGTGGACTCGAACCGCCCGTTCGCGACGAGCAGGTCCTCCGGCCGCACGAGCGCCTTCAGACATGCGCCGCCGGCCGCCGTGAAAGCGATGTCGGCCGCGCCGACGATGACCGCTACGACCAGGAGCTGGGCGAAGCTGAGCAGGCCGAGCGCGTACGCGGTGGGGACGCTCATCAGCGCGGCGAACCGGATCAGGTCCATCGCTATCATCACCGGCCGCTTACGGCGGAACTCCACCCACGGGCCGAGCGGCACCGCGACCACCGCGCCGGCCGCCAGCCCCGCGGCCGCCAGCAGCGACACCTCGGTCGTACCGGCGTGCAGCACGAGGATCGCGATCAGGGGGAACGCGTCGAACGCCAGCCACGTGCCGAACGTACTGACCCCGTACGCCGCCCACAGCCAACCGAACTGCCGGCCCAGCGACTTCCCTACCACCATCCCCGCCCATCTGCCGCGCGACGTCCACCCCGTACGAGTGGCGCCGCGCAGTATGTCAGCAGGCTGTCGGCCGGCGCGCGGGAGATAGCAGCGGCCGTTGTGCGCCGTGACCGGGGGGAGGAGGAACTACGACCGACGGCCGGGCTTGCCGCGCCGACCGCCCTTGGGACCGCCGGAACCGCTCCGCGGACTCTTGCCGGTCGGCTTGCCGGCCGATTTACCTGCCGATTTACCGGTCGACCTACCGGCCGCCGGCTTCCGCCGTGCGCCGCCCGTGTCGGGGCGCTCACGCTTCGGTTGTGGCGAGGTCGGACGCCCCCGTGAGCTGTTGACCGTGCGCCCGCGCACGATCCCGATGAAGTCCTCCACCAGTTCGGTGGTTTCGTCCTCCGGCCACGACAGAGCGACGCGCGACTCGGGAGCGTCCAGGACCGGCCGGTACGTAAGGTCCCTGCGGTGGTGCAGGCGGGCCAGCGACTGCGGGACGACGAGCAGTCCCACCCCCGCCGCGACCAGTTCGACGGCGTCCGCCGTCGTGGCCGGGCGCGCGTTCGCGGGCCGTCCCGGCCGGGACGGCCAGTCGAGGGTGTCATCGAGGGGATGCAGCACGATGTCGTCGGCCAGATCCTCGGCGGACACCTCGTCGACCGCTGCCACCACATGGTCCTTCGGGACCACGACCACCGTCGTCTCGGTGTAGAGGGGAATCGCGCTGAGGTCCGTCCGGTCGATCGGCAGCCGTACGAAACCGGCGTCGGCGCCGCCGTCCCTCAGGAGACCCGGCGCCTCGGCGGCGGACACCGTGACGAGGGTCAGCGGGATGTCGGGCAGCCGCTCGTTCCAGATCCGCACCCACTTGGTGGGGGTCACGCCCGGGACGTACGCGAGCCGGAACGAAGGGGGTACTTCCGAGCCTGTCACGCCACCAGGCTACCGGCCGTGGTCGGAGGTATCGCACACGCTCGCTACTCTTGACACCATGACGTCGCACCAGACCATCCAGACGATGAAGCCCGCGACCGCGGCGAAGAAGCTGGGTGTGTACCTTGAGGCCACCCCCGCCGAGTTCCAGGAGGGTGTCGTCTCGCGCACCGAGCTGAACGCGCTGCAGGCCGATCCGCCCCAGTGGCTGCTGGAGCTGCGACGCGACGGCCCGCACCCTCGGCCGGTGGTGGCCGCGAAGCTGGGTGTCTCCATCTCGGGTCTCGCGCGCGGCGGAGTGACGGACGCCCTCACCACGGAGCAGATCGAGGCGCTGAAGAGCGACAACCCCGGGTGGCTGCGGCAGGAACGCGCCACGCAGGCCGAGGTCAGGAAGGAAGCGCTGCGCATCAAGGAGAAGAACGCGGAGCGAGGCGACCAAGCCCGCCGACCGGGTTCCTGACCGTTCCCGCCGTCGGCGCGTGGTCGTGGACGTCGAGTTCGACCACCGCGCCGGTCACCCGGGCCCGTTCCGCCGCCCACACCACACGGTGGGTGGCGAGACTCTCGGCGGCGTCGGACAGCAGCGGGGACGCGTCACCGGCGGCGACGGCGCCGAGGAAGGCGTCGGTCAGTGCCTCGTCCCCGCCTCCGTGGCCGTCCTCGGACGAAGGCCCCGGGCTCCCCGTCGGACGCGTCCGTGTGTCGATGGTCTCCTCGGAACCGTCGCGGAAATCGACCAGCCGTAGTGTGCTTCCGTCGCCGTCGATGAAGCCGTGTGTGCCCAGCAGCCGGGTGCGGCGCTGTTCCATGGGGGTGAAGGCGCTCATGGTGAACGAACAGGTGGCGCCGGAGTCGAACTCCATGGTGACCACCTGATGGTCGACCACATCGTTGTCGCACGCGTACACACAGCGGCCGTACGGCCCGCCGCGCAGCGCGTCCAGCACACCCGCCTCGGTGTGGTCGTCGGTCACCGCCGACAGCGGCCAGAATTCCTGGTCCGGATTGCCCAGACAGCCCAGGTACAGCCGCTTGGCCGAGTACGGACAGCCCGTCTCCAGCGGGCAGTCGAGGCAGCGCTCGGTCGCGCCGGCCGGGGCGCCCTCGGGGCGGAAGTGCGTCAGGCTGCCGAAGGAAGCGACCTTCCGGGGCGTACGCCCGAACAGGTGGACCAGCCAGTCGATGTCATGGCAGGACTTGGTCAGCAGCATGGGGGCGGAGGTGTCCTGGCGGCGCCAGTTCCCCCGTACGAACGAATGGGCGTGGTGCCACCAGCCGACGGGCTCCAGGTGCTGGACGCTGACCAGACCGCCGATGCGGCCGCTCTCCAGCAGCCGCTTGAGCAGCCGGGTGTACGGGGTGTAGCGCAGCACATGGCAGACGGCCAGCAGGATGTCGTTGCGCCGCGCCGCGTCCGCGATCGCCGCAGCCTCGTCCTCGCTGGTCGCCATCGGTTTCTCCAGCAGAATGTGGTAGCCGAGATCGGCCAGTGCCACCGCCGGTCCGGTGTGCAGCCGGTCCTGGGTGGCGATGACGCAGGCGTCGGCCAGCCTGCCCGCCGCCACCACCTCGCTCCAGTCCGCGTACACCCGCTCCGGTGCTACCCCGAATTCCTCCGCCGCCCGCGCCCGGCGCCGCGGGTCGGGCTCGGCCACCGCGACCACCCGTCCCGCTCCCGTGGCCAGGGCGTGCCGGGCGTATGTCATTCCGCGGAGTCCGGCTCCGACGAGGACCATCGTCACCTGGGACATGGGCTTCCCCTTTCTTGAGTCCGTTGAGTACTCGTGAGTTCCGCTGAATTCGCTGAGTCCCTGAGTCCCTGAGTCCCTGAGTGCTCAGTTGCTGGGGACGCGGCCGTCCTGGCCCTGTCCGATCAGCCGCAGCAGACGGGCGACCTCGTCTGCCACCGCCTTCCGCGCGGGACGGAGATAGGCGCGCGGATCGACGGCCGTCGGCCGCGCGGACAGCCAGTCGCGCGCCGACGCGGTGAAGAGGGTGTTGAGATGCGTGGCGATATTGATCTTGCGCATCCCCGCCCGTACCGCGGCGGCGAGGTGGCTGTCGTCCACCCCCGACGAACCGTGCAGCACCAGCGGGACGGGCACCGCCGCGTGCAGGTCACGGATGAGATCCAGATCGAGCAGCGCGGTACGCCGGGTCATCTGGTGTGACGATCCGACCGCGACGGCGAGTGCGTCGACACCGGTGTCGAGGACGAATCGGGCCGCCTCGCCGGGGTCGGTGCGTACGCCGGGGGTGTGGGCGCCGTCCTTGCCCCCGATCGCGCCGAGTTCCGCCTCGACCCATACGCCGTACGTGTGGCACCAGTCGCTCATCTCGCGGGTACGGGCGACGTTCTCCTCCCAGGGCAGATGAGCGCCGTCGTACATCACGGAGGTGAAGCCGCGTCGGACCGCCTCTTTGATCAGATCGGGCCGGGTGGCGTGGTCCAGGTGCAGCGCGACGGGTACGGAGACGGCGGCGATGGCCTCCTGCGCGGCGGCGGCGAGCGGCCCGAGGGCGCCCCGGTACGCGACGGCGTTCTCACTGATCTGGACGATGACGGCCTCGTTCGCCTGCTCGGCGCCCGCGAGGACGGCCTCAAGCTGTTCGAGGAGGACGACATTGAACGCGCCGACGCCGTGCGTCGCTTCGCCGAGGATGTCGCCGGTGGGGACGAGTGGCATGTTCTGGGTTCCCGTGATGGACAGGTGGGGGGCGGATGTGGGGCTGTGGATGTGGGGACGTCGGATGAGGGATGTGAGTGACGGAGGGGGAACGACGGACGGAGGTGCCCCGTCGCGTCGCCGGTGTCAGCCCGTCCGCTCCAGGACGACCGAGCGCGTCAGATGAGCGGGCTGGTCGGGGTCACGGCCCGCCGCGGTGGCCAGCTCGACCGCCAGACGCTGTACGACGACGAGTTCGGCCAGCGGGTCGAGCCGGGGATGACGCAGATGGGCGCCGGTGGCACGGATCTGGTCGGCGAGCGGCCCGGGCAGGGACGAGAGCCCCCAGACCGCCCGGCCCGGCGCGGCCACGGCGATGGGGCCGTGCCGGTACTCCATGACGGAGTACGACTCGGTCCACCAGGCCGCCGCTTCCCGCACCTTGAGCGCCGCCTCCGCCGCGATACCGACGCTCCAGCCCGCGCCGAGGAAGGAGATCTGCCCGGCCCGGAGCAGCTCGGGCTCGATCTCGGTGGTGAGGGCCGTTTCGACATCGGCGAGCGCGCGGACGGTGCTGTGGCCCAAGTGGGCTCGGAGCAGCAGGAGCTGAGTGGTGGGAAAGCGGGTCTGGACGACGGACCGCTCGTCCGCGTAGTCGAGGCAGATCACATCGTGGGCGGCGGCGGCCGCGGGGGAGTCGCCGACGGCGGTGACGACGGTCGTACGCACGCCGGGCGCGAACCGGTCGAGCGCGGCGAGGACTTCGGTGGTCGTGCCGGAACGGGTCAGGGCGAGCACCCGGTCGTAGGCGCGGTGTGGCCTCACCTCCGAGGCCGGGTACGCGTCCGTGAGCCCGAGCCCGGCCTCCTCCCGGAGGTGGGCGTACGCCTGCGCCATGAACAGCGAGGTCCCGCAGCCGATGACCGCCACGCGCTCGCCCGGTGCGGGCAGGGCAGGGGCGTGCTCGGGAAGTTCCTTGAGGGCGCGCTCCCAGCAGGCGGGCTGGGAGGCGATTTCGTGGCTGGTGTGGTGCTGCGACATGATTCTCCGACGAGGTGTGAGAGTGCGGGGGTACGGGGGTTCCGGAGCGAGGGGGAGCGGGCGGCGGGGAGCGCTCAGTGGCCGAGCGTCGTACGCAGGGACGGCTGGAGCAGATCCGCGTGCGCGCGCACCATGTCGTCGCACAGGTCCCAGATCCGTTCGACGGGCAGGGCAGCCGCGGTGGCCGGGTCGGCCATGGCCGCCTGCCGGATGGAGCGCGGGTCGTCCTCCAGAGCGGCCCGGACGACCAGTTCGTTCATGCTCAGATAGCCCCGGTTGAGCGCGGCGCACTGGGCGGGCAGCGAGCCGAACCGGGTGGGCTGCACGCCCAGGGCGTCCACCAGACACGGCACTTCGACGGTACCGGCCGACGGGAGATTGTCGATCAGCCCGTGGTTGGGGACGTTGCCGTAGACCGTGCGGGGCGTGCCGGTGGTGATGCTGTGGATGATCTGGGGGGCGTACTCCATGGTGCCCTCGACAGCCAGTGGGGCTCCGCAGGCCAGCGCGTCACGGGTCCGCTCGTACTCGGCGATGTTCTCGTCGACGATGCCGAGATAGGCGCCGACGGGCAGGCGCAGCCGCTCGATCTCGCTGTCGTGGTGCAGATACCAGGGCACGTATTCGGAGGAGTGCTCGCTGGTCTCGGTCGGGTAGTAGCCGAGGCGCCGGTACATGTCGACGCGTACCCGGCGCCGTAGCTCGGGGTTCTCCGCGACGAGGGCGTCGAGCCGCGGGTAGAGGTCGTTCCCCTGGTGTTCGAGACGCAGCACCCACGCCTGGTGGTTGACTCCGGCGGCCCGGTAGGTGACCTCCTCGTGCGGGACGCCCAGGAGATCCGAGAGGTCGCGGATGGTCCAGTACACCGAGTGGCACAGGCCGACGACGCGGGTCAGCCCGGTGGCCCGGGTGAGGTACTGGACGTTCATCGCCATGGGGTTGGTGTAGTTGAGCAGCCAGGCGTCGGGGCAGACCTCGGCGATGTCCTCGCCGAGCGACTTGAGCAGCGGGAAGGTGCGCAGCGCGCGGAAGATCCCGCCCACGCCGAGGGTGTCCGCGATGGTCTGGCGCACGCCGTAGCGAGCGGGAATGTCGAAGTCGGTACGGGTCGACTCGCGCATGCCGACCTGGACGATGTTGATGACGAAGTCGGCGCCTTCGAGGGCCGCGCGCCGCTCGGCGTGGGCGGTGATACGGGGCGTGGTGCCGCTCGCCCCGGTCAGCCGGTCCGCGATATGGCGGGCGGCGCCGTGGGCCGTGGCGAGCCGTTCGGCGTCGATGTCGTGCAGGGCGATATGGGCGCCCTTGAGCTCCGGAAACGCGAACAGGTCCGCCAGCAGGCCCTGGGTGAATACGACGCTTCCCGCGCCGATGAATGCGATCTTCGGGGTGGTGATGGTCATCAGAGGTTCTTTCCGTTGCGGGCGAGGGCCGATGTGGCCTCGTCCCAGGTGGGCTGGGCGGCGGTGCCGCCGTGCGCCCGGGTGGACAGAGCGCCGCACGCGGCGGCGATTTCGAGTGCCTCGGCGATGGACAGGCCGCGCAGGAACGCGGCGATGAAACCGGCGTCGAAACTGTCGCCGGCGCCGACGGTGTCCAGCGGCCCGGCAGCGATCCCGGGGGTACGCAGCAGGGTGCGGCCGTCGTGTACGAGGGCGCCGTCCGCCCCGTTCTTGACCACCACCCGCGGCCCGTGGGCCGCGAGTGCGCCGGCCGCCGCCTCCAGGGCATCCGCGGTGGCGGGCGAGCCGGCCGCGTCCGGAGAAGCGGCGGCGGACGCGAGAGCCAGCGCCTCCCGCGCGTTGGGAAGCAGGAAGTCGGTGACCGCGAGCGTCGCGTCGATACTTCCGGGCGCCCACGCGCCGGAGGGGTCGTCATTGGTGTCGAGCGAGGTGGTGATGCCGTGCGCCCGTGCTGTGGCCAGCAGTTCGGGCAGCGCGTCGGCGAGTTTGGGCAGCAGGAAGTAGGAGGCTGCGTGCACATGCCGGCTGCTGGTGAGCAGCGCCTCGGGAACGTCGTCCGGCCCCGTGGCGGACAGGGTGCCGGGGGAGGTGAGGATCGTACGGTCGCCGTCCTCGCGTGTCACGACCACCGTGAGCGGTGTCGGCAGGCCGGGATCGACGCGCAGGGCGTCGGTGTCGACGCCCCGGGCATTCAGTGCCGTACGGATGAAACGCCCCGCCTCGTCGTCCCCGACGCGCCCGGCGAAGGCGACCTTCAGCCCGAGCCGGGCGGCTCCGCACGCCATGATCGCTGCGGAGCCGCCGAGCGTGAGCAGGCCGCTGTCGACGAGTTGTTCGCGCTGCCCGAAGGCGAGCGGCGCGTCGAGCGGTCCCAGAACGATGTCGGGGTTGGCGTCCCCGATGACAAGCAGGTCGAAGGTGTGCGGCATGCGGCTTCCCGTGATTGCGGCGTGTGGTGTGTTGTTGTGTGGTGTGTACGGAGGGCGGGAGCGGGACTCAGCCCTTGAGACCGCTGGACGTGATGGACTGGATGAAGGACTTCTGCGCGAAGAGGAAGGCGAGCAGCACCGGCAGAACGGTGATCACATTGCCCGCCATGACGGCGGACCACTGGGTGTGGTGCTGCCCCTGGAAGGTCGTCAAGCCGAGCTGGAGCGTGTACTGGGTGTCGTGATTGATGGCGATCAACGGCCAGGTCAGGTCATTCCAGGTGGTCAGGAAGGTCAGAACCGCCACGGTGCTCAGGGCCGGTCGCGACAGCGGCAGCACAATGAGGAACAGCACCCGTAGCCGTGAGCAGCCGTCGATCCAGGCCGCTTCCTCCAGTTCCCTGGGCAGGGAAAGGAAGAACTGGCGCAGAAGGAACACGGCGAACGGTGTGACCAGCGACGGGACGATCAATGCGCCCAGTGTGTCGATGAGTCCGAGACGCTTCATCACCAGGAACGTGGGGATCATCGTCAGCTGGAACGGGATCGCCATCGTGGCCAGCATCAGGCCAAGCAGGACACGGGAGCCGGCGAACCGCATCCGGGCGAAGGCGTAGCCGCCGAGCGAGCCGAGCAGCAGATTGGACGCCACCGCGACCACCGAGACGATCAGTGAGTTGGCGAACCAGCGCGGGAACATCGCGTTGCCGAGCACATACCGGTACCCGCCCAGGTCGATCCCCGACGGCCAGAGGGCCGGCGGGAAGCGGTTGATCTCCGCGTTGCTCATCACGGAGCTGAGCAGCAGCCAGATCAGCGGGATCGCGAAGATCAGGGTGAGAGGGGCGAGCAGCAGATGCCAGGGGCTGAACGGCAGCCACCGACGGCCTCGCGGAGGTCCGGCGGCCGGCCGGGCGGAAACGGAAGAGGAGGCGGGAGAGGAAACAGAAGACGAGGCAGAGGCGGAGGTGGATGTGGCCGTCATCGTGCGGCTCCTTCGAGGCGGTGGTTCTCGCGTCGGCCCCGTACGCCCCGTGCCACCCGCGGGACCGCGGCGACCAGGAGCAGCGCGAGCGCCAGCGCGTAGGCGGCAGCCGCGCCGTAACCGGCGGTGAAGTTCTTGAACGCCTGCTCCCAGATGAAGTAGACGATCACGGTGGTGGAGCCGAGGGGTCCGCCCTTGGTCGTCACGTACACCAGGTCGAAGACCTGAAGCGCGTTGATGGTCTGCCACAGCAGGAGGAACACGGTGACCGGTGTGATCGCGGGCAGGATGACATGCCGCAGCAGGTGCCATCGTCCGGCGCCGTCCAGCCGCGCCGCCTCGATGAGGGACGGTGGCACGTCCTGGAGCGCGGCGAGAGTGACCACCACGCAGAAGCCGGTGCCGCTCCACAGTGAGATCGCCACCAGAACGAGCAGAGCCTGTCCGGGGTCGGTGAGGAAGCCCTGGGAAGAGATACCGAGCTTGTGCAGTAGGGAGTTGGCCGCACCGAACTCCGGGTCGAGGATGAAGGAGAACAGCACCCCCTGCGCCGTCGCCGAGATGACGAACGGCACGAAGATCAGTGTGCGGTACACACCCACCAGCCGGATCCGCTGGTTCAGTACGAGGGCGAGCAGCAGCCCCAGACCGATGCTCAGCGGCACATACAGCGCCGTGTACAGCAGTGTGTTGCGCACCGCTTGGCTGAAATGCGGGTCCCGCACCAGTGCGTGGTAGTTGCCGAGACCGACCCAGCGGCTGGGTGTGACCAGGTCGTCGGCCTGGAAGGAGAGCAGCAGCGACCAGGCCACGGGGATGACACTCAGACCGAGAATGATCAGGACCGAGGGCGAGACGAACGCCCAGGCGGTCGCGGTCTCCCCGCGCCGCCGGCGCCGTGGAGCGCCCGGTCGTGGCCTCTTCCCAGTGGCGCTCGACACCGCGTCGCGGTTGTTCTCATCGCCGTGGGCATCGGTTGTGGAGTCGTTGTGTTTGTTGTGCTCGTGGCCGTGGTCCGGAAGCGTGAGCGGAGTGGGCAGGCGCGACATCGTATTCCTCTCAACGCGGGATGAGCAGAGCGGCGTTGGCCTCGTCGGCGCACGCGCGCAGGGCCTTGACGGGGGTACTCCTGCCGAGGAGTACGGCGGCGATGGCCTGTCCGAGCGCCTGCGAGATCTGCGGATACGCCGGGTGTACTGGACGTACACGCGCCGTATCCAGCGCCCGGGTGAACACCGGCAGCCCCTCCGTCCTGGCCGCCTGCGCCTGCCACGCGGGCAGGGCCTCCGTACTCCGGCTCAGCGGCAGGCTGCCGGCCATGACGTCCCAGCGCACATCCTGGGCGGGCTGCGACAGCCAGGTGACGAAGGTACGTGCCGCCCGTACACGCGCCGGACCGTTGTCGAACACGGTCCACGTGTCGGGTCCCGAAATGGTCATCGGCTTGCCGCTGTAGCTGGGCAGCGGCACCACGTGGTAGTCGATCTTCGCCTGCCGCACGTCGGGCAGCTGCCACGGTCCGGTGACGACCATGCCCATCCGGCCCGAGAGAAAGACCTGGTACATCTGCTCGCTGCCCGGCTTGGGGTCGACGTAGACGCTCTTGTCCTTCGCGAGAGCCGCCACCGTCTCCAGGGCTTGTACGCCGACGTCCGCGAACCCGATCCGCTGCCCGTCCGCGCCGACGACATCGCCCCCCAGGTCCCACACCATCGGCCACAGCCGCCACACCGTGTCCTCGTCGCCCACGCCGGGCCAGCCCGTGCCGAAGGTGCCACGCCCTCCATCGGTCAGCTTCTTGGCCGTCGCCACGAACTCCGCCCAGGTCCAGCCCGGTTCGGGAAGGGGCAGGCCGGCGTCGCGGAAGAGCTTCTTGTTGCAGACCACGGCGAGCGAGTCGATCAGTGCGGGAGCCGCCCGTACCTGTCCGTTGAGTGTGACGGCCTCGCGGGCGGGAGCCCAGAAGTCGTTCCAGGGGAGGGGGCCGGAACGGACCGTGTCGGTCAGATCCACCACGGAGGGGCTGCGCGCGACGCTGGCCAGGTCCGAGCCGAAGACGTAGGCGACGTCGGGGAAGGAGCCGGACGCGAGCGCCGCGGTGATCTTCTGCAACATCGCGTCGGCCAGCACGCCCCCGCCGGAATCGACACGGATACCGGGATGGGTGCGGTTGAACTCCGCGACCAGTTTCTCGATCGCCGCACGGCCGGTGTCCGTCTGTCCGTGCCAGAGTTCGACCAGGACCCGTCCGTCGGCTCCGACGCCGTCGCTCGTGTCCGTACCGCATCCGGGCAGGGCCGCCGTGGCGGCGGCGCCGAGCGCCAGACCTGTGCCCCGCCGCAGGACCGTACGGCGCGAGAGCCCGGCGGGAGTGCCGGGAATGCGGTGTGCTGCGGCCATGTGAGCCCCCAAGGGAAACGCGGCACGGGACGTCATGCGGGGAGCGTCTCGGCACGGTGGGTGGTGTGCTGTGAAGTGGTGTGCTGTGAGGTGGTGTCCAGGAGTGCGCCGCGTGGGGGCGGGGAGCGGCGGCTCGGTGCACCCCGGCCCGAGACCGGGGTGGGCCGAGCCGGTCAGAACCGCTCGGCGGGCTGATCGGACGGGCGGGTTCAGCAGGTCTTGCGGACGTACGCGCTGTTGCCGGGGGCGGTGACGTCGACGTCGCGCAGAACGGCACTCAGCCGGTCACCGAAGCCCGCGCACGTCTCCTTGAAGTATTTCTCCTTGTACTCGATCACGACCTTCACTCCGGCCGGCGGAGTGCAGGGCTCGCCGATCTGGTAGTCGAAGTTGGCGTGTACCGGAGGAGGGGCACGGCCCGGGCGGCCGCGCTCGCGGTGGAGGAGGCGAGCGGCGGGGTGGTCACCGGCGCTGCCACGGCCGCCGCGGCGGTGACGCACCGACGAGACCGGACACGGTTCATGAGGGGCATCTTGAGCTCCAGAAGATGGGGGGTACGTCCCCGCCTCGGACTCCGCGATCTCCACGGGGGGGTCCTGGCGACTCAGTCCGGGCTTACGGCGCGTGGGCCGCGTTACCGGCTGGGCGTACCTCTGGCGCCGGGTGCTCAACTCTGGCGTTGCATGGAGTAAAGCGAGCAAGTTTCGGCATGTCAACAGTTCGAAGCTGCGCACTTTGCGCATATGGGCAGTGGGTTCGGTGCTCCGAGGGCCCGAGAATTCCCCGAGCTGCGCGTTCCCGTGCGGGGCTATGCTCATCTCATGCTGAAAACTGAGCGCCATGCGCGGATACTTGAGCATGTCTCCGCGCGAGGCGGCTCCGACGTCAATGAACTCTCGCGGCTGCTGAATGTCTCGGGAGCCACGGTCCGGCGCGATTTGCAGCACCTGAGCCGGCTCAACCTGCTGCGCCGTACGCACGGCGGAGCGGTGGTCGGCAGCGTCGCGGCGGAGCTTCCGGTCCACCACCGTACGGAGCGCTGCCGGCCCGAGAAGCAGGCCATCGCACGGGCCGCGGCCGAACTGGTGCCGGAGGGTGCGGTCGTCGGCCTGACCGGTGGCACGACCGTCGCCGAGATCGCGCGTGTGCTCGCCGCGCGCGGCCCCGTCACCATCGTGACCAACGCCGTCAACATCGCCGCCGAACTGGTGCCGCACAGGGATGTGACGCTCGTCGTCGTCGGCGGCTATGCCCGTACCGCGAGCTACGAACTCGTCGGCCCCATCGCCGAGAAGACACTGGCCGACCACCACACCGACATGACATTCCTCGGGGTGGACGGGATCAGCGCGGCCCACGGCTGCACGACCCACGACCAGCTCGAAGCGGCGACGGACCGCGCCTTCGCCGCCAACAGCGGCCGGACCGTCGTCGTGGCGGACCATTCGAAGATCGGGAAGGTCACCTTCGCGAAGATCTGCCCCCTGACGGACATCGACCACCTCGTCACCGACAGGGGAGCCCCGGCCGACCCCCTGGCACGCATCGCCGACGCGGGCGTCGCGGTGACGGAGGTCTGACCTGTCCGGGCATGAAGATCGCGCGTCCGTGCGCATCGCGTGACGCGGTGGGATTATGGGGGGCACAAGGGGATGGTGAGGCGGATGTCAGCGGCGCGCAGGCAGTCGAGCCCGAGTCCCGGAGCTCAGCCTCCCGCGCGTTCGGAGGTTCCTTTGGACGCATCCAATGGCGGGACCGTGGTGGTGGACGCGGCGGGCAGGGTCGTCGCCTGGACCCGGGGGGCGGAGGAGATCCTTGGCTACCCACCCGTGGA
Source organism: Streptomyces sp. NPDC056835 (assembly GCF_042789485.1). Taxonomy (NCBI): domain Bacteria; kingdom Bacillati; phylum Actinomycetota; class Actinomycetes; order Kitasatosporales; family Streptomycetaceae; genus Streptomyces; species Streptomyces sp. NPDC056835. The sequence goes on from NZ_JBHUBB010000040.1 coordinate 30,485, forward strand.
GGTGGTGGGCCGGTCCGCCGCTCTGCTCCTGGGTGATCCGGGCGACCGGGTGCGTGCGGTGGCCATCGCCGAACGCTGTCGCGCGGGGGCCGGGTGGAGCGGGGTCGTCACGCTGCTGCACCGCGACGGCCGGCGCTTCGAAATGAACCTGCGCGTCTCCGCCTCGTTCCGTATCGGTGGCGATGAGTGCTTTCTGATCTCGGCATGGGCGCAGAGGACCCAATGGACGATGGGCCAGTCCGTGCTGGACGGGTTCGTGACCCGGTCGCCCGTCGGCATGGCGGTCATGGACACGGACCTGCGCTACATCTGGCTCAACGACACCCTGGAACGGTTCGGCGGTGTGCCCCGTGAGCAGCGCCTGGGCCGCCGTCTGAGCGAACTGCTGCCGGGCCTCCAGGCCGACATCATCGAAGACCTGATGCGCAAGGTGTCGCAGAACGGCGTGCCGGTCACCGACTACGAGTACCTGGGCTGGAGCTGGGCGGATCCGCATCGGCAGCACGCCTACTCCACCTCGTTCTTTCCCCTGGTCGGTGCCGATGGAGCCGTCACAGGCGTCTGCTACATCGTTCTCGATGTGACCGACCGGTGGAACGCCCGCGAGCTGCTGGCCATGGTCAACGACGCGGGAGCCATGGTCGGCAGCACCCTGGACGTGACTCGGACGGCCCAGGAACTCGCCGATTTCGCCGTGCCCCGCTTCGCCGACTTCGTCACCGTCGACCTGCTGGAACCGATCCTCAGCAACGAGGGGCAGGGGACCTGGCTGACCGACGCGGGACCGGCGGTCAGCCGGGCGACACTGCGCCGGGCGGGCATGAGCTCCGTACGGGAAGGGTGCCCGGAGGCCATTGCCCGGATCGGTGACCGGGTGGACTCGATCCCCCCGCCGCACGGCCCTGACCTCCTGATCAACGGCGAGCCGATCTTCATCGAGGTCCTTGACCCCACCGATCCCCAGTGGGTGACACGGCAGCCCGCCAGGACCACGGCCATCCGCGAGTACGGACTCCACTCGCTCATCTCCGTGCCGATGCGGGCGCGGGACACCGTGCTGGGCGTCACCACGTTCTTCCGCTCACTGAACCCGGTGTCCTTCAAGCCGGACGATGTCCTGCTGGCCCGGGAAGTCGTCGCGCGCGCGGCGGTGTGTGTGGACAACGCGCGCCGCTACACCCGTGAACACAACGCGACCGTGACGCTTCAGCGCAGCCTGCTGCCGCACACCCTGGCCGGCGGTGCCGCCGTGGACGTGGCCTCCGTCTATCTGCCCGCGGGCGCGGGGGACGGTGTGGGCGGGGACTGGTTCGATGTGATTCCCCTGTCCGGCGCCCGCGTGGGCCTGGTCGTGGGCGATGTGGTCGGGCACGGCATCAGCGCCGCCGCCACCATGGGGCGCCTGCGCACCGCGGTGCAGACACTCGCCGACATGGACGTGCCCCCGGACGAGTTGCTGGCCCACCTCGACGATCTGGTGCTCCGCCTCAGCGAGGAGGAGCCGGCCAACGAGGTGCCCGACCCGTTCCGTACGACCGTGGTCGGTGCCACCTGTCTCTACGCCGTCTACGATCCGGTCACCCGGCGTTGCACGCTGGCCCGTGCCGGGCATCCGCCGCCCGTCGTCGTCACTCCGGACGGGCACGTCAGCTATCTGGAGCTGCCGGCCGGACCGCCGCTGGGACTGGGCGGGCTGCCCTTCGAGTCGGCCGAGATCGAGCTCGCCGAGAACAGCCTGCTCGGTCTCTACACCAATGGCCTCATCGAGGCCGCCGACCGGGACATCGACCTCGGCATGTCCCGTCTCTCGCACGCCCTGGCCCAGCCCGGCCTCTCCCTCACGGCACTGTGCGCCGCCGCCGTGGAGCGGCTGACCGCCGAGACGCAACCCGACGACGTGGCGCTGCTGCTGGCGCGTACCCGTGGCCTGAGCGTCGAGCATGTCGTCTCCTGGAACGTGGCGTCCGATCCCGCCGCCGTCGCGGGCATCCGCAATCTGGCGACCCGCCAACTGGAGGAATGGGGCCTGGACGAGCTTGTCATGACGACCGAACTCATCGTCAGCGAACTGGTCACCAACGCGGTCCGGTACGGCACAGGCCCGATCCGGCTCCGGCTGATGCGCCAGTCCCGCCTGATCGTCGAGGTCGCCGACGCGAGCAGCACCTCTCCCCGGCTCCGGCACGCCCGTACCACCGACGAAGGCGGCCGCGGGCTCTTCCTCGTCGCCCAGCTCGCCCACCGCTGGGGCACCCGGCACACACCCGAAGGCAAGATCATCTGGGCGGAACAAGAACTGTTGTGACTCCGCCCCCGCGCGCACGGGGTGTCTTTTCCACTGGGCCGGGTCTCAGTGCGGGCCGGGTCTCAGCGCCAGTGCCGGACGGTCCAGGTGAACTGGTCGCCGCCCACCCACCGGACCACCTCCGGGTCGTCCAGATCGGCGCCCTTCAGGCCCAACGCGAAGGCGTACTCGAAAACATCCTCGATCGAGAACGCCTTGCCGGCCAGCTCGCCGTGAATCTCCACCAGCCGGAAGGGCGGTTCACCCTCCTGAACAGGCAGCACGACCACTGGCGCGTAGGCGAACCGCGGCTTCTCACTCTCTGCCATGAAGTCGACCTCTGCCTCAACGGTTGAACGGCGTGTGCGGTCCGTTCTGACAGGCTCCGGTGCCCGGGCGCGCACGGCAACCCGGGGAACGGTCCCGGGCGGCGGAGTGTCAGACGAACGCGTCGTGCATATAGCACCAGCGCCAGTCCTCCCCGGGCTCCAGGGACGCCACGAGCGGGTGACCGAGGGAGGCGGCGTGGGCGCGGGCGTGCCGTAGCGGGGAGGAGTCGCAGCATCCGACATGGCCGCAGGTCAGACAGAGGCGCAGCTGCTCCCAGGGCGCGCCGAGTCGCAGGCACTCCTCGCATCCGTCGGGGGTACGGGGGGTGACGGGTCGCACCATGGAGAGGTGCCAGTCGGAGTCCGTGGTCACGGCCCTCACCTCCCCCGTCACCGAACCCGCTTTCCCGGTCACGGCCCTCACCTTTCCTCACGCTGCCCGCTGTGCCTCGGACCCGGGCGGGTCCTGATACGTCACGACCAGCTCGCCGTTCTGGGCGTCCACCTTGATGTGCGATCCGTCCGCCGCCTCACCGCGCAGCAGCGCCCGTCCGACCAGCGTCTCGACCTCGTGCGAGATATAGCGACGCAGCGGCCGGGCCCCGTACACCGGGTCGAAGCCCTGGTGGGCGATGAGTTCGCGGGCCGGCTCGGTGAGTTCCACCGTGATCCTGCGCTCCGCGAGACGCCGGCGCAGTTCGTCGAACTGGAGATCGACGATCCGCTCGATCTGGGTCAGGCCGAGCGGCTTGAAGAGCACGATGTCGTCCACCCGGTTGAGGAACTCCGGCCGGAAGTGCGCGCGGAGTTCGGACATCACCTGCGCGCGGGCGTCGGGCTTGATCTCGCCGTCCGCGCTCGCGTCCAGCAGATACGGGGAGCCGATGTTGGAGGTCATGATGACGACGGTGTTGCGGAAGTCGACGGTCCGCCCCTGGGCGTCGGTGATCCGGCCGTCGTCCAGGACCTGGAGCAAGGTGTTGAAGACATCGGCGTGGGCCTTCTCGATCTCGTCGAACAGGACCACCGAGTACGGCTTGCGGCGAACGGCCTCGGTGAGCTGGCCGCCCTCCTCGTACCCGACGTATCCGGGCGGGGCGCCGACGAGCCGGCTCACGGTGTGCCGCTCCTGGTACTCGCTCATGTCGAGGCGGACCATGCTCTCCTCGGAGTCGAAGAGCGCCGCCGCGAGGGTCTTCGCCAGCTCCGTCTTGCCCACACCGGTCGGGCCGAGGAAGATGAACGACCCGATCGGACGGCGCGGGTCACGGATCCCGGACCGGGCCCGGATGATCGCGTCGGCCACCAGCCGTACGGCCTCGTCCTGCCCGATCACCCGCTCCTGAAGGATCTCGTCGAGCCGCAGCAGCTTCTCGCGCTCGGCCTCCTGGAGACGGCTCACCGGAATGCCGGTCCACGCGGCGACGATCTCCGCGATCTCGTCCTCGGTGACCACCTCGCGCAGCAGCCGGGTCTCGCCCTGTTTGGCGCGCAGTTGCTCCTCCTCGGCGGCGAGGCGGCGTTCCAGATCGGTGAGCGTCCCGTAGCGCAGTTCCGCGGCGCGGTTGAGGTCGTAGGCCCGTTCGGCCTCGTCGGCCTCCTGACGGACCCGTTCCAGTTCCTGGCGCAGCTCCTGGACCTTGCGGATGGCCTGGCGCTCGGACTCCCACTGGGCGTGCCGGGCGTCGGCCTCGGCCCGTACATCGGCCAGCTCTTTGCGCAGCTCCTCCAGCCTGGTCACGCTGGCCGGGTCGGTCTCCTTGGCGAGGGCCGCCTCCTCGATCTCCAGCCGGGTCACCCGCCGCGTCAGCTCGTCCAGTTCGGCGGGCATGGAGTCGATCTCGGTACGCATCCGGGCGCAGGCCTCGTCCACCAGATCGATCGCCTTGTCGGGCAGGAACCGGTCCGAGATATAGCGGTGGCTGAGCGTCGCCGCGGCGACCAGCGCCGTGTCCTGGATCCGCACGCCGTGGAAGACCTCCAGACGCTCGCGCAGTCCGCGCAGGATGGAGACGGTGTCCTCCACGCTCGGCTCGTCCACCAGGACCTGCTGGAAGCGGCGCTCCAGCGCGGCGTCGGACTCGATGTGCTTGCGGTACTCGTCCAGGGTGGTGGCGCCGATCATGTGCAGCTCACCGCGGGCGAGCATCGGCTTGAGCATGTTCCCGGCGTCCACCGCCCCTTCGGCGCCGCCCGCGCCGACCACGGTGTGCAGTTCGTCGAGGAAGAGCAGGATCCGTCCGCCGGCCGCCTTGACCTCGCCGAGCACCGCCTTGAGCCGTTCCTCGAACTCACCGCGGTACTTGGCCCCGGCCACCAGCGCGGCCATGTCGAGCGCGAAGACGGTACGGTCCCGCAGCCCCTCGGGCACATCGCCGCGGACGATCCGCTGGGCGAGTCCCTCCACGATCGCGGTCTTCCCCACCCCCGGATCGCCGATCAGCACCGGGTTGTTCTTGGTCTTGCGGCTGAGTATCTGGGTCACCCGCCGTATCTCCGCGTCCCGGCCGATCACCGGGTCCAGACTGCCGCTACGGGCCTCGGCGACCAGATCGCGGCCGTACTTCTCCAGGGCCTCGTACGCGGCCTCCGGGGTCGCGGAGGTGACCCGCTGATTGCCCCGGACCCGGGTGAGCGCCGAGAGGAACGCCTCCTGGGTGAGCCCGTGGTCCTTGAGCAGACGCCCCGCGGCGGTCGCGGAGCCCTCGTCGGCCAGCGCCATCATCAGATGCTCGACGGAGACATACTCGTCCTTGAGCCGCTTGGCCTCCTGCTCGGCGCTCTCCAGCAGCCGCGACAGCCGCTGGGTGACGAACACCTGGCCGGGCGCGGCTCCGGGGCCGGTCGACCTGGGCCGGCGCGACAGCTCGCCCTCCACCGCCGTGCGCAGCGCGGACGGTTCGACACCGGCCTGGTCGAGCAGCCGGGGTACGAGCCCGTCCCGCTGGTCGAGCAGCGCGAGCAGCAGATGCTCACCGTCCACTTCGGTCTGCCCGAGGCGTACGGCCGCGCTCTGGGCCTCTTGCAGGGCTTCCTGGGACTTCTGGGTGAGGCGGTTCATGTCCATGGCACGTCGTCACTCCTCGCGCCGGTGCGGCGCAGCGCCGTCTCCAGCAGACTGATCCGGTCCAGCAGGTCCAGTACCAGCCCGATGGAGGCGTAGTTGAGGGGGAGTCCGGCCCGCAGCCGCTGTATACGGGCCAGCGTGCGCGGGGCGGACAGATCGAACCAGAGCCGGCCCGCGGGGTCACGGGTGGCGTCCACCAGCCCCAGCGTCACCATGCGCCGGACCATGTCCGGGTGCAGGCCCGAGCGGCGGGCCACGCTCTCCAGACTGAGCCTTCTGACGGGCGCCAGCTCGTAGACCCGGACGGCCGGCGCGTCCGGCCGTCGCTGCCGTTGATCGGGCGTCATCCCGGCCTCCTCGGGTCGAAGTCGGACGCGGCCGCCAGGTTTTCGAACAGCTCGCGTTCACGGTCGGTGGGGTGCGGCGGGACCATCACCCGGAGCTCGGCGTAGAGGTCGCCGTCGGTGCCGCGCGGATGGGGCATGCCCTCACCGCGCAGCCGCAGCCGGCGCCCGCTGGAGGAGCCGGGCGGGACGGTGACCTTGGCGGTGCCGCCCGGGGTGGCCAGCGGCACGGTCGCGCCGAGCGCCGCCTCCCAGGGCGTCACGGGCAGCTGGACATGGATGTCGCGGCCCTCCAGCCGGTAGCGCTCATGGGGTTTGACGTGTACCCGCAGATAGAGGTCACCGGCGGGCGCGTCACGACTGCCCCGGCCGCCCTCGCCCGCCAGCCGGATCCGCTGCCCGTCCCGCACCCCCCGGGGAATGGTGACCTGGTAGTCGCGCCGGCCGTCCGGCCCGGCGAGGCTGACCCCACGCCGCCCGCCGCGATACGCCTCCTCCACGGACAGCTCCACCTCGGCCTCCTGGTCGGCGCCCGGAACGGTCCGGCGGGGCCCGCCGCGCCCGCCGAACAGGCCGCCGAAGAGATCCTCGAAGTCCACGTCCTGGTAGGCGCCACCCGCGCCCTGAGCGAACCGCACCCCGCCGCCCGTGGAGGCCCAGCCCCCACCGCCGCGCCCGGCCCCCGCGGCCACCCGCTCGTCGTAGTCCTCGGGGATCTGCCGGAAGTCCGGGCCGAACCGGTCGTAGCGCGCCCGGGTGTCCGGGTCGGCCAGGACGCTGTACGCCTCGTTGACGTCCTTGAAGCGTTCCTCCGCCTTCGGGTCCTTGTTCACGTCCGGGTGGTGGCGACGGGCCAGCTTCCGATAGGCCTGCTGGATCTCCTCCTGGCTCGCCGAGCGGGGGACGCCAAGGACCTCGTAGTAGTCCTGTGCCATGCGCCGTCACCCCTGTCGCTGACTGACCGCCACGGCCATCGGACGCAGCTGGCGCCCGTCATCCCCGTATCCGGGACGCAGGACCTCCACGACGGTCCCCGGCTCGGTGTCCGGATCATCGACGACCCGGACCACCTCGTGTCTGCTCGGGTCGAACGGCACACCGCTCTCCTCCTGGCGCGGGTAGCCGAGCCGCGCCAGTACGTCCACGGCCTGGTCCCGTACGGCCTCGACGCCCTGGAGGACCGAGGCGGGATCGGCGTGGGCGTGCGCCAGGGCCAGTTCGAGATGGTCGATCACGGGGAGCCATTCGGCGGCGGTACGGGCGCGCTCGGCCTCCCGTACCCCTTCCAGCTCCCGGGCATGGCGCTTGCGCAGGTTGTCGAGATCGGCGAGCGCGCGCCGCCAGGCGTCCTGTGCCTCGGCCAGGTCCTTCTGGATGTCGTCCGGCTGACCGTCCGTCCGGGCCTCCCGCGGAGGCGCGGCGTCCGGTTCGTCCGGCGGCGGTACCGGTTCCGGCTCGGTGGCCATGGTGTGACCTCAGCTCCGGTCGAAATCGGCGTCCACGACGTCGTCATCGCCTCCGGTGCCGCTCGCCGGAGGCGGGCCACCGGGCTCCGACGGGCCGGCGGGACCGGTCGGCCGGGCGGCCAGCGCCTGGTAGACCTGCTGGAGTTCGGAGGTCAGCGACCTGACCCGGTCCAGCGTCTCCTCGCCCTTCACCGCCTGGCGGGCATCGGAGACCAGCAGCTGAGCGCGGGCCCGCTCGTGTTCGGGCGCGTTCTCGCCCAGCTCGCCCAGCCTCCGTTCCACCTGGTAGGCGATGGCGTCCAGCTCATTGCGGGCGTCCACGGCCTGCCGCAGGGCCTGATCCTCGCCGCGGTTGCGCTCCGCCTCGGAGATCATGCGCTCCACCTCGGACCGCTCCAGGTTGGAACCCTCGCTGAGGGTGATGCCCTGTTCCTTGCCGGTGTCCTTGTCGCGTGCGGTGACATTCAGGATGCCGTTGGCGTCGATGTCGAAGGTGACCTCGACCTGCGGCTCCCCGCGCGGCGCGGGCCGGATGTCGGTGAGCTGGAAGCGGCCGAGGACCCGGTTGTCGGCAGCGCGCTCGCGCTCGCCCTGGAGGACGACGACATCGACGGCGGGCTGGTTGTCCTCGGCCGTGGAGAAGGTCTCGGTGCGGCGCACCGGAATCGTGGTGTTCCGTTCGACGATCTTCGTCATCACACCGCCGCGTGTCTCCACACCCAGCGAGAGCGGGGTGACGTCCAGCAGCAGTACGTCCTTGACCTCGCCCTTGAGCACCCCGGCCTGTACGGCGGCGCCCAGCGCCACCACCTCGTCCGGGTTGACGCTCATATTCGGGTCCTTGCCGCCGGTCAGCCGCCGGACCAGCGCCTGCACGGCGGGGATCCGGGTCGAGCCGCCGACCAGGATGACCTCGTCGATGTCGCTGTCGGTCACCTTCGCGTCGGACAGCGCCTGCTGGACGGGGCCCAGGCAGCGGTCCACCAGATCGGCGGTGATCTGCTCGAAGGTGGAGCGCATGACGGATTCCGTCAGATGCTTGGGGCCGGTGGCGTCGGCGGTGATGAACGGCAGGCTGACCTGAGTCCGGGTCACCGAACTCAGCTCCGTCTTGGCCTTCTCCGCCGCCTCGAACAGCCGTTGCAGCGCCTGGGTGTCCTCGCGCAGGTCGATCCCGTTCTCCCGCTGGAACGTGTCCGCGAGATGGTCCACCAGCCGGCGGTCGAAGTCGTCGCCGCCGAGGTGCGTGTCGCCCGCGGTGGAACGTACCTCCACCACACCGTCCCCGACGTCCAGGATGCTCACGTCGAAGGTGCCGCCGCCGAGGTCGAAGACGAGCACCGTCTCGTGCTCCTTCTTGTCCAGGCCGTACGCCAGGGCCGCCGCGGTCGGCTCGTTGATGATGCGCAGCACTTCGAGGCCGGCGATCCGCCCGGCGTCCTTGGTCGCGGTGCGCTGGGCGTCGTTGAAGTACGCCGGTACGGTGATGACGGCCTCCGTCACCCGCTCGCCCAGCGACTTCGAGGCGTCCTCGGCGAGCTTGCGCAGCACCAGTGCGCTGATCTCCTCCGGCGCGTACTGCTTGCCGCGGATGTCGAACCGCGCGACGCCGTTCTCGCCCGGTACGACGTCGTACGTCACCGCCTTGATCTCGTCCGCGACCTCGTCGAAGTGCCGGCCGATGAACCGCTTGGCGGAGTAGATGGTGCCCTTGGGATTGAGAATCGCCTGCCGACGGGCCAGCTGGCCCACGAGCCGTTCGCCGGAGTCGGTGAAGCCGACGACGGAGGGGGTGGTGCGGGAGCCCTCGGCGTTGGGGAGGACCGTCGCTTCACCGCCCTCCCACACGGCGATCACCGAATTGGTGGTGCCCAGGTCGATGCCGACTGCCTTGGCCATGAGGTGCTCCCTTGCGTCCACTGCCTTCGTTCGCTGGCTCCGTCCGCTGCCCTCGGGGCAGGGTCACGTCCTCTCCAGCTTGGCGGCGGCGCCGTGCTGATTCCTGCGCCTGAGAGGTCGAAATCCAGGCGGTGACTGGACCTGCCGGTACAGGCCGGTCCGCCCCGGGGCGGACCGGATGCGCGTCCCCGGTCACTCGGTAAAGTTGTTCTGGGGGGCGACTCTCTTCGGGAAGGTTGCGGTCCAGGGGATGAGCACGGCCGCCGGAAGAGCCGGAGCACCGGACACCCCGGGCAGCCGGTCCTCCCGCCTCCACCGTCTGATGGCGTTGTCGGGCGCCCTGTCCGACGGCCATGACGGGCGCGAGGTGCTGCGGCTGGCCGCCTCCGGCGTCGCGCGGCTCGGGCCGTGGCGTACCGAGGCCGGTTATCTCCCGGCCGACGGGCGGCTGGTCCGCTGCCCGCTGGACTCCTCCCCGCCCCCGGACTTCCCGCCCCCGCATTCCTCCCGTCCCCCGGACTCGTGTCTTCCGCCGCGCTCCTGCGCCCCGAGCCGGGCGCTGGACAGCCAGGTCAACGGACTCGGCGGCCGGGACGGCGCCGTCCGGCTCCCCGGCCGTGAGTGGTCATGGGCGTTCGCGCTCCGGGAGCCCGGCGGGCGAGCCGGAAACCCCCCGGCCGGATATCTGGTCGTGAGCGCCGGACAACGGCCTGGCGACGACGACATCGCGCTGCTCGGGCTGCTGGCGCGGCAGACCGGAGCGGCCCTGGCGGGCGCCGCCGCCCACCGCCGGGAGCGGGAGTACGCCGCTGAGCTGAACCGGGCCAGGCAGGACGGGAGCGCGGCCCGTGCGCGGCTGGCCGCCGTGGAGTCCGAACTGACGTACCGGCGGTCGGTGCACGACGCGCTGAGCGGCGCCACGGCCACCGGGGACACCGAGGCGGGGATCGCGTGGACGGTCCACCGGCTGACCGGCTTCTCCGCCGTGGTGGAGGACCAGTTCGGCAATCTGCGGGCCTGGGCCGGCCCCGGCTGCCCCGACCCGTACCCGAAGCCCGACCCCGGACGTCAGGAGCAGCTGATCCTCGACGCGATCCGGGACCCGCGCCCGGTGTATGTCGGGCACCGGCTCACCGCCGTCGCCCGCCACCGCGGCGAGATCCTGGGCACCGTCTCCCTGGTCGACCCCGAGGGCGCCGCGGGGGAGCGGGAGGAGTTCGCGCTCGGTCACGCGTGCGACGCGCTGGCCCTGGAGATGGCGCATCTGCGCAGCCTGGCCGAGATGGAGCTACGGCTGCGCCGCGAGCTGGTCGACGATCTGATCACCGGTACGGACGACGAGAGCGCCTTCGCACGCTCCGCGGCCGTCGGCCACGATCTGCACGGCGCACAGCACCTGGTCGCGGTGGCCTGGACGGGGCTGACCGCCGACGACGCGTTCGTACAGGCGGTGGCCGGTGCGGCGGCCGGCCTGGGGCTCCGGTCGCTGGTGGCCAGACGCTCGGGCCGGGCGGTCCTGGTGGTCCAGGGACGCCCCAAGGGCGAGGAGCTGTATCTGGCGGTCGCCCAGGAACTCGGCTCGCGCGCGGGAGCGATCGGGCTCGGCAGCCGCTGCGACTCCCCGGCCGAGATCCCGCGTTCCTACCAGGAGGCACTGCGGGCACTGGAGGTACGGCAGCGCTCGCGCGTACCCCACGGCGCGACCTCGTTCGACGACCTGGGCCTGTACCGGATCATCGGTACGGGCGACGACTACCGGGAGATCGAGGGGTACGTCCGTGAATGGCTCGGCCCCCTCCTCGACTACGACGCGGCCCACCGGGGCGATCTGGTCCGTACCCTCTCGCAGTACTTCGAGGCGGGCGGAAACTACGACGGCGCGGCCTCCGCCCTCGGCATCCACCGCAGCACGCTGCGCTACCGGCTCCAGCGTCTGCGCGAGATCGGGGGGCACGACCTGGGCGATGTCGAGACGCGCCTCAATCTGCATGTGGCGACCCGGGTGTGGAAGGTCCTGGGCGGCGAGGCCTGACCGCTCGTCGTCCCGCGCGGCGAGTTCGCGTCCGGTCCGCGCGGGGCCGGGGTAGTGGCCCCCGAGGTCGGTGTACGGCGGCGTGCCGCACGCGCGGGGGCCACTGGACGGTAGTCCGTACGGAGGAGTCTTCCGCTCAGGACTGGGGGCGTCGGCCGTGGTTGGCGCCGTTCTTACGACGCGCCTTCTTCTTGCGGCGCCGCTTCGATGACATGACGTCTCCTCTCGCGAGTGGTGATCCTTGCCAGATATGTGCGGATACGCACCGTTCTACCGTGTTTTCATCCGGCGGCCACGGAGCGCTTACCCCACGCTCGTGATCCTCATGCGCCGTGCCGTGTGTACGGCATCCTCAGCTGGACGGTAGAACGTGCCCGGGACAGAGATCTTTCTCTCCCGTGCCCGTGACGGTAAAGGACCGAGAGCTGATGACTGACGACAACGCGGACCTGCTGGCGTTCGTGCGGGCGCGCCTCGACGAGGAGGCAGGACGCGCGCGGGAGGCGGGCGGGGAGCGCTGGCGGTGTCCGCCCGAGATGCCGGGCGAGATCCACGACCGTACCGGCGGGATCGCGTTCACGGTGCGGACGCGCGGCTACGACGAGCACATCGCCCTCCAGAACCCGGAGTACACCCTCCGGCGGATCGAGACGAGCAGGGTCCTCCTCGACGAGTACGCGGAGGTGTCCCACCTGGACACCGACCGTCCGGCGGCCGACTTCCCGTCAGGCCGCGCCGTCGGACTGGGGTTCGTCGTCCGGCAGATGGCGGCGGAACACGCGGGCCATCCCGGCTACCGGGCGAAGTGGCTGCCCCGGTTCGTCCGCTGGGACAGGGCCTGAGGGCTGTCCCGTAATCCGCGCCCGCCAGGGATTACGGGACAGCCCTCAGGGCGTGCTGTGTGAGGGGCAGCACGCCTGCCCCGAGATGTGCTCGGGCGGCGCTTCCGGTGCCTATGGTGTGGATCATGAGTACACACTTTGATGTCGTGGTCCTCGGCGCGGGACCGGGCGGATACACCGCAGCGGTCCGCGCGACGCAACTCGGGCTGCGGACGGCAGTCGTCGAGGCGAAGTACTGGGGCGGTGTCTGTCTGAACGTGGGGTGCATCCCCTCGAAGGCGCTGTTGCGCAACGCGGAACTCGCGCACATCTTCACGCACGAGACGAAGACCTTCGGAATCCGGGTGGAGGGCCGGGTCAGCTTCGACTACACGGAGGCGTTCAAGCGCAGCCGTAAGGTCGCCGACGGCCGGGTGGCCGGTGTGCACTATCTGATGAAGAAGAACGACATCGCCGAGTACGACGGCCGCGGCACGTTCATCGACGACCGCACCCTTCAGGTGGCGCTGTCGGAGGGTGGTACGGAGACCCTGACGTTCGACCACTGCGTCGTCGCGACGGGGACCACGACCCGGCTGCTGCCGGGGACCTCCCTGAGCGAGCGGGTCGTCACGTACGAGGAGCAGATCCTCTCCGACACGCTGCCGGAGAGCATCGTCATCGCCGGGGCGGGCGCCATCGGCGTCGAGTTCGCGTACGTGCTGCACAACTACGGGGTGAAGGTCACGATCGTCGAATTCCTGAACCGGCTCGTGCCCTTGGAGGACGCCGAGATCTCCAAGGAACTCGCCAAACGCTACCGGCGTCTGGGCATCGAGGTGCTGACCTCCACCCGGGTCGAGGCGATCGACGACAGCGATCCGTCGGCGAAGGTACGGGTCACCGTCTCGCGCGACGGACAGCGGCAGGTGCTGGAGACCGACAAGGTCCTCCAGGCGATCGGTTTCGCGCCACGTACCGCCGGCTACGGCCTGGAGAACACCGGCGTTCGGCTGACCGAGCGCGGAGCGATCGACGTGGACGGACGCGGCCGTACCAGCGTGCCGCACATCTTCGCGATCGGGGATGTCACGGCGAAGCTGATGCTGGCCCACGCCGCGGAGTCCATGGGGGTGATCGCGGCCGAGACGATCGCCGGCGCGGAGACCATGGAGCTGGACTTCGTGATGATCCCGCGCGCCACCTACTGTCAGCCGCAGATCGCCAGTTTCGGCTGGACCGAGGAGCAGGCGCGCGAACAGGGCCATGACGTGAAGGTGGTGAAGTTCCCCTTCACCGCGAACGGCAAGGCCCATGGTCTGGGCGACCCGGTCGGTTTCGTGAAGCTGATCAGCGACAACCGGTACGGCGAACTGCTCGGCGCGCATCTGATCGGCCCCGAGGTCACCGAGTTGCTGCCGGAGCTGACGCTCGCCCAGCAGTGGGATCTGACGGTCCATGAGGTGGCGCGCAATGTGCACGCCCATCCGACGCTGGGCGAAGCGGTCAAGGAGGCTGTCCACGGTCTGGCGGGACACATGATCAATTTCTGAGCCCAGCGGCGGGGGTGGGGCAGAGGGGTTGGTTCCGTATCGTCAACGCCCCTCTGCCGGAGGGCTCTTGACGGGTGGTTGGTCCAGTCCTATCTTCCACTCAACCATTCAAAATCTGAGCCAGCGTTCATGTATGTGAAGTGCGGGCTCTGATCGCGTCCCCCCACCAGAGAGGTAAGTGAGACATGTTCACACGCCTTCGGACGTTCACGGTTCTCGCCGCAGTGGGCGCTTCCTCATTCCTCGCCGCCCCGCACGCCTCCGCCGAGGTGGAGCCCGGCGGGTGGACCTCCGTCTCGCCCACCTTCACGGTCCAGGAGCGAGGGTGCGGCCAGGTCGACGGTCTGACGTTCACGCTCACCTGCTCCACCGCGAGCGGCGACCAGCGCGCCGAACGCAGGTACGCCACCTACACCGGGGGCACCCGGCAGTTCGAGGGCTACTTCCGCATCAGCAGCCTGAGCGGTACACGCATCAGCCTCAAGCAGACGTTCAACGAGTCGGCGGCCGGCCCCTATTTCATGCTGGCCGCCGAGCGGGGCGGGCGGCTGTACGCGGTCCACGGCGGCGACACGCTCTCGAACGCGGGCACCGTCGGTGCGACGGTCCGCGTCAACACCGTCCACCAGGTCGGCACCTCGCACCGCACGTACATCAACGGGTCGCTCAAGCACACCTACGACAGCCCCGGCGGCAGCTTCTACGACAAGTTCGGCGCCTATCGGACCAACAGCGGCAACGGACCGGCCACGGTGGTCTGGAGCGACGTCCGCTTCTGGCGCAAGTAGCGGACCCGCCCGTGCGTCCAGCGATCCGAGCGGCGGTGCCGGCCGTCGCGCTCGCGCTCGCGGCAGCGGCGTGTTCCACGCAGCCGCCGGCCGAGCGCCCCGCCCGGGGACCCGCCACGTCCCCGGGCGGGGCCACCGCCACCCCGCGAAAGCCGCCGACCGGCGACGGAGCGGCCGCCACGCTCCGCGCGGTCCTCACCACACCCACCGATATCGATCTCAGCTGGCGGGGCGGCGGGCCCGGCGCCTTTGGCCATGTGCTGGAGTTCGCGACCGACGAGGCGGGCCCGTACACCGTCCTCCAGTACCTGCCACCGGGCGTGACGAGCTACCGTCACCCCGATCTGATGCCGCGCACGACCTTCTTCTACCGCCTCCGGACCTTCGACGGTCCGGCGTCGGCGCCGGTCGACGTCGCCCTGCCGCCGGGCGAACTGACCACGGAGGACCAGGAGTCCGGCCACGACTGGCTGGCTCCGCGCAAGGACCCCGGACGGTCCGCGACCGGTCGTTCCGTCCGGGCCGGAGGAGCCGCCGCACCCTCCGGGCTCAAGGCCGTGGTCAAGCATGCGAACGGCATTCTCTTCACCTGGACCGATCACGCCACGGACGAAGAGGGGTTCCTGCTGGAGGCACGCACCCGGGGCGGTTCCGCTTACGCGCCGGTCGCCGTCCTCGACCCCGACATCAACTCCTGCGGTCTGATCACGCTCCCCACCGAGAAACGGGCCTCGTACCGCGTCCGCGCGTTCACCTACGGCGCGCGGTCGAACGTCCCCCGGCTGACAACCGGAGAGCCGGCGGCGGATCAGCGTTAGATGCTGTCAGGCGGACGCCCTGACCACCAGCTCGGGCGCGAACAGCTCCGACCGTACGGCCTGGCCCGGCCGGGCGATCCTGCGCAGCAGGAGCTGGGCCGTCGCGGAGGCCATCTCCTCGACCGGCTGCCGCACGGTGGTCAGCGGCGGGTCGCAGGACTGGGCGGCATGGCTGTCGTCGAAGCCCACCACCGCCACGTCCCGCGGCACGTCCCTGCCCGCGCGCTGCAGGACCGGCAGCGCGCCGAGCGCCATGAGGTCGGACGCCACGAACAGTCCGTCCAGATCCGGCCGCCGAGCGAGCAGCTCCCGTACGGCCGAGGCGCCCCCCGTGTGGGTGAAGTCGCCCTCCGCCCAGGGGACCTCATCGATGCCGCGCTCCGCCAGAGCCGCGCGGAACCCCTCCAGGCGCTCCCGTGCCGCGGGCATGTCCTGCGGTCCGGCCACCGAGCCGATCCGGGTGCGGCCCAGCGACACCAGATGGTCGGCGGCCAGCCGGGCTCCCGCGCGCTGGTCGGCCTCCACGAACGCGAGCGAGGAATCGCGCCGCGGACGCCCCGACAGAACGGCGGGCAGCCGGGTGTCGGCGAGCAGCCGCGGCAGCGGGTCGTCCACATGCGACGAGATCAACACCACCCCGTCCACATGTCCTTGACGCAGATACGAGAGGGTCTGGAGACGGGAGGCCTCGTCGTCGACCAGCATCAGGACGAGATGGACGCCCGCGGGCCGCAGCACATCGACCAGTCCGCTGACGACGCGCCCGAAGTGCGGGTCGGTGAACACCCGGCCGAGGAAGGGGGCGGCGGCGTGGCGCTTCTCCTGTTCCGAGACCACGAGCGCCACCGAACCCGTCCGCCGGGTCACGAGCGAGCGGGCCGCGCGGTTGGGTACGTACCCGGTGGCGGCCACGGCGTTCTCCACGGCGTGCCGGAGCGTCCGGTCCACCGTGGGGGTCTCATTGATGACCCGGGACACCGTGGCCCGGGACACACCGGCGACGCGGGCCACGTCCTCCAGTGTCACCGGGCGGGAAGGGCGCGGGGAGTCGGCATCCATGGAGTCTTTTATATCCGCGCCCTTCTCGTCGGCGCACCGGCGGGCAGTGGCCGTCCGTATCGGCCCTTCCGCGTCAGCCCTTCTGCTCGACCCGCACCCAGTCGATCTCGGCCTGGACGCCGCCCTGGGCGACGCGGTCGACGCTGGACTGCGGCAGACCCCAGTACGGCGTGGTGACCTTGTTCCAGCCGGCCGGATAGGCGCCGCCGAGAGCGAGGTTGAGAATCACGTACTGGTTGTGGTCGAAGACCCACTGGCCGCGCGTGGACTCCAGCTTGTTGCGGGTCGTCTCCTGGACGATCCGGTCATCCACGAAGAACCGCATGGTGGTGGGCGTCCACTCGACCGCGTACGTGTGCCACTGGTCCGCGCTTCCCCCGCCGGGGTAGTACTGCTGCGCGCCGATGTTGCCGTCGGCGGAGTAGCCCGGCCCGTGCAGGGCGCTGCTGGTCCAGTTGCCGTAGCCGATGTTCTCCATGATGTCCGTCTCGCCCGAGGCGGGCCAGGACACGGCCGGATCGTCGACATTGCTGCCGAGCAGCCAGAAGGCGGGCCAGTAGCCGTCGCCCACCGGGAGCTTCAGACGGGCGCTGACCTTGCCGTACGTGAAGTCGAACTTGGTGTTGGTGTCGATACGCCCCGAGGTGAAGTCGTACGTACCGCCGCCCGCCTGGGTGCAGCCCTTGCAGTACTTCGGGGTCAGGATCAGACTGCCGTTCGCGGTACGGATGTTGTCGGGGGAGTCGACATACGCCTGGGCCTCACCGTTGACCGAGCCCATCTCCTGGCCGGTCCTGACGACCCGCCACTTGGAGCGGTCGAGCGAGGCTCCCGTGAAGTCGTCGAAGAACGTCGTACGGTACGTGCCCCCCTGCTCGCCGGGGAGCGCGGGATAGGCCGCCGCCGCGCTGCCGCCGGTGCCCCACACCTGGAACTCGTAGAGCGAGTAACCGAATTGGGCCGTGGCGGGCGCCGGGTTGTAGAAGGAACGCCGCTCCTTGCCGAGCATACGTACATAGCGCCCGGTGGCGGGTGTGGAGAGCGTGACGGTGTCATGGCGCCCGGCCGCCTCGGCCGGGGACTTGATGTCGGCGCGGCGCGCGGCGACCTCGGCGGCGGACGGGCGGTGGACGGTGCGCCAGGTCCTGTTGTCGTCGGAGACCTGGATCTCGAAGTCGACGGCGTACGCGGCTTCCCAGTACAGGTCAACGCTGTTGATGGTGGAGGACGCGCCGAGGTCGACGGAGACCCAGCGATCGGCGTTCCAGTCGCTCGCCCACCGGGTCTGGTCGCCCTTGAGGGCGGCGGGCCAGCCGCCGTCGGTGACGAACGCCGGCGAATTGCCCGCGTGCTGGTAGAGGTTGCTGTACGCCGGATGGTGGAGCGCGAGATTGGCGCGGGTGGTGGAGGCGGCTGCCGGGGTGCCGCCGTAGATCTTGAAGGAGTACAGCGAGTAGCCATAGGGCGTGGCGCGTTCGACGCCGCGCAGACGTACGTACCGGCCCCTGATCTCCTGCGGATAGGTGTGGGCGGTGACGGTCCCGCCCGTGCCCGCGTCCTCGGTGTAGAAGGGCCGCCAGCTGGTGCCGTCGCCCGACACCTCCAGCACGTACTTCTTGCCGTAGGCGGCCTCCCAGTCGAGGGTGACCCGGTCGATACGGAGGGTCTGGCCCAGATCGACCCGGATCCAGGCGTCGTCGGCCGCGTTGCTCGACCAGCGGGTCGCGCCGTTGCCGTCGAAGGCGGCGCCGGGCCCCAGGTCGGCGCTCTCACTGCCGGACGCGGTGGCGGCGGCCGGGTTCGCGCTCTGGGCCTCGGCCGCGAGGTCACTGTCCCAGGCCGCGGCCGCGGCCCGGGGGGCGCCGGTCGCGCTCGGAGCCGTCGCCGCCGTCAACGCGGCGACGACAGCGGCGGCGGAGGCGAAGAGAAGACGTGGGCGCATGGCTCTCCTTCGAGAGGGGTGAGGGAGCTCGGAACACAGCCCGCGGGGAAGAGGCGGGGCTGAGGAGACCACAGCGAGAGAGCGCTCTCGTGGAACGTAGAAGCAGCCCCGTAAGGTGTCAAGGCACCCGCGGCACGCAGATTCCCGTCCAGTGGAATCGTCACTTCGTGAATACAACCCCGCACACCGGGAAGCATGCTCGATCAGCCCTGATAGCCCTTCATATCCCGCTATTCCAGGGCGGGTTGGGAGCCGACGCGTTGCGGAACCGGTCATCTCCCTTGACGAGCTGTTCACATGCCGTGAACATGCCTGAGTGAGAGAGCGCTCCCCACCACCCCCACCGTTCACATTCTGAACAAGGAGAGCCGCCATGCCTACTCCCCCCACACGCCGTACGGTTCTTGGCGTCATGGCAGCCGCCGCGTCCGCGCCGAGCGTGCTCGCCCTGTCCTCGCCCGCGTCCGCGCGTACCGGCGCCGCGGCCCTGCCCGGCGGTGGTGATCTGGGGCCGAACGTGCTGGTCTTCGATCCGTCGACGCCGAACATCCAGGGCAGGCTGGACGAGATCTTCCGGCAGCAGGAGTCGGCGCAGTTCGGCCCGGGCCGCTACCAGCTGCTGTTCAAGCCCGGCACGTACAACAACATCAACGCGCAGCTCGGCTTCTACACCTCGATCTCCGGACTCGGGCTCTCGCCCGACGACACCACCTTCAACGGTGATGTGACCGTGGACGCCGGCTGGTTCAACGGCAACGCCACCCAGAACTTCTGGCGCTCCGCCGAGAACCTGGCCCTCAACCCCGTCAGCGGCACCAACCGGTGGGCCGTCGCCCAGGCAGCCCCCTTCCGCCGAATGCACGTCAAGGGCGGCCTCAACCTCGCACCCAACGGATACGGCTGGGCCAGCGGCGGCTACATCGCCGACAGCCGCGTCGACGGCACCGTCGGCCCCTACTCCCAGCAGCAGTGGTACACCCGCGACAGCTCCGTCGGCGGCTGGACCAACGCCGTCTGGAACATGACCTTCTCCGGCGTCGAAGGCGCCCCCGCCCAAAGCTTCCCCAACCCGCCCTACACCACCCTCAACAACACCCCCGTCTCACGCGAAAAGCCCTTCCTCTACCTCGACGGCGCCGACTACAAGGTCTTCCTGCCGGAGCTGCGCACCAACGCGCGCGGCACCACCTGGGGAAGCGGCACGCCCAGGGGTACGTCCCTGCCGCTCACCCAGTTCTACGTCGCCAAGCCCGGCGTCTCCGCGGCCACCCTCAACGAGGCGCTCACACAGGGGCTCAACCTGCTGTTCACGCCCGGCGTCTACCACCTCGACCAGACCGTCCGCGTCGAGCGCGCGAACACGGTGGTCCTCGGCCTCGGCTACGCCACGCTCGTGCCGGACAACGGGGTGACGGCGATGAGGGTCGCCGATGTCGACGGGGTACGGCTCGCGGGCTTCCTGATCGACGCGGGAACCGTCAACTCCGCCACCCTGCTGGAGATCGGGCCGCAGGGCACCTCCACCGACCACTCCGCCAACCCGACCACCGTGCAGGACGTCTTCATCAGGATCGGCGGCGCCGGTCCCGGCAAGGCCACCACCAGCATGGTCGTCAACAGCCGGCACACCATCATCGACCACACCTGGGTCTGGCGCGCCGACCACGGGGACGGCGTGGGCTGGGAGACCAACCGGGCCGACTACGGTGTGATCGTCAACGGCGACGACGTGCTGGCGACCGGGCTGTTCGTCGAGCACTTCAACAAGTACGACGTCCAGTGGAACGGCCAGCGGGGCCGCACCATCTTCTTCCAGAACGAGAAGGCCTACGACGCCCCCAACCAGGCCGCCATCCAGAACGGCGCCACCAGGGGCTACGCCGCCTACAAGGTCGCCGACACCGTGACCACGCACGAGGGCTGGGGCCTGGGCAGCTACTGCTACTACAACGTCGACCCGAGCATCCGCCAGGCCCACGGCTTCGCCGCGCCCGCGGTCCCGGGCGTGAAGTTCCACGGCCTGCTCGTCGTCTCGCTCAGCGGCAATGGGCAGTACGACCACGTCATCAACGCCATCGGCGCCGCCACCTCGGGCACGACCACGGTGCCCTCGACGGTGGTGTCCTTCCCCTGACGGCGAGCAGCGCGCGCCGTGAGCGGCAGGACCGCTCGCGGCGCGCGCTGTCACGGTACGGCGCCCGGCGGGCGGGCCCCGGCGGGTCCGCCATCCGTACGGTCCAACACCGCGCGCGGCCGACCGCACGCGGGCGTCCAATGGACGGGTGACCGCGCCTCCGGACGACTGCCTCGCGCGCAACGAGTGGATCTGCGGCGACTACCTCTCCACCCGCCGCACGATCCTGTGGGACGCGGTGCTCCAGCATCTCCATCTGACCTTCCTCGCCATCCTGCTCGCGCTGGTCATCGCCGTCCCCCTGGCCCTGGCCGCCCGCCGCTGGAACTGGGCGGTCGGGCCCGTGCTCGGCATCACGACCATCCTCTACACCATCCCCTCGCTCGCGATGTTCTCCCTGCTGCTGCCGCTGTACGGACTGGCCGCCTCGCTCGTCGTCGCCGGGCTGGTCCTCTACTCGCTGACCCTGCTCGTACGGAACATCCTGGCCGGACTGCGCGCCGTTCCCGAGGAGACCCTGGAGGCCGCCCGGGGGATGGGATACGGACCGGTCCGTATGCTGCTCACCGTCGAGCTGCCACTCGCTCTCCCCGCCGCCATGGCCGGGCTGCGGATCGCGACCGTCTCCGCCGTCTCCCTCGTCACCATCGGGGCGATCGTCGGCTACGGAGGGCTCGGCAATCTCATCTACGCCGGGATGAACACCTTCTTCAAGGCGCAGGTGCTCACCGCCTCCGTACTCTGCGTGATCATCGCCGTCGCCGCCGATCTGCTGCTGCTCGGACTCCAGCGGCTGCTCACCCCCTGGGCGAGGGAGCGCCGCGCGTGAACACCCTCGCGGCGGCCTGGTCCTGGCTCACCAGCGCCTCGAACTGGGCCGGGTCCGGCGGGGTCTGGAACCGGCTCGGCGAGCATCTGTTCCTCACCGTCGTCTGTCTGGTCATCAGCTGTGCGATCGCGCTGCCCGTCGCGCTGGTCCTCGGCCATCTGGGCAGGGGCGGCGCGCTGGCCGTCAATATCTCCAATGTCGGCCGGGCCGTGCCGACCTTCGCCGTTCTCGTCCTGTTGCTGCTCACCCCGATCGGCACACATGGACAGTGGCCGACGATCATCGCGCTGGTGCTGTTCGCGATCCCGCCGCTGCTCACCAACGCCTACGTGGGCATGCGCGGGGTGGACCGTGATGTCGTCCAGGCCGCCCGAGGCATGGGGATGACGGGCAGTCAGCTGCTCCGGCGGGTCGAGGCGCCGCTCGCCCTGCCGCTGATCCTCACGGGCGTACAGATCGCCGCCGTCCAACTGGTGGCGACCGCGACCCTCGCGGCCCTGGTGGGCGGCGGCGGGCTCGGCCGGATCATCACCGCCGGATTCAATCTCGCCGACACGCCCCAGGTGGTCGCGGGCGCGGTGCTCGTCGCCCTGTTCGCGCTGCTGGTGGAGGGGGTGTTCGAGCTGGCGCGGCGGCTGGGGCCTTTCGTTTGGATCAGGCCGGATCAGGGAGCGGGGTCCGGTGCCGTGAATCGCAAGGCGGAGAAGGGAGCCGACGCGGAGCATCGGCGACCGACGACAACGCGGCGAGGCGCGGCACCGGGGCACGCGAGCCCGGCAAGACCCGGACGAGAGGGCCCAGGGCCGCGTGGGGTGAGGGGCGCGGGATGAGAGCGGCGCGTACCGGCGCCGCCGCCCTGGTCGCCGCGCTCCTCCTGGCCACCGGCTGCGCCACCGGACCGTCCCTGGAGAACCGGGGCGATGTCACCGCACCGCCCGGCGACAGCAAGCAGCTGACCATCGGCTCGGCCGGCTTCACCGAGAGCGATCTGCTCGCCCAGATGTACGCGCTCCTGCTGAACAGCGCGGGGTACCACACCCGGATCCTCTCCGTCACCAACCGGGAGATCTACGAACCGGCCCTGGAGAGCGGCCAGATCGATGTCGTACCGGAGTACGCGGCGACCTTCGCCGACTGGCTGAACGCCAAGGCCCACGGCCCCGACGCGAAACCCGTCGGCTCACCCGATCTGGGCGCGACGATGAAGGCGCTGCGCTCCCTCGCCGAGCCGCGCGGGCTGACCGTCCTCGATCCGGGCCGCGCCGTCGACCAGAACGCCTTCGCCGTCACCACCGCCTACGCCAGGAAGCACCGGCTCAGAACACTCAGCGACCTGGGCCGCTCCCGGCTGCCGGTCAGGCTCGCGGCGGGCGACGAGTGCGTACGGCGCCCCTACTGCGAGCCGGGTCTGAAGAAGACGTACGGCATCGACATCACCGCCGTCGACCCCAAGGGGGTGGGGACGACGCCGGCGAAGCGGGCCGTGCAGAACGGTCAGGACCAGATGGTCCTGACCACGACCACCGACGCGACGCTCGACCAGTTCGGCCTGGTGCTCCTCGCCGACGACAGACATCTCCAGAACGCCGATTACCTCGTGCCCGTCGTCAACCGCGCGCGGGCCGGCGGCAAGGGCGTGACCACGGCACTGGACAAGCTGAACACCGTGCTCACCACCGACGACCTGGCGTCGCTGAACCAGCGGGTGGACAGCTGGCGCCGGCTCCCCGAGGACGTCGCACGGACCTATCTGGAATCGAAAAGGCTGATCCCGGCCTCGCACTGAGTCCCCGGCGCGGGGGCTGTCCCCGGCCGGGGCTCATGACCGGCGCAGCTCAACGGAGACGGCGGCCAGCGCCAGCGGTCCGGGCGCGAGGAGCGCCAGCGGCGGCAGCGCCCAGACGATCGCGACGCAGAGCACCAGAGCCACCGCGATCAGTACGGACCCGGCCGGATCGGCGGCCGAGCGGCGGGCGGCGCCCCGTACGGCCGCGGGCCAGCTGCGCCGCGCCGCCGGGTGCGCGGCGGCCCGTACCCCCACGACCAGCGCCCCCGCCCCGACGGCGGCCAGCGCGACCGAGACGGCGGCGGCCCCCGGCAGTCCGGCCCCGGCCAGCGCGAGATCCAGCAGGAACAGCGCACCGAGCGCGAGCGCCACCGCGCCGGCGGTGAGCGTACGGGCGACGCCGTGTGCCCGGAGCGCGTCCCGGTACCGGCCGGCGGTCGCCGTCCGTTCCGTACGGGCGCGGTCCCGCAGTACGCGGGAGCCGGCGGCCAGCGCGGCCGGGGCGGTGACGAGCGGCAGACTCGCCACCGTCGTGAACAGACCGACGGCGAGCATGTCGGCGAAGAGCGCGAAGCGCGGGCCGAACAGCTCCCCGGCCTCGCGGCGGTCGTACGGCGTGGACGCGGCCGGACGGATGCCCATGGCGCTCATCCCTTCAGCCCGGAGGTCGCCATGCCCTGTACCAGATAGCGCTGGAACGCGGCGAAGAAGAGCACGATCGGCAGCAGCGAGATCACCGACATCGCGAACATCGGGCCGAACGCCGACTGGCTCGACTGGTCCACGAAGTTCCGCAGAGCCAGGGTGATGGTGAACTTCTCCGGGTCGAACAGATAGATCAGCTGGGTGAAGAAGTCGTTCCAGCTCCAGATGAAGGTGAAGATCGCCGTGGTGATCAGCGCCGGACGGGTCAGCGGCAGCACCACGGACCGGAAGGAGCGGAACGGCCCGCAGCCGTCGATCCTGGCCGCCTCCTCCAGCTCGCGGGGCAGCCCTCGCATGAACTGCACGATCAGGAAGACGAAGAACGCCTCCGTGGCCAGGAACTTCGGCAGTACCAGCGGCCAGTAGGTGTCCACCATGCCGAGCTGGTTGAAGATGATGTACTGCGGGATCAGCACCGCGTGGTGCGGAAGCATCATCGTGGCGACCATGAAGCCGAACATGACACCACGCATCCGGAACCGCAGCCGGGCGAAGGCGTACGCGGCCAGCGAGCACGAGATGACATTGCCGAGCACCGAACCCGCTGAGATCAGCAGCGAGTTGGTGAGGAGAGTGGAGACCTTCACCCCGCTCACCCCGTCCAGGGCGGTGCTGTAGTTGCTCCACTCCAGCCGGCTCGGCAGCAGTTTCAGACTGGTCAGGACCTCGTCGGCCGGTTTGAGCGAGGTGGCGAGCAGCCACACCAGCGGATAGAGCAGGACCAGCAGAATCAGGGCTGCGGCCAGATGCGGGGCGATACGGCGGCCGCGGTGACCGGTACCGGTACGGGCGCTCCGCTTGCCGATGGCGGCGGTGGACATCAGGCCCCCTCGTTGGCGTAGAAGACCCAGGAGCGTGACGTCCTGAAGAGCACGACGGTCACCGCTCCGATCCCGAGCAGCAGCGCCCACGCCATGGCGGAGGCATAGCCCATGTGCGAGGCGGAGAAGCCGCGTTCGTACAGATAGAGCGTGTAGAACATGGTCGAGTCGGCGGGGCCGCCCTTGCCCCCGCTGATCGCGAAGGCGGGGGTGAAGACCTGGAACGACTGGATGGTCTCCAGCACCAGATTGAAGAAGAGGACCGGGGAGAGCATGGGCAGGGTGACGGAGACGAACTGCCGCCACCGCCCGGCGCCGTCGAGCGCCGCCGCCTCATAGAGATCGCCCGGTATCTGCTGGAGCCCGGCCAGGAAGATCACCATCGGCGCGCCGAACTGCCAGACGGCCAGCAGCGCCACGACGAGGACCGACAGATCGGGGTCGGCGACCCAGCCCCCGGTGTGGATACCGATCCGGGAGAGCAGATCGTCGACCGTACCGCCGTCGTTGTACAGCGCCCGCCACACCAGCGCGATCGACATACTGGCACCGAGCAGGGACGGGGCGTAGAAGGCGGAGCGGTAAAAGCCCTTGCCGGAGCGCATGTTCCTGAGCAGCAGCGCGACCCCGAGGGCGAGGGCCAGCTTCAGCGGGACCGCCACCACCACGAAGACCAGCGTGGTGCCGACCGAACGCCAGTAGCGGGGATCCTCGAAGAGCATGTCCGTGTAGTTGCGCAGCCCGACCCATGTGGGGGCGTCGAAGAGGTTGTAGTCCGTGAAGGAGAGATAGAGCGAAACGGCCATCGGCGCGAGCGTCAGCAGGACGACGCCGAGGATCCAGGGGGAGAGGAAGACATAGGCGGGGCCCTGGCGTTCACGGCGCGGGGCACGCCGGGGCTCGCGGGTGGTACGCCGGGGCTCGCGCGCGGTGGCCGGGGGCGGAACCGAGGACACGGTCCGCCGTGGATCTCCGGTGAGGCTCATCGCAGCTCCCTCTCCGCCTCGGCGACGAACTCCCGGGCCGCCTCGGCGGGACTCCGCATGCCGTGGATCACCTGCTGGTAGACCCGGGTGAAGGAGACCTGGAGCACCACATCACCCCGGGGTGGTGCCATCGGCGGGGGATCGACACCGTACGCGGCGATCTTCTTGCCGTAGTCGAAGGCCTCCTTCTCCGGCCCCCGCAGGTCCGTGCCGATCGACCGCGCGATATCGCGGTTGGGCGGGGTGGAGCGGGTGACCCCGAGGATCTTCCCGGCCTCGGGGTCATTGAGCAGGAAGTCCGTCA
Organism: Streptomyces sp. NPDC056835; assembly: GCF_042789485.1. Classification (NCBI taxonomy): domain Bacteria; kingdom Bacillati; phylum Actinomycetota; class Actinomycetes; order Kitasatosporales; family Streptomycetaceae; genus Streptomyces; species Streptomyces sp. NPDC056835. The sequence goes on from NZ_JBHUBB010000040.1 coordinate 56,452, forward strand.
ACGCCGCCGCCTCCTTGGGGTGTTCGGTGTTGGCGCCTGCCCCGATCAGGACGGAGGGCTTGAAGTACTGTCCCGCCCTGCCGTCCACCGTGGGGACGGGAGCGAGATGGACGTCGTCGCCCATCAGCGGCGCATAGCCGAGGAACGGCCCGTCCCAGTTGAAGTCGGTGGCGGCCAGACCGCGCCCCATCGGGCCGTCCTCGATCGCTCCGCCGATCTGGGAGGTGTCCTTGGCGTGCGAGGCCGTGCCCTCCTCGCGCAGACCGTTGGTGAAGGTCCAGAACTCGGTGAGATCCTCGGCGGTGAAGCCCAGCCGGTGCTGGGAGGCGTAGAGCTTCTTGCCGTGCCCGCGCAGCCAGTTCTCGAACGCGTCCTCGTTCACCCCGATGTCGGTGAGACCGGTGTACGGACGTCCGTCCGGGCCCTTCAGCCCGAGCGCGCTGATCGCGCGGCCCGCGTCGGCCCACTCCTCCCAGGTCCAGCCGGGCTCCGGCGCCTTGAGCCCGGCCTTCGTGAACACCGTGGCGTCATAGGCGAATCCGGTGGAACCCTGCCCCATCGGCAGCGCGTACTGACCGGGGCCGTAGCGGCCCGTGGCGACCAGACCCGGGTTCATCGCGCCGGTGCGGAGCGTGCCGTCCTTGATGTACGGGGTGAGGTCGAGCAGCGTGCCGCTCCCCGCGTACTGGGATATCTGGCGGTAGTCGAGCTGGGCGACATCGGGCAGATCGCCGCCCGCGGCCTGGGTGGCGAGTTTCTGGACGTACGCCTCGTAGCCGGCGAAGGACGTCCGTACCGTCACGCCCGGATGACTCTTCTCGAAGAGGCGTACCGCCTCGTTGGTGCGCTGGGCGCGGTTCTCATTGCCCCACCAGCTGAAGGTGAGGGTGATTCCGCCGCCCTTGACGGATCCTCCGCCGGAACAGCCGGTCAGCAGCAGGACGAGCGCGGTGAGTGCGGAGAGTGCGGAGAGTGCCGTCAGGGCGGCGGTGCGGGGCGGGCCGAGCGGTCTCATGACCGTGCCTCCTGGTGAACGTTCTCTGACATCGTTGTCGGAAAGCGCTTTCTCCAGGAAACCTAGGGTTAACGCACGGTGCCGGTCAAGGACCGGTTCCGTATTGGCCGACCGCCGGGCGGCGCGGGACGGCCGCCCGGCGGCGGTCGGTCAGGACATCACAACCGGTCCGCCAGCCAGGCCAGTTGGACGGCCTCCTGGTACGGGCCGCCGCCCTCGTGGTCGTTGAAGTCGTACACCTCGATCGACTTGTCCTCGTGCGCGTAGGCGTTGAAGGCCCCGAAGACCGTGGACGGCGGGCAGGTCTCGTCCTCCAGGCCCACCGAGAACAGCGCCGGAGCCCGGCCGCGCGCCGCGAAGTGCACCCCGTCGAAGTAGCTGAGCGTCCGCCAGGCTTCCGCCGTCCTGCCGCGATAGGTCTTGAGGTAATTGCCCACCTCCCGGTACGGAGTGCGGTCGCTGATCGTCGTCGCGCGCGGGAAGTCGCAGAGGAACGGCACATCGGTCACTATCGCCGCCAGATCCGGCACCAGCCCGCCCACCGCGAGCGTGATCCCGCCGCCCTGGCTGGTGCCCAGGGCGACCGTGCGCGAGGCATCGGCGAGGGGGTGGGAGCGCGCGGCCTCCACGGCGCGTACCGCGTCGGCGAAGACTCGCCGGTAGTAGAACGCGTACGGGTCCTCGATGCCCCGGGTCAGAAAGCCGGGGTAAGAGGAGGCGCTGCCCACCGGGTCGGGGGTGTCACCGCCGTTCCAGCCGCCGCCCTGTCCCCGGGTGTCCATCACGAAGTGCGCGAAACCGGCCGAGCCCCAGAGCAGATGGGTGTGCGGCAGGCCGCGCCCGCCGCCGTAACCGAGGTACTGCACCGCCACGGGCAGAGGCTCGGACGTACCGGCGGGCAGGACGAACCAGCCCTTGACCGGATGGCCGCCGAATCCCGCGAAGGTCACATCGAACACATCCAGCGTGGCCAACGCCGTCGGGACGCGCTCGAAGCGGGCGTTGAGATCATGGCCGCGCGTCTCGGCGAGGGTGGCGGCCCAGAACCGGTCGAAGTCCTCGGGCTCCGTGGACCGGCTCCGGTAGCCGCGGAGTTCGTCGAGGGGCAGGTCGAACAGGGACATATAAGGCCACCTTGCTGAGGAGTGCGGGTCACAAGAGACGGAAGACCACACCGTACGGGGCGATCACCGGCACCCGCGGACCGCGTCTGTCGCTACGGGACCCGGCCGCCGCGCCGGGTTACGTACCGCCACCACGCGCACTCACGCGTCCGACACCGAGTCGAAGTCGACCTCGTCGCGCCCGATGCCCTGGGCGTCCGCGTCCACCGAGCGGCGCAGCGCCTCGTGCAGCTTCGCCGGGGTCAGCACACCGGCGAAACGCGCCCCTTCAAGCACCGCCACCCACCCCGCGTCATGCTGGAGCATCTCGCTGAACGCCTGCTTCAGCGGGGACCCGAGCGGAACCCACGCCTCCATCCGGCGGGCGAGATCACCGACCGAGCCGCGCTCCCCGGCCTGCGCGAGCGCGTCGGCGGAGACCCAGCCGTGCAGTTCGCCGTCCCCGTTCAGCACCACCGCCCAGCGGGCCCGCTGGGCGCGCATCCGTGCCGCCGCGTCCCGGGCCGGCTCATCGGTCCTCGCGACCGGCGGCTCCTCCAGATCGGCCGGCTCCACGGCGGTCACCGAGAGCCGCTTCAGCCCCCGGTCCGCGCCCACGAACCGGGCTACATAGGGCGTGGCGGGGGTACCGAGGACCGCCCCCGGCCTGTCGTACTGCTCGATACGGCCCTCCCCGTACACCGCTATCCGGTCCCCCATCCGCACCGCTTCCTCGATGTCGTGCGTCACCATCAGCACCGTCTTGCGCACCGTCGCCTGGAGCTTCAGGAACTCGTTCTGCAGTCGCTCGCGCACCACCGGGTCCACCGCGCCGAACGGCTCGTCCATCAGCAGCACCGGGGGATCGGCGGCCAGGGCGCGGGCCACCCCCACCCGCTGGCGCTGCCCGCCGGACAGCTGCGCCGGATAGCGCGGACCGTATATCGCGGGGTCGAGCCCCACCAGATCGAGCAGTTCCGCCGCCCGCTCGCGCGCCTTCGCCTTCTTCCAGCCGACCAGGGTCGGCACCGTCGCGGTGTTGTCGAGTATCGTCCGGTGCGGGAAGAGCCCCACCTGCTGGATGACATAGCCGATCCGGCGGCGCAACTGGACCGGGTCGACCCCCGATATGTCCCGGCCCTCGACGAAGACGCGCCCCGAGGTGGGCTCGATCAGCCGGTTCACCATCATCATCGTGGTCGTCTTGCCACAGCCGGAAGGTCCCACCAGCGTCACCAGTTCGCCCTCGTCGACATCGAAGGACAGCTCGTCGACGGCGGCCGTTCCGTCCGGGTAGACCTTGCTGACCTGCTCGAACCGGATCATGACCTCACGCTAGGAGCGGGCGGGCCGTCGCGCGCGCGGGCCGGGACTGTCCGGGGAACCGTGTGCCCGCTGAACGGAGAGCGCCCCGCGTCCGTACAGCTCGGCACCAGCCGTCGTGGAGTGGGACGGTTCGGAGTGGGGCGGCCTCGGCCGGGCCGCGCCCCGTGTGCTGAACTGTCCGACGTGACTTGCCCCGGGAGGGGCGCGTGACCGGCCCCGGAAGGGGCGAGCGAGAACAGGAGCCCCCTTGACCAGCTACCGCCAGCCCGGCGTCGTGCTCACCGACCACCGCTTCACGGTCCCCCTGGACCACGGCGATCCGTCGGGGGAGCGGATCGAGCTGTTCGCCCGTGACGTCGTCGCGAGCGCGCGGGCGGAGGCGGATCTGCCCTGGCTGGTGTATCTGGAGGGCGGGCCGGGCTTCGGCGCGCGCCGGTTCATCGGCCGGCAGGCGTGGCTCGGCCGCGCCCTGAAGGAATTCCGGGTGCTCCTCCTCGACCAGCGCGGCACCGGCCTCTCCGCCCCCGTCAACCGGCAGACCCTGCCCCTGCGCGGCGGTCCGGAGCAGCAGGCCGACTATCTCGCCCACTTCCGCGCCGACTCCATCGTGCGGGACTGCGAGACGATACGTCCGCTGCTGACCGGCGGCGCCCCCTGGACCGTGCTCGGCCAGAGCTTCGGCGGCTTCTGCGCCACCCACTATCTCTCCACCGCGCCCGAGGGCCTGGAGACCGTGCTGATCACCGGCGGGCTCCCCTCGCTGGACGCCACGGCCGACGAGGTCTACCGCGCCGCGTACCCGCGCGTCGCGCGCAAGGTGGAGGCGTTCTACTCCCGCTATCCGCAGGACATCGGCGCGGCCCGCCGGATCGCGGAGTACCTGGCCGAGCACCGGCCCGTACTCCCCACCGGCTACCGCCTCACGCCCGAGGCGTTCCAGTCCCTGGGGATCATGCTCGGCGGCGGCGACGGCAGCCATCAGCTGCACTATCTGCTGGAGAACGCCTTCGTCCGAACACCGCGGGGCCCGGAGCTCTCCGACGCGTTCCAGGAGAATGTGGCCGCCGCCCTCTCGTACGCCGGACATCCGCTGTACGCCGTGCTCCACGAGGCGATCTACGGCCAGGACGGCCGGCCGACGCGGTGGGCCGCCGAGCGGGTGCGCGGCGAGTTCGCGCGGTTCGACGCGGCCAAGACCCTCGCCGGGGAAGGGCCGTTGTACTTCACCGGCGAGTCCATCCACCCCTGGCACTTCGACTGCGACCCCGCGCTGCGCCCGCTGCGAGAGGTCGCCGAACTGGTCGCGGCCCGTACCGACTGGAGCCCGCTCTACGACCCCGCCCGGCTGGCCGCCAACGAGGTACCGGTCGCCGCGGCCGTCTACCACGACGACATGTATGTCGACACGGAACACTCCCTGCGCACCGCGCGCGCGATCCGCGGGCTGCGGACCTGGGTGACCGACGAGTACGAGCACGACGGACTGCGGGCGGGCGGTCCGCACGTGCTGGACCGGCTGCTCACCCTCGTACGCGACGAGGCTTAGCGGCCGCGGGGATAGGTGGGGTGGCGCGCTGAAGTGGACGGGGAGCTGGGTGATCTTGGACGGCTGAATCGGCGTCCGAAGGAACGTGTCCGAGTTGGGTGCGTGGCACGCCCACGTAGGGGTCCGTAATGTCATATTGCGGAAATGGTCCCGACGAAAGGCGTGTCATGAAATTCGCGGTCATCGGCGGTACCGGGCTGATCGGGTCGCAGGTCGTCAGTAATCTGAATGCCGCCGGGCATGAGGCGGTACCGCACTCGCGGTCCACCGGAGCCGACATCATCAGCGGACAGGGACTGGACGAGGCGGTGGCGGGAGCCGACGTCGTCGTCAACCTGGCGAACTCCCCGACCTTCGACGAAGCCTCCCCGGCCTTCTTCGAGACCTCGATGGGCAACCTTCTGGCCGCGGCGCGGAAGGGCGGCGTCGGCCACTTCGTCATCCTCTCGATCGTCGGCGCCGACCAGGTGCCGGAGCTGGACTACTACCGGGCCAAGGTGCTCCAGGAGCACCTGCTCGCGGCCGGGCCGATCCCCTACTCGATCGTCCGGGCGACGCAGTTCATGGATTTCATGGACGCCGTCCTGTCCTGGACCGCCGACGGCGACACCGTCCGGTTGCCCGCCACACCGATCCAGCCGATCGCCTCCAAGGACGTGGCCGACGCGGTGGCGGAGGTCGCCGCGGGCGCCCCGCTGAACGGCATCCGCGACATCGCCGGCCCCGAGATCTTCTCCCTGGACGAGCTGGGCCGGTTCATCCTGTCCCGTAAGGGCGACAGCCGCACGGTCGTTACCGACCCCACCGCCGGCATGTTCGCCGTCGTCAAGGGTGACGTCCTCACCGACAAGGACGCTCACCTCGCCCCCACCCGCTACGCCGACTGGCTCTCCTGACTCGCTCGCGCCCTCTCGGGCACGCGGACCGCGGGGTGCCGAGCCCTTGCCCGTCGTACCAGGTCATGGCCGGTCCCACCGGACTCGCCGAGCGGATGCCGGGCGCCGGGTGGACAATGTCCCGAAGGGGACCGGTGCCCTGCCGTGTGCGAAGCCGGAGCGAGCGGGTGGATCCCGAACGCGGGAGGTGGTTGGCATGCTGCTGCCGGACAGACATCTGGTGGCCGATCTGCTGGCCCGATACCGGGCCTGGGAACGGCTGGTGCTCGCCGATCCGCTCGATGAGGACACACGCGGACGGTTCGAGGACGTGGCGTACACCCTCTGTGTGCTGATGGGACAGCGCACCGCACGTGAGGCGATCTGGCAGGCGGAGGCATATCTGCGCCGGATCAGGCCCGTTCCGCTCTTCCCGGAGGGAACGAAGCCCGTAGCGCCGGGAGTCAAGCGGTAGGACGTGTCCGAGTCTTAGGACCTGTCAGTGTGCCGAGCACATGTGCCGGCCCAGCGCGGCGGCCCGGCACATGTCGTTGCCGCTCCGGCGACCGATGATGCAATGGCCCCATGGACGACGACGCCCGGCTCGAAGAAGTACTGAACGAAGTGGGACCCCGGCTTCGCAAGATCCGGCAGGAGCGCGGCGCCACACTGAGCGCCCTGTCCGAGGCCACCGGTATCTCGGTGAGCACTCTCTCGCGGCTGGAGGCGGGCCGCCGCCGCCCCAGCCTCGAACTGCTGCTGCCCATCGCCCGGGCCCATCAGGTCCCGCTCGACGAACTGGTCGGCGCGCCGCATGTCGGTGACCCCCGGGTGCGCGCCAAGCCGATCGTGCAGGGCAACCGTACGATGCTCTCGCTCACCCGCCAGCCGGGCGGGCTGCACGCGTACAAGATCATCATCAACCCCTCGCTGGACGACGACCGCGAACAGCGGACCCATGAGGGGTACGAGTGGCTCTATGTGCTGGCGGGCCGGCTGCGGCTGCGCCTCGGCGAGCACGATGTGGTGCTCGGCGCGGGGGAGGCGGCCGAGTTCGACACGCACGTACCGCACTGGTTCGGACCGGCCGTGGACGCGCCGGTGGAGATCCTGAGCCTGTTCGGTCCGCAGGGCGAGCGGATGCACGTACGGGCACGGCCGAAGGCGTCCTGAGGGGCGGATCGCGGGCGGGTTGTTCTCCGGCGGGATGTTCCCAGTGAGGCAAGCGACTGCTTAGTATGCGCACGAGTGCGGTACTGCCCATCGTGTGTGGAGGCCCCGAATGCAGGCATGGCGAGTGCACCGGAACGGCGAGCCCGGCGAGGTGATGCGGCTCGAAGAGGTGGAGCGTCCCGTGCCCGGCGAGGGACAGGTCCCGCTGCGGGTCCGGGCGGCGAACATCAACTTCCCGGACGCCCTGCTCTGCCGGGGTCAGTACCAGATCCGGCCGCCGCTGCCCTTCACCCCTGGCGTGGAGATCTGCGGCGAGACGGAGGACGGACGCCGGGTCATCGCCACGCCCGCGCTGCCGCACGGCGGCCTGGCCGAGTATGTGGTCGCCGACGCGGCCGCGCTGCTGCCCGCGCCCGAGGCGCTGGACGACGCGGCGGCGGCCCTGCACATCGGCTACCAGACGGGCTGGTTCGCACTGCACCGGCGGGCGCGGCTCCAGCCGGGGGAGACCCTTCTCGTCCACGCGGCGGCCGGCGGGGTCGGCAGCGCGGCCGTACAGCTCGGGAGGGCGGCCGGGGCCACCGTCATCGGTGTCGTCGGAGGTCCGGACAAGGCGCGGGTGGCCCGGGAGCTGGGCTGTGACCTGGTGATCGACCGCCGTGCGGACGACCTCGTCGGCGCGGTCAAGGAGGCCACCGGCGGCCGGGGGGCGGATGTCGTCTTCGACCCGGTGGGCGGCGACGCCTACACCAAGTCCACCAAGTGCGTGGCCTTCGAGGGCCGCATCGTGGTCGTGGGCTTCGCGAGCGGCGCGATCCCCACCGCGGCCCTCAATCACGCGCTGGTGAAGAACTACTCCATCATGGGCCTGCATTGGGGCCTCTACACCACCAAGGACCCGGCGGCGGTGGCCGGTTGCCACCAGGAGCTGACCGCTCTCGCGGCCCGGGGCGCGATCAAGCCGCTCATCAGCGAGCGGGTCCCCATGAAGGACGCCGCGGACGCGGTCCAGCGGGTCGCCGACGGCATCACCACCGGACGCGTGGTCGTCCTCCCGGAGGGCGGTGCCCGATGACGGACGCCGCCGAACTGCGTTCCCTCACCCGGAAGTTGCTGGCCGGCCATCCGCCGGCCGACACCGACCGCACCGATTTCCTCAAGGCACGCTTCGACGCCGGACTCGCCTGGGTGCACTACCCGGCGGGGCTCGGCGGGCTCGACGCGCCGCGCTCGCTCCAGGCGGTCGTGGACGCCGAGTTGGCCGCGGCGGGCGCCCCCGACAACGATCCGCGCCGGATCGGCATCGGCCTCGGCATGGCGGCGCCGACCATCCTCCGCTACGGCACCCAGGAGCAGAAGGAACGCTTCCTGCGGCCCCTGTGGGTCGGTGAGGAGGTGTGGTGCCAGCTGTTCAGCGAGCCCGGCGCCGGCTCCGACCTGGCCGCGCTCGGAACCCGCGCGGTACGCGACGGCGACTCCGTCTCCGGCGACTGGATCGTCAACGGGCAGAAGGTATGGACCTCCAGCGCCCATGTCGCCCGCTGGGCCATCCTCATCGCCCGTACCGATCCGGACCTGCCCAAGCACCGGGGCATCAGCTACTTCCTCTGCGATATGACCGACCCCGGTGTCGAGGTGCGGCCGCTGCGTCAGATCACCGGCGAGGCCGAGTTCAACGAGGTCTTCCTGACCGGCGTACGCATCCCCGACGCGCACCGCCTCGGTGAGATCGGCGAGGGCTGGAAGGTCGCCCGGACCACCCTGATGAACGAGCGCGTCTCCATCGGCGGCGCCCGCCTGCCCCGCGAGGGCGGCATGATCGGTACCGTGGCCCGCACCTGGCGCGAACGGCCCGAGCTGCGCACCCATGAGCTGCGGCAGCGGCTGCTCACCCTCTGGGTGGAGGCGGAGGTCGCGCGGCTGACCGCGGAGCGGCTGCGTCAGCAACTCGTCGCCGGACAACCGGGCCCCGAGGGCAGCGGGATGAAGCTCGCCTTCGCCCGGCTCAACCAGGAGATCAGCGGTCTGGAGGTGGAACTCCTCGGGGAAGAGGGCCTGTTGTACTCCGACTGGACCATGCGCAGGCCGGAGCTGGTCGACTTCACCGGACGGGACGCCGGCTACCGCTATCTGCGCGCGAAGGGCAATTCCATCGAGGGCGGTACGAGCGAGGTACTGCTGAACATCGTCGCGGAACGCGTGCTCGGCCTGCCCTCGGAGCCGCGCGATGACAAGGACGTCGCCTGGAAGGACCTGGCCCGATGACCGAGGCTTCCCCCGATCTGCTCTACTCGGACACCGAGGACGATCTGCGCGCGGCCGTACGGTCGTTGCTCACCGACCGTGCCGATGTACCGGCGGCGCTCGTCCGCGCCGAGGCGGGAGATCCGTACGATCCGCAGCTGTGGACCTCGCTCGCCGCCGGGATCGGCGCGTCGGGGCTGCTCGTCCCGGAGAAGCTCGGCGGCCAGGGCGCCGGCCATCGCGAGGCCGCGGTCGTACTGGAGGAACTGGGCCGTGCCGTCACGGCCGCGCCGTATCTCACCAGCTCCGTGGTGGCGACCGAGACGCTGCTCGCCTGCGACGGGGAGAGCACCGAGAGCACGGACGTCGCGGGTCTGCTCACCGCGCTCGCCCACGGCCACCGGGTCGCGGTGCTCGCGGTGCCGCTGTCCACCGCCCCGGACGGACCACTGCCCGCCGGCGCGGGAACGGTGAGCGGGGTCGCCGACGCCGTACGCGCCGATGTCCTGCTCGTGGTCCGTCACGACGGGCTGTACGCGGTCGAGACCGCCTCGCCCGGGGTCACCGTCGAGCCGCTGACCCCACTCGATCTGACCCGGCCGCTCGCCGCGGTCACCGTCGACCCCGCCGCCGGGATCCGGATCGCCGAGGCGCCCGCGGCGCAGGCCGCCGTACGCCGTGGACTGCTGGCGGGGGCGGGGCTGCTCGCCTCCGAGCAGCTCGGTATCGCCGAGTGGTGTCTGGAGGAGACCGTCAGGCACACCCGTGAGCGCAAGCAGTTCAACCGGCCGATCGGGTCCTTCCAGGCGCTCAAGCACCGTATGGCGCAGCTGTGGCTGGAGGTCGTCTCGGCCCGCGCGGCGGCCCGCAACGCCGCCGACGCGCTGGCCACCGGGGGCCCGGAAGCCCCCCTCGCGGTAGCCCTGGCACAGGCGTACTGCGGACGGGTCGCCGTGCACGCGGCCGAGGAATGCGTCCAGCTGCACGGCGGAATCGGGATGACCTGGGAACATCCCGCGCATCTGTATCTCAAGCGCGCCAAGTCCGATGAGATCGCCTTCGGTTCGCGGGGGCGGCACCAGGAGACGCTGGCCGCGCTCGTCGATCTGCCCGGACCCCGGTAGCCGATCCGCCCGGCCCCCGGCGGCGGGCCACGGCCGGGACGGCTGGACAAGCACCCCTTTACTTGCTGTTTAATTGCGAACTGATCGCAATAACAGATGATCTTCAATAGGGGTGGACGCATGACGGCCCGACGATCGATACGCGGCACGGCCGCCGCGGTGCTGGCCGGAGCGCTGGCCCTCACCGCGGTGGCCTGCTCGAATCCGGGTGGCTCGGGCACGGGTGGCGGGGCGAAGGACTCGGTGGTCGTCGGCATCGCCTACGAACCCGACAGCCTCAGCCCGCTCCTCGGCTACGGCAAGGACGGCAATTCCAAGATCTTCGACGGGCTGCTCGCCTACGACGCCGGGATGCGGCTCAGGCCCGCGCTCGCCACCGCCCTGCCGACGGTGAGCGACGACGGGCTGACCTATACGTACCAGCTGCGCGAGGGCGTGAAGTTCAGCGACGGCAAGCCCTTCGGCGCCAAGGACGTCGTCTTCACATACCGCACCATCCTGGACGAGAAGACCAACAACGCGTCCAGGACCGAGCTGGCCGCCGTCAAGGACGTCACCGCCCGGGGCGAGCACACCGTCGTCTTCACCCTGAAATACCCCTACGCGCCGTTCGACCGGCGGACCGTCCTGCCCATCGTGCCCGCGCACATCGCGGGCGAACAGGACGTGAACACCGGACCGTTCACCACGAAGCCCGTCGGCACCGGCCCCTATCTCCTCACCGGCTGGTCCAAGGGCGAGAAGATCAGCTTCAAGGCCAACCCGGACTACTGGGGCGGCGCGCCCAAGGTGAAGAAGTTCACCATGGCGATCATCAAGGACGACGACGTCCGCGCCACCCGGCTGCGCGCCGGCGAACTCGACAGCGCGATCCTGCCGCCCAACCTCGCCAAGGGTTTCGCCGAGGACAGCGGCCGCGAGACCTACGAGGCCACGACCTACGACTACCGCACCGTCACCCTGCCGACCCACCACAAGGTCACCGGCGACACCGCCGTCCGCAGGGCCCTCGACATCGCCGTCGACCGCCGGACCATGGTCGACCAGATCCTCCTCGGCGCGGGCAAGCCGGCCTACGGCCCGGTCCCCACCGACAGTGAATGGTTCGCCCGGGGCACCGAGCGCCGCTTCGACCTCGAAGGGGCGCGGCGCATCCTCGACGAAGCGGGCTGGAAGCCCGGCGAGGACGGCGTCCGCGTCAAGGACGGGGTGCGCGCCGCCTTCCCGCTCTGGTACCTCACCGGCGACAAGCTCCGCCAGGAACACGCCCTCGCCTACGCCTCCGACGCCAAGAAGGCGGGGATCGACATCACGACCCAGGCGGGCACCTGGGAGGTCATCGAACCGCGGATGAGGCAGGACGCCGTCCTGGCCGGCGGCGGCTCGCCGGGCGATCCGGACTTCGACCAGTACACCCTGCTCAAGTCCTCCCTCGCGGGCGACGGCTTCAACAACATGGCGTGGTACGACAATCCGGTCGTCGACCGGGCCCTCGACGACGGCCGCGAGAACGGCGAACAGGCCGCGCGCAAGGCCGCGTACGACACCGTCCAGCGGGAACTGGTGAAGAACCCCGGGTACACCTTCCTCACCCATATCGACCACCTCTACGTGGTGAACGACCGCTGGGACGGGCTGTCCACGCAGACCGAGCCGCACGACCACGGACTGGCGTCGGGCCCCTGGTGGAACATCGAGGACTGGACGCCCAAGAAATGAGCCGCGGCCTCCCCTGGGGGGCGATGGGGCGGATGGCGGGGCGACGGCTTCTGTTCGCCGCCCCGGTCCTCCTCGTGGTGACCTTCGGCGTGTTCGCCGTCGCCGCGGCCTCGCCCTTCGACCCTGTGAAGGCGTACGCGGGCACCGCCGGCCTCACCGCCTCGCAGGAGAACCTTGACCAGCTCCGGGTCAACCTCGGAGTGGATCAGCCACTGGTCCAACGCTGGTGGAACTGGCTGACCCACGCGCTCGGCGGCGACCTCGGGGACTCCTCCGTACTGCGCGCGCCCGTCTCCGCCGTGATCGGCGAGCGGATCGGCTGGTCCACGCTGCTCGCCGTCACGGCCTTCGCCGTCGCCGTCCTGCTCGGCACCGCCCTCGGCGTGCTCGCCGCGCGCAGGCCGGGCGGCCCGCTCGACCGCTGCGCCGGCTCGGCCGCGTACGTTCTGGAGGCCGCGCCCGCCTTCTGGCTCGGGCTGCTCGCGATCTGGTTCTTCGCGGTCACTCTCGGCGTGCTCCCGGCGGGCGGGCTCACCGACGCGGCGAGCGACACCGTCACCTTCGGGCAGGTCGCCTCGCATCTGGTGCTGCCCGCCGCCGTGCTGGGCGTCTCCCAACTGCCCTGGTTCTTCCTCTATGTACGCCAGGGGGTCAGCGACGCGCTCGCCGAGGACCCCGTACGCGGTGCCCGCGCCCGCGGGCTGAGCGAACGCACCGTACTGCTCGGCCATGCCCTGCGCTCCGGCATGCTGCCGATGCTGACCCTCATCGGCTCCCGGGTGCCCGAACTCATCACCGGCGCGCTGCTCGTCGAGACGGTCTTCAGCTGGCCGGGGATCGCAGCCGCCACCGTGCAGGCGGCCACCTCCGTGGACTTCGCTCTGCTCGCCGCGCTCACGGTGCTCGCCACCTTCGCCGTGCTGATCGGGAACCTGCTCTCCGATCTGCTCTACGGACTCGCCGACCCGAGAGTGGGTTTCGATGGCTGACACCACCGCCGAGCCGGTCACCAACGACGCGGCCACCAGCAAGCCGACAACCAACAAGCCGGTCACCAACGGCCAGGTCACCAACGGCTCGGTCACCACCGAGCCGGACTGGCGCTCGCACGGGCGCACCCGCCGCTCCACCCGCACGGTCCGGGTCCGTATCTCCGCCACCATCGTGGCGGCCGTGGCGCTCGCCGTACTCGTCGTACCGCTGCTCGTCCCTCTCGACCAGCAGGCCGTCGACCTGGCCAGGAAACTCCAGCCGCCCTCCTTGGCGCATCCGTTCGGCACGGACGACCTCGGCCGCGATCTGCTGCTGCGCTGCGTCTACGGGCTGCGCGTCTCCCTGCTGGTCGGACTCGTCGCGGCGCTCGTCGCCACCGTCATCGGTACGGCGGTCGGCGCGGCGGCCGCGGCCTTCGGCGGCTGGACGGACCGGATCGTCATGCGGCTCGTGGACACCTTCTCGTCCGTACCGCATCTGCTCCTCGGCATCTTCATCGTCGCCATGTTCCGGCCCGGCGTCTGGCCGGTGATCGTGTCCGTGGCGCTCACCCACTGGCTCTCCACCGCCCGTATCGTCCGGTCGGAGGTGCTTTCGCTGCGTGCGCGTCCGTATATCGACGCGGCCATCTCGGGCGGCGCGTCGCGTCGGCGCGTCATCGGCCGCCATCTCCTGCCCGGCGTCATGCCGCAGGCCGGACTCGCGGCCGTACTGATGGTGCCGCACGCGATGTGGCACGAATCCGCGCTCTCGTTCCTCGGGCTCGGCCTGCCCAGCCATCAGGCGAGCCTCGGCAATCTGGTGCAGACCGCGCGCGGCTCGCTGCTCGCGGGCGACTGGTGGCCGACGCTCTTCCCCGGGCTGTTCCTGATCGTTCCGACCCTCGCCCTCGCGGGTCTCGCGGGTGCCTGGCGGGAACGGATCAATCCGCGCCGCCGATCGGAGCTGATGCTGTGACCATGCCCTCTCCGGCGGTCCCGCCGACCGGTCCCGTCGCGCCCGCCGAACTCGCCGAGCCCGTGGCAACTGTCGAGCCCGCTGCTCCCGCTGAGTCCGATGCTCGCGCCGACTCCGATGCTCGTGCTGAGTCCGCTGCTCGCGTTGAGTCCGTGCCGCCCGTGCTGTCCGCGCGGGGGCTCGGCGTCCGCTTCCGGATGCGCGGAGGCCGGCACATCGCCGCCGTCACCGACGCCGGCTTCGATCTCGGGGCGGGGGAGTGCCTTGCCCTCGTCGGTGAGAGCGGCTGCGGGAAGTCCGTCCTCGCCTCCGCCCTGCTCGGACTCCTGCCCGGCAACGCCCAGACCACCGGCTCCGCCGTCCTGGACGGCATCGATCTGCTCGCCGCCGACGAGCGCACGCTCGCGCGGACGGTACGGGGACGGCGCGTCGGCCTCGTACCGCAGAGCCCCGCCGCCCATCTCACGCCCGTGCGTACGGTACGGGCCCAACTGGAGGAAACCGTAAGGGAACTGACTGGTACGCGCGGGCGGGAACTCCAGCGGGCCGCCGAGGCCGCCGCCGACCGCGCGGCCTTCCCCGCCGGCCATCTCGACCGCTATCCGCACGAGCTCTCCGGCGGTCTCGCCCAGCGCGCCGCGACCGCCCTCGCCCTGATCGGGGACGCCCCGCTGCTGCTGGCCGACGAGCCGACCACCGGACTCGACCGGGATCTCGTGGACCGTACGGCCGACGAACTGCGACGGCACACCGACGAGGGCCGCGCCCTGCTGATGATCACCCACGATCTGGCCGCAGCCGAGCGGATCGCCGACCGCGTCGCCGTGATGTACGCCGGACGGATCGTCGAACTCACCGACGCGCGAGGGTTCTTCGGGGAACCGGGGCCGCGTCACCCCTATGCGCGCGGACTGCTCGACGCCCTGCCGGAGCGCGCGTTCACCCCCATCCCCGGGCTGCCGCCGGAACTGGGCGAGCTGCCCGCGGGCTGTGCCTTCGCACCGCGCTGCGGGAGCGCCACCGACTTGTGTGCCACGCCACCGCCCTTCACGGACGGACTCGCCTGTCACCACCCCCGGGACAGTTCCGGCGAAAGACCCGACGAGAGACCCGACGAGAGCGCCGAGGAGACCGTCCGTGCTTGAACTCCGCTCCATCACCGCCGGATACGAGCGGCGCGCCCCCGTCGTCCGGGACGTGTCCCTCACCCTCGCGCCCGGCGCGTCGCTCGGGCTGCTCGGCCCCAGCGGCTGCGGCAAGTCCACCCTCGCCAGGGTCGCGGCGCTGCTGCACCGGCCCGACGCGGGGACCGTCACGGTCGACGGCCAGCGCGTGGCCGGCTGGCGCCACCGGGCCCCGCGGGCACAGCGGACCGCGATCGGCGTGGTCTTCCAGCAGCCACGGCTCTCGGCGGATCCCCGGCTGCGGCTCAGCGAGTTGATCGCCGAGCCGTTGCGCGCCACCGGCCGCGGGGCGGACCTCACCGCGCGCGTCGGCGAGTTGGCCCGCGCGGTCGGGCTCACCGGTGAACTGCTTGGCCGCCGCCCGCACGAGGTCAGCGACGGCCAGCTGCAACGCGCCTGTCTGGCACGCGCGTTGGTGCTGCGCCCGCGCTGGCTGGTCTGTGACGAGATGACCGCGATGCTCGACGCCTCCACCACGGCCGCGCTGGTCGCCGTCGTCGAGGAGTACCGCCGCGAACACGGCGCCGGCCTGCTCGCCGTCGGTCACGACCGTGTCCTGCTGGAACGTTGGTGCGACCGTACGGTCCGCTGGACGGAGATCACCGGAACCGGCTGAAGCGCGGATGGCGGGTGGGCGAACTCTGCGTAGGACGATATCGGCCGGGCCATGACAGGGCCGATACTCGCCAGGACCGAGCCCATCCGCGCCCACCCGAGCCCGGCCACGTCCGGTCAGGCCCGACCAAGCTCCACCGCGCTCCACCGCACCCTCGCGCCCCATCGCGTCCCCCGGAGGCATCATGGCCCTCACCACCCGCCGCAGAGCCGTCAGCACGTTCGCCGCCGCGCTCGCGGGAGCCGTCGCGGCACCCGCGTACGCACAGGCGTCCTCGCGGACAGAGCGCGGCGTCGACGGCCCCCGGCCGCTGCGCCAGGCTCACGCCCACAACGACTATCTGCACCCCCGTCCCCTGCTCGACGCCCTGTCGCACGGCTTCACCAGCGTGGAAGCCGATGTCTTCCTGGTCGACGGCGAGCTGCTGGTCGCCCACGAGGCCACCGAACTCGACCCGGCGCGCTCCCTCCGCGGGCTCTACCTCGATCCGCTCCTGGCGCGGGTGCGGGCCAACCACGGCTCCGTGTACCGGGGTTACCACCGGCCGGTGCAGCTGCTCATCGACATCAAGGCGGACGGCGTCGCCGCCTACGCCGAGCTGCACCGCCAACTGACCGACTACCGCTCGATGCTGAGCCGTTACGCCAACGGCTCGGTGCGCGCGGGCGCGGTCACCCCCGTCATCTCCGGCGACCGCTCGGCCCGCGCCCCGATGGAGGCGCAGCGCGTACGGTACGCCTTCTACGACGGGCGGCTCGATGACCTCGGGACGGCGGCCCCGGCCTCCTTCGTCCCGCTCATCAGCGGGAATTGGACGCAGAGCTTCAGCTGGCAGGGCGTGGGCGCGTTCCCCGCCGCCGAACGCGCCGAGCTGCGACGCATCGTCGACGCCGCCCATTCGCGCGGCCAGCGCGTGCGCTTCTGGAGCACGCCCGATCTCCCGGGGCCCGCACGGGACGCCGTCTGGACCGAGTTGCTGGCCGCCGGGGTCGATCACCTCAATACGGATGACCTCGCGGGCCTCGAACGCTTCCTGCGTCAGCACCGTCCGTAGTCCGTAGCGGGGAACCCGAGGTCAACCACCCGTACGGCGGACACGCAAGTCGGGATACCCGGCCTCCTCCTCCGCCACACTGGCGGCCGAATGCCGCGATCCGGTGCGGCGGAGGAGGTTCTCGATGGCTATTTCGATCTCAGTGATTCTGCTTCTGGTGATCCTCGCGGTGGTCTTCCTGCGCAATGGGGGACTGAAGTTCTCACACGCGACGGTCTGCGTCCTGCTCGGCTTCTTCCTCGCCGGCACGAGCATGGCGCCGACCATCGCGAACGGGATCTCCACCACGGCCGGCGTGGTCAGCGGCCTCCGCCCCTGACCGCCCGCCCGCGTCCCGGGACCTATGTCCCCACCAGCCGCGACCTGATGAGGAAGCGCACCCCCTCGGGGGCCTCCAGGGAGAAGCCACTGCCGCGTCCCTTCACCACATCGACGATGAGCCGGGTGTGCCGCCACGCCTCGTATTGGCTCACCGACATCCAGAAGGGCGCCGGCTCGGCGACCCCCTCGACCTCCAGGGACTGGAGCAGTACGTCGGAGCCGCCCGTACGGAACTCACCGTCCGGATAACACATGGGCGCGCTGCCGTCGCAGCAGCCGCCCGACTGGTGGAACATCAGCGGCCCGTGGTCCGCCCGCAGCCGCCGGATCAGTTCGGCGGCCGCGGGGGTCACCTCGACGCGCGGCTCCAGTGGTTCCTGTGGTGCCCGTGGTGCCCGTGGTTCCTGTGCGGAAGTCTGCTCGTCCATGGTATCTCCGCCGCCGTCGGTCATCGATCCGCGGTCATCGATCCGCGCCTTCAGGGACTCAGTCAACTCCCCGCGACGTTGCGAGACGGTTGCACGCGGACGACACTCGGGGACCGGGTCCCGGTCCCAAGTATCGGACAGGTACCCGCCCGCCGCGACAGGGCCGCGTCGGCCCGTCAGCCGGGGGTGCCGCCCCGTACGACGTATTCCCGGTCATCACACCGGAGCATCGATAGCGGGGACGTTGTGTCAGCGTGGACCTGCGTGGACCTGCCCCGACGGCATCGTGGCCGTCATGGGGCCGTGGTCCCAACCCGGCACCCACTGGGGCGGATTGGCGTGGTGCGATCATGAGACCGGATATCCACACGCGATCCCCGCTGATCCCGATACGCACCCATAAGGAGACGTTCATCATGCCTGTGCCCGCCGACGCGACAGTCGTCCATCCGATGCCCGATCAGCCGCGAGTGGTGCTGCTCAGGCCGCTGGTGAAGTCGCCGCTGATCGAGGTCGGGGAGTACTCCTACTACGACGACCCGGACGACCCGACGGCGTTCGAGACACGCAACGTGCTCTACCACTACGGCCCGGAGAAACTGGTCATCGGTAAGTTCTGCGCGCTGGGCACGGGCGTCCGGTTCATCATGAACGGTGCCAACCACCGCATGGACGGCCCGTCCACCTTCCCCTTCCCGACCATGGGCGGCTCGTGGGCCGAGCATTTCGACCTGCTCACCGGCCTGCCGGGGCGCGGTGACACCGTCGTCGGCAACGATGTCTGGTTCGGCTACGACACGATGGTGATGCCCGGCGTACGGATCGGCCACGGCGCGATCATCGGCTCCGGCGCCGTGGTCACCGCGGACGTGCCCGACTACGGGATCGTCGGCGGGAACCCGGCCCGGCTCATCCGTACCCGCTACAGCGAAGAGGACGTGGCCCGGCTCCTGGCGGTGGCCTGGTGGGACTGGCCGGCGGAACACATCACCGAGCATGTGCGAACGATCATGTCGGGCAGCATCGCCGACCTCGAAGCCGCCACCCCGGACAGCTCTCGTACACCTCGTACATGACACCGTGAGATCGTCGGGAGACCGTCGAGCCGAGCACCGGCTTCGTTAGGATCTCCCACTCCCGGCTGTTGGAGGATGCCATGAGCGAACGCCTTGTTCACACCGTCGAAGTGCCTCTGGAGGAGGGCGGTGACGAGATGATCCGGGTGCAGATCCGTGAGGTGGACGAAACCCTCGTCCGGGTCGGCCGCGGGGGCCGCTCCGTGGCGCGGGCCGAGCGGTCGTTCGGTCAAATGCTGGACACCGTACGGCCCGTGGCGGAGAGCTTCGTGGGGCGGTTGCGCGGGATGGCGAACTCGCCGGACGAGATCACTCTGGAGTTCGGGGTGTCGCTGTCGGCGGAGGCCGATGTCGTCATAGCCAGTACCGCGACGGCCGCGAATTTCTCGGTGAGTCTGACGTGGAACAGGAGTGATGTGACGGCCTCGACGCCCGCCGGTGACGCCGCGCGCTGATCCGCCAGGGATTGCGGGACAGCCCTTGGACCGCGGCCCGCGCCCCCCCCCCCCCGCCCGGGCGGGGGGGC
>NZ_JBHUBB010000041.1:0-73007 GCF_042789485.1 Streptomyces sp. NPDC056835
GTACTGGGGCGACCCTCCGCCTTGCGATCGCACGCACCGGCCGCCTCCGAGCCCGCCCTCCGGGCGGACGGCGCTACTTTGAAGACAGGACCTAGATGCCGCCTGCGTCTGGCAGGGTGCGTCGTGGAAGACGGCCGGCCACTGCGGCGGGCCGCAGAGCGTTTCCAGGTCAGCCACACCACCGCGGCCCGGCGGGAATGGAGGACCGCTCCAGCCGCCCACACCACCAGCCCCTGCGCACACCCGACGCCGTCGAGGAACAGGTCATCCGCCTGCGGCGCCTGCCGGGCCACCCATGTCCGCGGCCAGCGCCGCGTAGATGTACTCGCTGCCCCAGCGATCCCCGTCGAGGTCGTTCTCGACCAGGTGCGCCTCCCGACGCATCCCGAGGCGCTCACAGACCCGCACAGACCCGGTGTTCTCCACATCCAGCCGTGCGTAGAGCCGATGCACGCCCAGCCTGTCGAAGGCAAACCCGGCCAGCGCCACGGCCGCCTCGGTCGCATAGCCGTGCCCCTCGTGACGTGGGTCGAGAGTCCAGCCGATCTCGGCCTGGGCGGCGTGGGCACTGGCCAGGGTGAGCGTCACCTCGCCGAGAACGCCGGGCTCATCGCGTCGGCACACAGCGAGCGCCAGCTTGTCCCCGTCGGCGCGCCAAACCGAGTGCGCCGCGCGCTCGGCCGCAACCTGCTCGCTGCGCTCCCGCGTGTGCGCCGGCCGGTACAAGTAGCGCGCCACGCTCGGCAGGCTCTGGTAGGCGTGAAGGTCGTCGACGTCGCCGGGAGTGAACAGACGCAGCGACAACCGGGGCGTGGTCATCGGCAGCAGAGAGGCGATGTCCATGCGGACCTCCGGAACGCGGATTTGATCAAGATGCGGACCGATTGTCGCATCACGACTGACGGGCAGCCACGCCTTTTCAACAGCAGCGCCCGACAGCCCCACTCCACCACCCGGCGCGGCATTCCAGGAGTTGTTCACTGACCCACGCTCCTAGGGCCTGTCTCAAATGTCACGTCTGTCCGGCGAGCCGTCGACGGGAAGCGGGGCCGGTGGGAAGATCACCGCCCGCAGGGGCGCCAGCAGTTCATTGACGTGCTCGATCCCCTCGGGCGTTCCCAGCGGGAGCGGCGTCGTCGCCGAGGGTTTCAGCGCGTCGGGGGCACCGCGGTCGCCGAAGAACATCAGGGACTCCAGGGGCCGGTTGCGGCGCGCCTGCCAGCGCAGGCCCTGGGCCCAGGGGGCGCTGTCGCGCAAGTACCGGGCCCAGCGGCGGGTGAAGGCGTACTGCGGGCCGTCGGCCTCGACGAGCCAGCCGTCCTGGCACACCGCCGCCAGTTCCACCGCCGAGCACAGCGACACCACCCGCAGATCCTCGGTGACCTCCAGCGCGGACAGGGTCCGCTCCGCGACCTCATGGCCGAGGATCACCCGTACCCCGAGCCTCATGTCGAAGTCCCGGTCGCGCAGCAGCACTTCGGCGAGCGCCGTCGCGGGGTCGGGCGCGGCGTACAGGAACGGGTACGGGCTCTCGGTGACGCCGTCGAAGCGTGAGCCGCCGAAGTAGGGATCGGCGGGACGGGGGTTGAAGTCCGTCACCGCGCGGGTGGATCTATGGACCCGCCACAGCACCGTTCCGGCGGGGACGGTGTGCGCGTGGGGGAAGACCGGTACGTCCGGCAGGGCCTGCGCGGTCATGTCAGTCCTCCCCCAGGGTCGCACCGGCGCAGGCCACCAGATCGTCGTCCCTGTCCGCGCCCAGCAGATCGGCGGGCGGGTTCCCCAGCCAGACGTTCGTGGCCAGCCACCAGGCGGTCACGCCCCATGGGTCCCGGTCGGCGCCGAGCAGCCGGTTGACCCGTACCACCACCTCCCGGGGCCGGCCCGAGGGCTCGAACTGGAAGCGGGGGAAGGCCGTCGCCGCTCCGGGCCTGTCCAGCCGGATGAGGTCGCGCGCCACTCCGTTCCGGCGCAGGGCGCGTGCCTCGTCGTCGCTGAGCACGGGGGTGACCGCGAGCACGCGCTTGCGGACGAGGTCCATGAGCGCGGCGGGTCCGGGGACCGTGGTACCGGCGCCCTCCGGCTCGAAGGAGAGACCGGCGAGGGCCAGGATGGCCGCCGCCTCCGCGTCGATGGCCGCGCGGTCCAGTACGTCCGGAGCCCGCCAGTTGGCCTGCCGCAGGATCGCCAGCGCCACCGGGTGGTCGGGCGGCAGCGCCTCGGCGAGGGCGAGCAGCAGCCGTCTCGCGTACGGCTTCGGGTCACTGGCGGCTCGCATCCGGGCCTGGATCGAGGCGACTTCGGCCCGGTCGCGGGCGTCGAGCCGCGCGACCAGGTCGGCCCGGTGGTCCGCCACGATCCTGTTCAGGTCTGCCAAGCTCATCGGCGTCAACTCCGGCTGGACGGTGGGAGGTCAGCGGCCCTGGTGGGTGTACGCGGCCCAGGCGTGGATGTGGAGGTGTTCGGGGTCGGTCACCTGCCCGGCCATCAGCCGGCTCATGCCGGGGACGGGCGCGCGCTCCGGGTCGAGCATCCACAGCTGCGCGGCGCGCAGGGCGTGTGCGGGGGTGACGCCCTGGGAGAGATGGTGATGGAGCACGGTCATGAGCAGGCCGCTCGGCCGGTCCGGTACGTTCCAGCGCGAGCCGACGACACCGGTCGCTCCCGCGGTCAGGAAGGCGGTGGCGAGAGTAAGTGCCTCGTCATGGTCACGTTCGCTCAGATCGCTGAGACAGGCGTTGAGCACGACCAGACCGCCGGGGCTGCCGGGGCGGCGGCCCGCCGCCCGTTCCAGCACCCGGGAGATCGGGAGCTTCAGCTCGGTCCGCGCGGCACGCTCGCTCTCCCGGGTCCCGCCGAAGAGCAGGGCCGAATCGAGCGGGACCTCTCGGGTGTCGGCGTGGCAGCCGAGATGGAGGAGGGAGGCGCCCGGCTCTCCCCGGCCGGGCAGGCAGGCGAGTACGCGCTCGGGAAGTCGGGCGTGTTCCTCGGCCGTTTCCGTCTCGGCACCCAGGATGCGGGCCTGTGGGTAGTGGGCGTCGCGGATGCCCTCCGCCTCCAGGACCGGCCACAGGAGGTCGCCGCTGGGGTCGAGAACGATGACGGGGTCGTCGGCGGGCGGCAGTTGGTCGCGTCCGGCCGCCTCCGCGAACTGCCTGCCACTCGCCGCGTAGGACACCACCGCGTCCTGGATCACATACCGGTACGCCGTCGCGTCGCCGGTGCCGGGGGCCGGGGCACGGGCGGCGTGCCAGGTGACCACGCCGAGGGTGGAGCAGGGCACAAGCACCAGATGCGGGGGCCGGGCGCGGTCCCGGTCCCAGGCCGCGATCTCGTCGAGCACCGGTCCCATGGCCGCCGGGTACGCCCAGTCGCAGAGGCGATCCAGCGCGGCCCGCCAGTCGCTCTCGGCGCTTTCGCGCCCGGCGCCGCGGGCCCGGGAGAACGCCGTGCGGGCGGAGATGTAGGACCGGAGTGGAGCACAGGCACGCCGCGCCAGTCCGGGCAGGGGTACGTGGACGACGCGGCCCTCCGTGTCCACCAGCAGCGCGGCGCCGGGGGCGTCGCTGTCCTCGGGCCCGTCCAGGAGGTAGACCAGCGCGTCGGCGTCCACCGCGGCGAGGGACTTGCCGAGCGCCGCCGGGGTGAGCGCTTCGTGCAGGTTGTGCCGGCCGTCGTGTTCGGCGAGTACGCCCAGTGCCTCCCGCCGCAGCTCGCTGGGGATCTCCCCGCCGGGCATGCCCTGTTCGAGGAGGAGCCGCACCGTACCGCGCAGGCTCTCGGTCAGGACGGCGTCCCGGTCCGCCGCGCCACCGGATCCGGGTGCGGGCGCGGGCGCCGAGGGGGGCACCGGAGGCAGCACCGGCTCCGGGCTGTCGAGTACACGCTCGCGCCAGCGGTCGGCGAGATCCGACCGCCCGGCGGCCACCAGCCGGTCCGGTACGTCGGTCGCGGTGGTCGAGGCGCGCAGTACGAGCGCCCGCCCCAGTTCCAGCGCCTCCACGGCCGTGCGCGGATGTCCGTCCGCCAGACTCCAGTGCGCGACGCGTACGGCCCTGCGCGCCGCACCCCTGGCCGGGAGCAGTCCGTGGTGGGCACCGCGCTGGAGCATCACCTCCGCGGCCACGGTCCGGATCACGGCGAGACCCGCGTCGACCGCGGCGGAGGGGTCGCCCGCCGCGGGGTCGCCGCGCCGCCGGTATCCGTCGGCGAGGCCGTCCAGTACGGCCACGGCCGCGATGGGCGGCGTATCGGGGCCCATCCGCTCGCGGGCGCGCTCCAGGCCGAGCAGCGCCGTCGCCAGTACCTCCGGATCGTCGTTGAGCAGGTTCAGCAGCAGCCGGGCCGAGCCGAGGGCGCAGTGCCCCACGAGGCGTACGTCCGCGGGAAGCCCCGACTCGTCCGCCATCAGCTCTTCCAGCAGGGACGTCCCGCGCCGCAGTTCGGCGGTGTCCCCGCGGACCGTCCCTCGCACCACGGCGGCCAGCCCGCCGAACGCGGCCGCCATCGGCCGGAACCAGGCGACGGAGGGGTCGTCACCGAGCGCCGCCTCGTCCAGGAGGTCCAGCGCGGCGGACAGTTCGTCCCAGTTTTTGTTCGTCTCGGCCTGTCTGATCGCGCCGAAGGCCCTGGCGATACTCAGCGATGCGGGCCACAGGTGTGAGCCGTCGCGCTCGACGAGGGTATGGAGCTCGGCGAGCGCGTCCGCCGCGCCGGCGCCTTCCTCATGGGCACGCAGTTGCAGGGCGAGGGCCCGGAAGGTCTCGCCGAACTTCTGATATCTGGCGGGGCGCTTCAGCGGCCGGTGCGCGGCCGCGGCGCCGGTGGCGTGGTCCAGGAAGATCAGTCCCGTATCGGCGTCCTGGCGGGTGCCGTGGCGCAGATAGTGGTAGCCGAGCGTGCCGCCCAGCATCGCCAGAGCGGCCGGGGCGACGGCGTGCTCCGCCGGGATCAGTTCGGTGGCCCTGCGCAGATGCGCCAGGGCGCGCCGGCTGTCCTCCGTCTCTCCGGAGATCACGGCCCGGAGCATCAGCGAACCGCCCACCTGGAGATGGGCGACGCCGGGGTGGGAGTCGTCCGGGGCGAGCCCGGCCGTACGCTCCAGCATGTCGTCCGCGGCCTCCAGCGCCTCGGACAGACCGTTCGTCGGGACGGCCCGGGGAGCGGGCGCGCCGTCGGGACGCCAGCGCAGCAGCGCGCGCACCCCGGCCACGACCGACTCGTCCACCAGCTCCGGGGAGCGGTGCCGCAGCGCCTCCAGGAACTGCCGCGAGCCGAGAAGATCCAGCACCGAGTCGTGCCACGGGCTGCCGGCGGTGATCTCCGCCCTCGCCCTGGCCAGCACGGCGGACGCGGCCTCCAGATCCTCGTCGGTGCCCGAGTCCGACGCCCGGTCCAGATACTCCTGCGCCAATTCGCCGAGCAGCGCGTCCCGCAGGAGGTGTCCCGGGGGAAGCGTGTCGATGGCCTCCTCCAGCGCCGGGCCGGTCTCACCGGGCGTGCCGTCGGTGTGGCGGGACACCTCCAGGGCGGCCAGTCGCGCGAAGGACTGGAACTCGGTCCGGTTCACGGCGCCCTTGGGCATCAGCCCCACCCCCTGCTGGAACAGGGGCAGCGATCTCATCAGCGACAGGGGATCGAAGGGCTGTCCGAGCGCCATGCGCAGCACCGGTACCACCCCGAGCATGAGCTTCAGCGAGCCATGGACGGGTTCCGGCCACCGCGGGCAGGCGCTGCTGTACTGGAGATAGCCGATCGACTCGTCGAGATGGGCGACGAGTCGCGCCCGCACCGCGGGATCGCTCGGCGGAGCCTGCATCGATCGCCTGGCCGACTCGAAGTCGACGGGGGCGCCGAGTCTCAACTGCCGTGGCAGTGCGGGGAAGAAGAGCATCCAGCCGAGCCACAGCTGGGCGTAGTCATGGTCCCAGGTGCCCGGCCGGGCGGTGTTGAGAACGCGCCGGAACACCGTCAGCGCGAGCTGCCGTTCCTCGTCCTCGCCACCGAACCGGATGTGCCGGATCATCAGTACGCTGCCGAGCCTGACGTCCAGGCGGAGGCGACGGGGATCGTCGAGGGGCAGTTCCCGGTCGGCCTCCATCAGCACGTCCCGTGCCTCCCGCACGGCCAGTTCACTGCTCTTCATCTCCCGTACCCGGTCGGGCGCGAGGGGATCGGCCCCGGTCGTACGGTCTCCCAGCCGCAGGAAGCGATCGGCCAGCGCGATCCCCCAGTCGGCGAGTTGCCGCGCCCGCCCGACCGGGTCCATTCCTTGGATCTCCGTCATCGCGATCCTCCCCTGCGGTCGTCACTGACGTACCGTCAGTGCCACTTCACCGTAACGCCGTTGCCCGTGCCCGGGGGCGGTCATGCCGCCACTGTGCGGTGCGGGGAGGCCGTACGGAGGGGAGCGCCCGGAAGACAACCGGAAGGCGACCTGAAGGCGACCGCTCGAAGGGCCGGCCTTCTCCGGCGGATTTGTTGTCCAAGCCTTTGACGTTGCCGGGCTTGGCAAGGAGTCCCCGTCGGAGCACCGTATAGGGCGACTGGGCGGCCGGGAGCGATCACATCGAACCGGGCTCGCGTACTTGCTTGTTGAACGCTGCGCAGTTCGCCGCGCCGCCAGTCGACCCCCGGTGCGGTGAGCCGCACTGAGGGAAGAGTGGAAGAGACCGGCGTGGAACGAGTCAGCGGGGGACACTCCCCGGACATCACTCTGGAGTCACTGACGACGGAGCCTCTGCTCGGGCGTGAGTATCAGGACCACCCGGAGGCCGTGCACGAGCGGTTACGAAGCCGGCACGGCGCGGTGGCTCCCGTGGACCTGTTGGGTGTACCCGTCTGGCTGGTGCTGGGATACCAGGAAGCCCTGCACGTGCTCCAGAACGACGCGATGTGGCCCAAAGGCATACAGCACTGGCGCGCCCGCAACGAAGGCCGCGTTCCGGACGACTGGCCGGTCGCTCCCGCGCTGGAGGCCGACAACACGATGGCGCGCGGCGGGGCCGACCACACCAGGTACAGGACCGCGTGGGACGCGGCGCTGAAACCCTTCCAGGACCCGGGTCATCCGCAGTCCCGCCGGCTCAAGGACAACATCCGCAGGACCGCGAACGAGCTCGTCACGCTCCTCGCCCAGGAGGGCAGGTCGGGTGCGGCGGATCTGGCCGCGCGGTTCACCCGGCCGCTGCCCCTGATGGTGGCCGGCGAGCTGCTGGGCGCCTCGGGATCCCAGAGCGAGCGGACCCTCATGGACATCTGGCGGATCCTGGACGCCGGACCCGACTCGGCCGTGGCCTCCGGGCGCGTACACACCGCCATGTACGCCCTCGCCGAGGAGAAGCGGCGCCGGCCCGGCGAGGATTTCCCCTCCTACATGCTGGCCGCTCAGCCCCGGCTGACGTCCTCGGAGCTGGCCCACGAACTCACCATGCTCATGGGGATGATCGCCGACCACGCGGGCATCCTCATCGCGAACGCCGTCGTCGAGATCATCACCGGCGACGGCCGCGCACGCGCGAGCCTGTCGGCGGGCATGATCCGCGAGACCGTCAACCATGTCGTCCTCCGGAAGCCTCCGCTGGCCAACTTCATGCCGCGGTTCCCGCTCAGGGACCAGCGGCTGGGTGAGTACGTCATCCGGGCGGGCGAGCCGGTATGGATCGCCACCGCGGCCACGCACGCGGACCTGCGCTCGGCGGCCGGGGCGTCGGCGGACCGGGCGACGAGCACGCGCGCGCATCTCTCCTGGGGAGCGGGACCGCGGCAGTGCCCGGCGCGTGAGCTCGCGACCACGATCACCACCCTGGCCCTTGAGTGCCTGTTCGAACATTTCGCACTGCTGGAACTGGCCGTACCGGCGGACCAGCTCCCCTGGCGCTCCTCGCCGTTCATAAGGGGCCTGCGCTTCCTGCCCATCAGATACGAGCTCAGGGCCGACTACGAGATCCCCTCCCCCGAGCGGTCGGCGGCCGACGAACGGACGGCGAGCGAGGAACGGTCCGCCCCGGCCTCCACACTGCGGCGGCTCCTCGCCGGCACGGTCACCGGGACGGTAGATCCCTACTCGTTCTAGGCCCTGTCTTCAAAGTCCCGCCTGCTCGGCGACGCCCGGCACGCACGCTCGCCGCGTTGTCGGGATCACCCCAGTACATCCAGTACTGGGGCGACCCTCCGCCTTGCGATCGCACGCACCGACCGCCGCCGAGCCCGCCCTCCGGGCGGACGGCGCTACTTTGAAGACAGGACCTAGCCCTGTCCGGTCGGACAGAAGCTAGACGCTTGCTTGAGGGCGTGGGGGGCGGGGCGGGTCAGGGGGTGTCGCCCTGCCAGTCCCACAGCCCCGGGTCCGCGGGCCCGGGGCCGTACAGCGCGTGACCCCCGGGCCCGTACGCGCCGATCTCGGTGGCCAGCACGGCGCCTTCCCGTAGCTGTCCGGCCGTCCAGCCGGTGACATCGAGAAGCAGGCCGTCCAGCGGGCCCGCGACCAGCTCCCGGTAGACATGGCCGGGCCGGGGCCCCGGGTCCGGGTCGTCGTGGTCGGCGCCGTACACCCGCCGCCGTATCAGTTCGTCCATGACAGCCAGCGTCCCACCCACCACTGACACTCACGCTCAGTGGACGAGCCGGCCCCTCAGACCGCGACCGGCAGCGATTCCAGTCCGCGGATCACGAAGTTCGGCTTGCGTACGGGCTCGGCGGCCAGACGCAGTCCGGGGGCCAGCTCCAGCACGGCGGCCATGGAGGCGGCCAGTTCGATACGGGCCAGTGGCGCGCCGATGCAGTAGTGGAT
This sequence comes from Streptomyces sp. NPDC056835, assembly GCF_042789485.1. Lineage (NCBI taxonomy): Bacteria > Bacillati > Actinomycetota > Actinomycetes > Kitasatosporales > Streptomycetaceae > Streptomyces > Streptomyces sp. NPDC056835. The sequence continues at coordinate 8,792 of NZ_JBHUBB010000041.1, forward strand.
TCCCGCGCTGAACGATATGTGCGGGTTGTCCCGGCGGGCCAGATCCAGGCCGTCCGGGTCGGCGAAGACCGCCGGGTCGCGGTTGGCGGAGCCGAAGAGCAGGGCGACCTCGGCTCCGCGCGGCACGGTGGTACCGCCGATCTCGACCGGATCGAGCACCCAGCGCTCGAAGAGCTGGAGCGGCGTGTCGTAGCGCATCAGCTCCTCGACGGCGGTGGGCAGCAGGGCCCTGTCCGCGCGCAGGGCGGCGAGCTGTCCGGGGTGCCGGAAGAGCGCGTACCACCCGTTGACGGTGGCGTTGACGGTCGCCTCGTGCCCGGCGTTCAGCAGCAGCGCGCAGGTGGCGACCATCTCGGCCTCGGTCAGCTTCTCGCCCTGGTCATGGGCGGCGATGAGCCCCGAGATCAGGTCCTCGCCCGGCTTCTCGCGCCGTACGGAGATGAGTTCACGCAGATACGCGGAGAACTCCTGGGAGGCGACGACCGCGCGGCGGGCCGTCTCCTCCGACGGGTTCAGCTCGTACATGCCGACGATCGCCGCCGACCACGGCCGCAGCAGCGCCCGGTCCGCCGCCGGGACGCCCAGCATCTCGGCGATGACGGCGACCGGCAGCGGTTCCGCGACGGACTCCAGCAGGTCGCCCCCGCCGCGCTCCACAAGCCGCTCCACCAGCTCGGTGGCGAGCCGCCGCACATACGGCTTGAGCTGTTCGACCGTACGCGGGGTGAACGCCTTCGACACCAGGCGCCGGATCCGGGTGTGGTCCGGTGGCTCCAGCTCCAGCATGCCGTGGTCGTTCAGCTCGTGGAACGGTTCACGGCCGGGCGGCGGCGCGGTCTTCCCGAACTCCTCGTGGCTGAATCGGTGCCCGTAGGAGCGGCCGAGCCGCCGGTCCCGGAGCAGCGCCGCCACGTCCGTGTGGTGCGGGACGAGCCATTGGTCGCTCGGCTCGTAGTAGTGCACCCGGCCGCGGGCGCGCAACTCCGCGTAGGCGGGGTAGGGGTCGGCGAGGAACGCGCTCGACCGGGGGGCGAAGTCAGGCATTCCAGGAAGGTATCCGGTGGCGGGAACGAAGACCAGTGCGGTCCGGCCGTGACGGAGTGGGGCAAAGGGGACAGCGCGCCGCGCGCGCCGGGCACCGCGACCGGCAACGACGTACCGGTGCCGATGCTCCAGGCCCGGCGCGACGACAAGGTCCGCTACGAGGCGGTGACCTTGTGCACGGTTGGCCTGTCCATGACCATGGAGCGCCGGATCACTCACGCAGCCGTGGAAGGGACTCGCCATGCCGCAGCACCCCACCGGGATACCTCGAAGGACCGCCCTGTCCGCCACCGTCGCGACCGCCGTCGTGGGCGTTCCCGCGCTGGCTTCGACGGCGACGGCGCTCCCCGCGGCCGCGTCCACCGGGCGGGGATCCGCGGACCGTCCCGCCACCGCCCAGTCCCCCGACCGGGAGTTGCGGGAACTGCTCAAGGAGGTCGACCGTGACCGGATCGAGGCGACCGTACGCCGGCTCGCCGCCTTCGGGACGCGGCACACGCTGTCCTCCCAGGACGATCCCGAGCGCGGGATCGGTGCCGCCCGGGACTGGATCTTCGCCGAGCTGAAGCGGTACGCCGAGGCGTCCGGCGGCCGGATGACGGTGGAACTCCAGTCGTATGTGCAGGAGCCCGCCTCACGGATCCCGGTGGCGACCCGTATCACCAACGTCGTCGCGACACTGCGTGGTTCGGTCGACCCCGACCGCATCCATGTCGTCTCCGGCCACTACGACTCGCGTGCCACCGACGTCATGGACGCGGTGAGCGACGCGCCGGGCGCCGATGACGACGCCTCCGGTGTCGCGGTGGCGATGGAGCTGGCCCGTGTGATGGCGAGACGGCGGCCCGCCGCGACCATCGTGTTCGCCGCCGTGGCCGGTGAGGAGCAGGGGCTGTACGGGGCCGCGCACATGGCGGAACGGTTCAAGGCGGCGGGCGCCGACGTCCGGGCCATGTTCACCAATGACATCGTCGGCAGCCCCCGGGCCGACGACGGCAGCCGTGACCCGTACACCGTGCGGCTCTTCGCCGAGGGCGTGCCCACCTCCGAAACCCCGCAGGAGGCCGCCACCCGCCGCTCGATCGGCGGCGAGAACGACTCGGCGACCCGTCAGCTGGCGCGATTCGTCCGGGACGTCGCGAGCAACGACGCCACGGGCATGGACATCCGGGTGATCTACCGCCGCGACCGCTATCTGCGCGGCGGTGACCATATCCCCTTCCTCGAACGCGGCTACAGCGCGGCCCGGTTCACCGAGCCGGCCGAGGACTTCGCGCACCAGCACCAGGACGTCCGGGCGGAGGACGGAACGCAGTACGGCGATCTGCCCGAGTTCTGCGACTTCGGCTATATCGCCCGCGTGGCGCGCGTCAACGCCGCGGTGCTGTGGACGCTCGCCCAGGCCCCGGCGACGCCGGGCGGGGTGAAGATCGTCACCAGCTCGCTGACCAACTCCACGGAGCTGGTGTGGGAGCCGGGGACCGAACCCGGTCTGGCCGGTTACGAGGTGGTGTGGCGCGAGACCACCGAGCCGGAGTGGACGCATGTGATCAGGGTCGGTGACGCGACGAGTCACACCGTTGACCTGTCCAAGGACAATGTCTTCTTCGGCGTCCGCGCGGTGAACCGGTCCGGTCATCGCAGCCCGGTGGCCTTCCCCGTACCGCAGCGCTGACCGTTCCCCGTCCGTCGAACGGCCGCGGGACGAAGCCCCGGGGCGGGGCGCCGCGCGCCCTGTCCCGGGGCTTCGGATCACGCGCGTACGTCAGTGCCGCAGGGCCCGGAACCGGCCATTCGCCGGCACCTGTCCACTCCTCAGACGAAGGGCACGTCAAGGCACGCGAGCCGGGCCCCCGCGGTTCCCGCCTCACCTGGATCCGTCATCGTGCCGTGGTCGTGGATCACCACGGAACGCGCCTCGCCCCGCCGGAAGCGCCAGTCGTGCCCGGACTCGGCGGCGCCCCGCCCCCGGACGTCGGTGGTGAGGTCCAGCCAGACCTCGTTGGCCGCGTTCGCGTAGGCGGGGTCGGTGGAGGGCTGGTGCGGATCCTTGACGTTCTGGTAATGCGGCCCCGCGTCCTCCGGGGCGCGGCCACAGGGCTTGGTGTGCACATGCGCCCCGTACACACGGTCCGGGCGCAGTCCGGACACGGCGAGTTCGATCCCGGTGGTCCTGGCACCGGTGCGCTCGACGACGGTGATGTGCGCGCCCACGGGCACCTTCGTCACGTCGTACGTCACCACGTCCGGCGGGAAGTACGGGGACGGCGGCAGGAATCGGCCCTCGGCCCTCACCGCGGGGGACGCGCCGTGGGCCGATGCCGCCGATGCCCCCGTGGGCGGCGTCGCGAGCATCGCGCTGACCGCGAGAACGGCTGAAACCGAAGCCTTGGAACGGAACGTACGGAACCTCACGAGCGGCCTCCTTCGACGGGTCTGAACAACGAGTCAACGGAGAGGGGCGCGCGGAGGTTGTGCGGGAACCCGAACGGGTCGCGGCCGACCGCCGGCTGACGCGGGGACGGATGACTGTACCTTCCCCTAATCCGAAACGTGCTAATTGCGCCCGGGGCCCCGGTATCGGCCTACCGCTAGGCTCCGCTCAATGCGCTCCCCACACCTCGTGCTCCTACGACTGGGCGCGGCGCGGCGTCGCTATGGAGACGGCCGTCGCCGGCCGCTGTCGCATGGGACGGAGCGGGGCCGGGCCGTCGGTATCACGGCCGCCGCGGCGATCGTGCTGGGCGTGGCCCTGACCGGATACGCGTCCGACACGGGGGTACGGGACGCGGGTACGGCGGCGGACCTGCCGGCGCCGGCGGACCAGGCCCCGCGGGGGCCGGACGAGACAGGGTTCGGGGGTCCCGCCCTACCCGCGCCGGCGCCGTGCTCGTCCCCTGCCGGTGTCGTCCTCTCCGGGCACAACGCCCTCGGGAGCTTTCCCGCCACCGCCGGCCGTATCGCTCTGCCCGCTCTCCCCCGTACGTTCACCTACGGCGTGCCGTCCCGTACCGGAACAGCGAGGACCCTGCCATGACCACCGCCCGTGCCCTCCTCGACGAGCCCGCCGAACCGCACATCCTGTTCGTGGAGGACGACGCGGTGATCCGCGACACCGTCCGGATCGCGCTCCAGCGCTACGGCTTCACCGTCTCCACCGCGGCCGACGGCCTCACCGGCCTTGAACTCTTCCGGAGCGCACACCCGGATCTGCTGCTGCTCGACGTCATGCTGCCGGAGCTGGACGGTATCGGACTGTGCCGGAAGATAAGGGAGTTCAGCCTCGTGCCGATCCTCATGGTGACGGCGCGCGGCGACGACCTGGGCATGATCTCCGGTCTTGAGGCGGGCGCCGACGACTATGTGGTCAAGCCGTGCGAGAGCGCGGTGCTCGTCGCGCGCATACGGTCGCTGCTGCGCCGTGCCTCCTTCGCGTCCGTACGTGAGGAGCCCGTGCGCGAGGAGGCCGGGACGGCGCGCGCCGGGACGCCGGACGGCGCGCGCGGCGAGGAGAGGGCGGGGGCGGCGGACGGCAGGGGCGTCCTCGCCTTCGGCGACCTGACCATCGACACCTGCGGCATGGAGGTGCGGCGCGCGGGCGAGGTGGTGGCGCTGACCCCTACGGAGCTGCGGCTGCTGCTGGTCTTCGCCGCGTCGCCCGGTGTCGTACTGGAACGGCGGACGCTGCTGAGGAAGGTATGGGACCACGCCTGGGACGGTGACGCCCGGGTGGTGGATCTGCATGTGAAGCGGCTGCGCGCCAAGATCGACGCCGAGCGGATCGAGACCGTACGCGGCTTCGGATACAAGCTGCGGCGCTGACCATGCCCGAGCGTCGGCTGTCCTCCCTGGCCTCCGGGTTCCGGCCGCGGTCCTTGCAGTGGCGCATCGCGGGGCTGGTGACCGCGGCGGCCTGTCTGGCCGTTGTCGTCCTGATGGTGCTGGTCCACCGGGCCTCGCGCGCCTTCGAGTTGGAGCAGTCACGCTCGGTCGCCATGCTCACGCTCGAACGGGCCTCCGTGTCCTATGCGCGTACGGGACTGGTCAGCGGCACGGGCGCCGAGCTGGACGCGGCCGGGGTGCCCGGCGAGCTGCGGTCGCTGGTGCGCCAGGGCCGGCACGGTACGCAGTACGCGGACGGTCCCGATGGCCCCGCGATGTGGGCGGCGCGCCCCGCGGGCCCGCGGATCCTGTCGGTGCGGCTCGCGTTGAGCACCACGCTCGGCGATCTGGACGCGTTCAACAAGAGCATTCTGCGGGCGGGCCTGCTGACGACCGTGGTCGTACTGCCGCCCGTCTGTCTGGTGGCCCGCGGGATGAGCCGCAGACTGCGCATGGCCGCGGGCACCGCGCGGCGGATAGCTGCCGGTGATCTGGACGCCCGGATATCCGCGCGGCCCCGCCCGTTCGACGAGATAGCCGAGATCTCCGGCGCGGTCGACTCGATGGCGGCCTCGCTCCAGGCGCGGCTGCGCGGCGAGCAGCGCTTCACCGCCGATGTCGCGCATGAGCTGCGCACGCCGCTGATGGGTCTGGTCACCTCCGCCGAACTCCTCCCGGACGGTGAGGCGGAGCGTTATGTACGGGACCGGGTGCGCACGCTGTGCGCGCTGGTGGAGGATCTTCTGGAGATCTCCCGGCTCGACGCGGGCGTGGAGCGGGCGGACCCGCAGCACTGCGCGCTGGTGGAACTGCTCGAAGAGACCGTGGAGCGGGTCGCGGTCCCGGCGGCGGTGCTGGGCCCTGTCGCCGTGATCCGTGGCGCGGCGGGCCCCGCGGACATTCGGGTGTGGACCGATCCCCGCAGGCTGGAGCGTATCGTCGCCAACCTCGTCGTCAACGCGCACCGGCACGGCCGGCCGCCGGTGACGGTCACGGTGGGCGTGGACGCCGACACCGGCGTGCCGACGGTCTCCGTGCGCGACAGCGGCCCCGGCTTCCCGGCCGGGCTGCTCGACGACGGCCCCCAGCGGTTCCGTACGGGCGCCCCCGAACGCGGTACGGGACACGGTCTCGGGCTGACCATCGCGCTCGGACAGGCACAAGTCGTCGGCGCCACGCTGACGTTCGGCAACGCGCCCGACGGCGGGGGCGCCGTGGTCGTCGTACGCCTGCCGCGCGGTCCGGCGGCGGAGCGGATACCGGGCTGACGCGAGATACCGGGCTGACACGCCGTCGACACCGTACAGACACACGGCGGACGTGCCGAGGCCGCACAGCCGAGCCAGTCCTGACCTCCCGTCCGGCCCGGGGCGGACACATTCGCCTCCCAGGATGGCATCACTTCGCGGACGGTCGGGCCCTCCTGGGCCACGCCGCGGAGAGCACCTGAACTGACGACGTCGCAGGGAAGGACTGCCGCGATGAACATGAACACCGCGCGAGAAGAGACCGAGGCCGACGAGACCGTGGTCGACCTCGCGGCGTACGGCGCGCGATTCGTCGAGAACCCCTATCCCGTATACGAGGAGCTGCGCGCGAAAGGACCGGTGCACCGGGTCCGCCTGCCCGGCCAGGAGCGGGACTGGTGGCTGGTCGTCCGCAATGAGGAGGGCCGTCTTCTCCTCGCCGACGCGCGCTTCAGCAAGGACTGGCGCTCCTCGGGGGTCTGGCCGGCCGACGCCCTGCCGATCAACGAGAACATGATCGAGAGCGATCCGCCCAAGCACACCCGACTGCGCGCCCTGGTGACCCGTGAGTTCACCTCGCGGCGGATCGAGGCGCTGGCCCCCCGGGTCCATGAACTGACCGCGGATCTCCTCGACTCGATGGCCGCGGACCCGGACGGGCAGGCCGATCTCGTCGCCGCCCTCTCCTTCCCGCTCTCCATGTCGGTGATCTGCGAGCTGCTGGGCGTGCCGGACCTGGACCGGCGGTCGTTCAAGGAGTGGTCCAACGAGATCGTGGCCCCCACCTCTCCGGAGGCGACCGTCGAGGCCGTACAGGCGGTCACCGCCTATCTCACCGGCCTCATCGAGCACAAGCGCGCCGAACCGGGCGACGACCTGCTGAGCGCCCTCCTGCGCACGACCGACGAGGAAGGGGACAAGCTGAGCCCGGACGAACTCGTCGGCATGGCCTTCCTGCTCCTCGCGGCCGGGCACGAGACCACCGTCGGGCTCATCTCGAACACGGTGCTCGCGCTGTTGCGCCACCCCGACCAACTCGCGCTGCTGCGGGCCGACTACTCCCTCGCCGGCAACGCGGTCGAGGAGACGCTGCGCTACGACAGCCCGGTGGAGAACTCCACCTACCGGTTCGCCACCGAGGACATGGACTTCTGCGGCGCCCGCTTCGAGAAGGGCGATCCGGTCCTCGTGTCGCTCGCCTCGGCCGGGCGCGACGGCGAACGCTTCGAGGACGCCGATCGCTTCGACATCACCCGCACCGCGCGCGGACACCTCACCTTCGGCCATGGCATCCACTACTGCCTGGGCGCCCCGCTCGCCCGGCTGGAGGCCCGGGTCGCGGTCCGGGCCCTGCTGGAGCGCTGCCCCGGTCTGCGGCTCGACACCTCCGAACCCCTCGTGTACCTCCCGGGGATGCTCGTCCGCGGTGTGCGCCGGCTGCCGGTGCGCTGGACCGCGTGAGCCCCGCGACCGTACCGCTCACCCCCCTCTCCACTCCTGCCTCGCTTCTTCCTGTCTCTGTCCCGAGCAACCCGAGCATCCCAAGCACCCCGGAGCACTCCATGAGTACCCATACGGTGAACCCGGCGCGCGACACGGCCCGCAGCCGGATCAGCAAGATCAGCACGGACGACAGCCACACCTTCTTCTTCGATCACCCCCTCGACCACATACCGGGCATGCTGGTCGTGGACACCGCCCTGCGTCAGGCGGAGGACCTGGCCGCGCGGACCGGCCGGGGCGCCGCCGAGCCGCTGCGGGTCCGGGCCCTCGACCTGGCGTTCAACGGTCTGTGCGAGCGGAGTTCCGACGCCTTCGTCCATCTCACGGAGGGTGAGCCCGGCGGGCGCGCGCTCACGGTGGACGTACGCCAGGACGGTGCGAGCGTCTGCTCGGGCTCGCTGCGGCTGGAGCCGGCTCCACGGCGCGAACTCTTCACGGAGGAGCCCCGGCGGGAGGGCCGCCCGGCACGCGCGCCGGCGGAGCTGGTCCACAAACAGTCCGAGGACAATGTGCTGATCGGGCCGCTGACACGGACCGGCGAGCACGCCTACACCACCGTCATGGTCGGGCCGCCCGCCCACCGCTGGCCGGATGTGCACCCCGCGACCGTACTGGTGGAGGCGATCCGGCAGACCGCCACCGCCACCTCCCACACCGTGTGGGACATCCCCACGGACTGGCAGTACATCCTGATGTCGATCCGCCTGACGCTCTCCGACACCCGCACCTGGCCCGCCACCCCCGAACTGGTCTGCCGCGTCAGCCCGTTGAAGGGCCGCGCCCGTGGCGGGATCGACATCGACGTCCTGGTGCGCGGGGCGCGGGTCGGCCATATGCGGCTGGAGGCGCGCGCCGTCCCTCCGGCCGCCTACCGGCGGATGCGCGAGGCGCACAACAGCCCGGCGCGCGACGGGGAGACGGCGCGATGAGGCAGTGGATCACCGAGAAGTTCCCCGCCCTCTTCTTCGTCACCGGATTCCTGGCCGGCGCCGGCGCTCTCGTCCGGGCCGCGCGGGACGGCGCGAGCCCCGCCTTCCCGATGCCCGCGGTGATGATCGGCGTCTATCTCTGCTGGGTCCTGCTGGAGGCGCGGATCACCTTCCGTACGGCGCGAATGCGGGACACCGAGGACGACCACGGTACGGAGATCCTTTACGGTCTGTCACGCTTCGCGACGGTCCTGGCCGCTCTCTACGGTCCGCTGCCGGACGGCGCGCCGCTGCCGGCGGCCGGCCCGCTGCTGCTCCTGCTCGCCGGGATCGCGCTGCGGCTCGTCTCGATCCGTACGCTCGGCGCGTTCTACTCGCACCGGGTACGGAAGGACGCCGACCACCGGATCGCCACCTCGGGCCCGTACCGGCTGCTCAGGCATCCGGCGTACGCGGGGATGATCCTCGCCCATGTCGGGCTGGTGGCGTATTTCCTCAATCCGTTCAGCGTCGCGCTGTTGCTGCTGCTGTTCGTCCCCGCGGTCGTGCGCAGGATCTCCGTCGAGGAGAAGGTGATGTCGACCGTCGCCGGCTATCGCGACTTCATGGCCGGCCGCAAACGGCTGGTGCCGTTCCTGTGGTGACGGGGGCGCGGGGCGCGGACCGGCTGCCGAGGATCGCGCTGACCGGGGCCACCGGTTATGTGGGCGGCGCCTTTCTGCGGCATCTGGCCGGGATGCCGTCGCCCTGGCCGGTCACCGCGCTGGTGCGGCGGCCGCCTCGGCGCCCGCTCCCGTTCGTCACCTACGTACAGGGCGAGATCCCTGGGCGGCTGCCCGTCGGCTTCCCGCCGCCGGGCACCGATGTCCTGGTCCATCTCGCCAACGAGAACCGGAGCCGCGACCGGGAGGTGCTGCACGCCGTGAATGTGGCGGGCACCCGCGCCCTGCTCGGCGCGGCCCCCGACTCCCTGAAGGGCGTGCTGCTCGGCAGCTCCATGTCCGTCTACGGCAGGGGCGCGCAGATCAGGGTGGCCGAGACGGCGCCGGTCCGGCCGTCCACGGCGCTGGGCCGGGCCCGGCTGGGCGCCGAGCGCGCGGTCGCCGAGGGCATGCGGCGCGGCGGGGGAACGGCGTATCTGCTGCGGCCCCGGTTCATCACCGGACGGAACGACCTCTCCTTCCTGCCCGGCATCAGCAGGCTGAGGCGGCTGCCCCTGCGGGTGCGCGCGGAGCGGACCCACTTCAGCGTGATCGATGTCGAGGACTACGGCTCGGTGATCGCCCAGCTCGCACGCCGGGTGCTGGAGCGTGCCGCACACAGCACACCCGTACGTACGGCGGTGAACGTCGGCTACCGCAGGCCCGTGGCCCTCCAGGAACTGTTCGACCTGCTGGCGCCGCCGCCCGGCCCCGGCCCCCTCCGCTGGCTGCCCGCCGCTCCGGCACGGGCCCTGTGTTCCGCCCTGCCGGGGCACGGGGCGTCCCGGCTCAGCGAACGGCTGGATCTGGTCACCCGCTCGCACTGGGCCGATGTCGGCCTCCTGGAGAGCGAGATCGGAACCGCCCTCACCGCGAAATCACCGGAAACGGTGGTGCGCTCCTACCGGGCGTACGAACCCGAACAGGAAACCTCATGATCGAGACACTTGGCGAAGCCATGTCCCCCGACGCCGTCGGCTGGAAGTTCGCCCGGCTGAAGACCCTCCATGACCGGGGTGTCCGGGTCCCGGGACTGTTCTGCCTCACCGGTGCGGCCTTCCACCGTGCGGTGGCACCGGTCGCGGACACCATCGACGCCCTGGTGCGGGACACCGACCTGGACGACTGGGAGCGGGTGCGTGCCACCAGCGCCCGGATCCATGACGTCATCGCCGGGGCGGGCCTGGGTCCCGAGGTGGAGCGGGCCCTCGAAGACCGGCTGGCCGCCGACTTCCCCGACGGTCCACTGCTGGCGGTGCGCGCTTCCGTCATCGGCGCCGGGGGCCAGGGCGAGGACTCGGCGCGGAACCCGTTCGCGGGCATGAGCGACAGCTTCCTCTATGTCCCGCCGTCCGGGGTCAAGGAGGCGGTGCTCAAGTGCTGGGCGTCGGCGTTCAGCCCGGAGGGCCTGCTCTACCGGCATCGTCAGCGCCTGCCGTTCTCCGGCCTTTCGGTCGCGGTCGGCGTCCAGCGGATGGTCTTCGGGGAGCGCTCCCTCGTCCTGTTCACCTGCGATCCCACCAGCTACGCGCGCGATACGGTCATCAGCGCGAGCTGGGGCATCGGCGAGGGCGTCGTCCAGGAGAAGGCCCCGGTCGACCACTACTTCGTGCATTCGCGCACCGGGAACGTCGAGAGCGTCGTGGCGCGCAAGACGACGATGGTCACGCTCGACGCCGAGCGGGGCCACGGCACCGTCGAGACCGCAGTGGCGAGCGAACGCGTCGACGTCCCCGTCCTGAGTGACGAGGAGGCCGGGTCGCTGGCCGCGCTCGGCCGCGACATCGAGAAGGTCTTCGGTGAGCCGCAGGACATCGAGGCGACGATCACCGAGGACGGCCTCGTGCACGTGGTGCAGTCGCGGCCCGTCACCATCGAGGCCGACCGGCACCGTATCTGGAGCAGCGCGAATGTGTCCGAGAGCTTCCCGGACACGACGACCCCGATGACGTACTCGGTGGCCCGGCGCTTCTACTGGCTGCTCAACCACGACTATCTGCGCCGCAGCGGGGTCCCCGAGAGCGAGCTGCACGATCTGCACGAGACGATGACCCGGCTGCTCGGCTTCCTCGACAACCGCATCTACCACAGCATCAACTCCTTCATCAGGATGCTGTCCGCCGTGCCGATGTTCGACAGCGTCCGGCGCGACTGGGAGCGTCTCGTCGCCGAACTCGACACCTTCTACCACCACGAGTCCGCCAAGCCCGCGGGCCTCGGGGCGCGCGGGCGCCGGGCGGTCCGGCTGGTCACCGGCTGGGGCCGGGTGGTACGCGGCTACCGCACCCTGCCACGCGACTTCAAGGACTTCGAGGAGCGGTGGGGCGCGCTGCTGGGGGAGGTACGGACCGGTACGACCGCGAGCGAGCACCCGCTGAAACTCGTCGCCGACTACCGGCACACCTGGCGCACCGCCGGGCAGCTGTGGGGCATCACACTGGTCAACTACCAGTTCATGGTGCTGTTCCACAAAGCCGTCGAGCTGGCCATGGACCGCTGGGGCGTCGATGAGCAGGAGACCCTTTTCAGCCAGCTGCTGTGCGGCGGCCGGCAGCTCAAGGGGGCGGAGATCGCGCTGAGCGCGGTGCGGCTGGCCGAACTGGTACGCGCGGACGCCGGACTCCACGATCTGTTCCTCGGCGGGCGGCCCCGGCGGATCTGGGACGGCTTGGCGGCCGGGAAGCTCCCCCGGGACTTCACCGAGGAGGTGCGCCGGCACATCGAGCGGTACGGCGACCGCGGTATCGCGGAACTGAAGCTGGAGAAGGCCAACCTCCGCGACACCCCGTGGGAGCTGATCCGGCTCGTCCAGCAATACGCGGCGAGCGATCTGACCGTCGCGGACATGGAGGAGGTCGAACGGGCCACGCGGCTGGCCGGAGAGGAGCTGCTGCGTGGCAAGCTGCCGCGTGCCCGGCTGCGGCGCGCCGTCCTGCTGGGCCTGTTCGACCGGCTGCGCACCACCCTGTACTACCGGGAGGTGGGCCGGTACATGCGCAGCGAACTGTTCGGTTACAGCAAGCAGGTGATCCGCGCCCTGGGCGTGGAGCTGCACCGCCGCGACGTGCTCGGCGATCCCGAGGACGTCTTCTTCCTCGATCTCGACGAACTCTTCGGTTTCGTGGACGGGACCGGCTCCACCCGTGATCTGGCGGGGCTGGTCGCGATCAGGCGGCGTGATCTGGAGAAGTCCCGCGCGCTGCGGCCGTTGCGGGAGTTCGCCACCGGCGATGTGGTGGCCACGTCCGTACCGCAGGAGGTGGAGGTGTCGCCGGCCGATACGGAGCGGGGGCTCGCGCTGCGCGGGCTCGGCTCGTGCCCGGGAAAGGTCCGCGGATACGCGCGGGTTCTGTCGAACCCCGGCCTGGACGGGGATTTCCCCGCCGACAGCATCCTCATCACCCGCGAGACGGACCCCGGCTGGCTCTATCTCATGCTCGCCTCGAAGGGGATCGTGGTCGAACGGGGCAGCCTGCTGTCGCACACCGCCATCACGGGCAGGAAGTTCGGCATACCGACGATCGTGGGCGTGCCGGACGCGACGCGGCGGATCCCCGACGGGAGCCTGATCGAGGTCGACGGGGGCACCGGCAGCGTCGTGATCCTGGACGAGGCCCCGCGATGAGTCCGCTGCGAGCGTTCTGGCGGTTCTTCTCCGGGCGCTTCCCCGCCCCCCGCTATCTGGCATACGTGGTGCTGTGGCCGGCGGGCGTCCTGGGCGCGCTCGCACCGCTGCGTCCACCGGGCGCGGCGGTGGGGCCGGGCGCGGCCGAGCAGGTGTGCGGCGCGCTGGCCGTGTTCGTGATCCTGTTCTTCATGCGGGCGGTCGACGAGATCAAGGACCTGGACTACGACCGGGAGTTCAACCCCGACCGCCCGCTCGTGACCGGCGAGACGGAGGTCGCCGCCGTCCGGGTCTATCTGGCGGGGTCGGCGGTGGCCGCTGTGGCGCTGAGCGCGGTCGTGGGCGCGGCGGCGGTCCTGACGGCGGTGCTGATCATGGCGTACAGCCTGTTCCTGCTCCTGCTGGAGCGGGTCTCCGAGCGCTTCCGCGAGAGCGTCTGGGGGAACATCGTCGTCACCATCCAGCTCAAGACCGGGCTGGTCTGCTATGTGGCGCTGCTGGCCCGGTCCGGTGGCGCCGGGACGCCGGCTCTGCCGACGGCGCTCGTGGTGCTCTCCTTCGTACTGGCCTATCTCCACTGGGAGATCGCGCGCAAGACGGTACGGGCGCGGTTCGCCCTGCCCGGCGAGAAGCTGTACTCGACGGCGCGCGGGGCCGCGTGGAGCCTGGGCGTGGCCGTGGTGCTGATGCTCGGGGCCTGTGCGCTGCGCGTGGTGGTGGCCCTGGGGCCGGACGCGGCCGAGGTGCGGCCGGCCGCGCCGGCCGTCCTGGCGGTGCCGCTCGCGCTCGTGCTCCGGAACGTCCTCGGCTTCCGTGGGCACGGCGAGGCGCGGCACAGCGCCGGGGGGCCCGCGTTCGCGGCCTATCTGGCCTTTCTCGCGGCGGGCGCGGCGCAGCCGGCGCTGATGGGCGAGGCGCCGGTCTGGTTCGGCTGAGGCGGGGCGGGCCTGCGTTGCCCCTGCCCTGCCCATTTCCCGTTTCTTCCTTCTCTTGTCTTCTGCCTCTTATCTTCTGCCGAAATGTGTGGTGAGTCATGAACGGACGTGTGATTTACGCCGACTTCGAGTACCCCATCCCGCTGGGCGGCGCGCGCATCCTGTCGGCACATGTGAAGCTCCTCGCGGAGGCGGGGGTGGACGCCTACCGGTGGTCGCCGACGCCGGGCTTCCGGTACGCGTGGTTCGACGACAGCGGCGTACCGACCCTCTCGGGCATGGAGATCGACCTGACGGCCGACGACCTCCTGGTCGTCCCGGAGATCTCGGTCCTGCCCGGCCATGACCCGGCGCCGGGTGCCCGCAAGGTCGTCTTCAACCAGGGGCACTTCCTCACCTTCCTCACCAGCGGCGCAGTCGACCGGTATCCGGGCTTCACCCCCGACCCCGGCATCTGGACGATCTCCCGGGAGAGCGTCGACGTCCTCGGCCGCGCGCACCCGTATCTGCCGACGCCCCTGCTGATCCCGAACCCCATCGACGGCGAGCGGTTCCGGCCCGCCGAGCGGCGGGTGGCGAGCATCGCGTGGATGCCGCGCAACCGGCCCGCCGAGTCGCTGCTGCTGGAACGGCTGCTGCGCAACGATCCGCGCCGCGAGGGCGTCGAGCTGCGCCCGATCCGGGGACTGAGCCACGAACAGGTCGCCGACGTCCTCGCCGACACATCGGTCTTCGTCGCGCTCGGCTCACCCGAGGGGGAGGGGTTCGGTCTGCCCGTCGCCGAGGCGCTGGCGAGCGGTTGTCTTGTCACCGGATATCCGCTGGGCGGCGGGGAAGAGCTCTTCGACGCGCCCTCGGCCTGGCGCGTACCGGATCTGCGTACGGGCCTGCTGGCCGACCGCGCCCTGGAACTCGTCCGGCGACCGGAGGACGGCGTACGCGCCGAGGGGCGCCGCTGGCTGCTGGAGCGTTACCACCGCAAGACGACCACGGAAGCGCTGCTCACGGCGGTCGACGCGGCACGGACCCTGCCGGGCGGCCCGGCCCGTGCGACGCATTTCCTGGCCTGGTCGGAGGAGTACCGGCCGTTCTTCGTGTCGCAGGTAGCGGCCATGGAGGCGGCCCACAGGCCGAGTTGAGCACGTCCGGGGCGCTCAGGTCCTGTCTTCGAAGTCCCGCCTGCTCGGCGACGCCCGGCACGCACGCTCGCGGCGTTGTCGGGATCACCCCAGTACATCCAGTACTGGGGCGACCCTCCGCCTTGCGATCGCACGCACCGCGGCGACATCTTGCCGCTGCCGCGGCGGGCGCCGAGCCCGCCCTCCGGGCGGACGGCGCTACTTTGAAGACAGGACCTAGCCCGCGTCGGCGGGCGAGGGATCGGCGAACACGCCGCGCAGCATGCCGGTCGCCTGCCCCACCTCCACCAGATAGCCGTCGGGATCGCGCAGATAGCAGCGCAGCTCGGCCTTGCGGTCGAGCGGTTCGGTCAGGAAGTGCGCGCCCTTGGCGGTGGCCTGCTCGTAGAACGCGGCCAGATCGGCGACCCGCACATTGAGGAACGACGACACGGGGTCGCCGGGCTCTGGCGGGGTGAGGACGACCTCGGGCTTGTCCGGGGTCGGCCCGCCGCCGGGGTTCATGATGATCCAGCCGTTGGCGATCCTCACGATGCCCGGGTTCTGCTCGAGCACCACCTCGCCGCCGAGGATGTCCGCGTAGAAGCGGCTGGAGACACGCACGTCCCGCACGGTCAGGAAGTGTGTCAGCACCAGCCCCTGCGCGGGGGCCGGCAGATCCTCTCGCTTCGCCATGGGTGTCGCCCTCTTTCGGCCTGCGGGGAGTCGAGGCAGTCGCCTCCACCCTGCTGGCCGCGGAGTACCCGGGCAACTCGGTGTCCGGACTCGGGCACGTTCGAACATCCTCACCGCCCGCGTCGTACGGACCGTCGGTGACGCCGGCTCACGGCTGAACAGCCCTGCCTCAGGCCGCCATTGACATGATCGAAGACTTGTCCAATCATCATCCCGACAGTGATGCCAGTGACATGAGCGACGCGAGTGATTGAAGGCACATGCTGATCAAACTGGTGAGCACAAGGCGCGGGTGTACGGACGAGACACCCCGATTCCGCGCCCGGCCGGCTGACTCGTCCCGGTTGATACGTACGGGTTGACGCGTGCGGGTTGATGCGTACGAGGAACGATCGCCGGCGCCTCGACCCACCCACTCAGGCACCGCCGCGATCCCACCTCCGCACTGAGCCTCCCCCAGGGGAAAGGGCTGGTCTTGTCGGCTATACGCACCTCCCAGACCACGGCCTCGGCCGCCACCCGCACGACCGGACAGACACCTCCGGCGCTGTCCCTGGCGCAGGAGCGACTGTGGGTGCTGGCGCAGATGGACGGCGCCAACGCGGCGTACAACGAGCCGGTGGCGTTCGCGCTGCGGGGTCCGCTGGACCGCGCGGCGCTGGTCCGCGCGCTGGACGCGCTGGTCGCCCGGCACGAGGCGCTGCGTACCCGCTTCATCCCCGTGGCGGGCGAGGCGTACCAGCGGATCGATCCGCCGGACACCGGTTTCACGCTCGTGGTGGAGGACCTGACCGGGCATCCGGACGCGGACGCCGACGCGCGGCTCGCCGCCCGGCAACTCGACGAATCCATCGCTCCGTTCGATCTGCGCCGGGGCCCGCCGGCCCGCGGCCGGCTGCTGGTGCTGGCCGCGCACCACCATGTGCTGCTCATCACGGTGCATCACATCGTGTTCGACGGCTGGTCCAGAAACATCATGCTGCGTGAACTGGGCCTGCTCTACACCGCGTTGCTGCGCGGTGAGGAGCCCGCGCTGCCGGAGCTGACCTGGCAGTACTCCGACTACGCCCGCGAGCAGCGGGAGTGGATGGCCGGCGAGGAGCCCGCCGGGCAGGGCGCGTACTGGGCGCGGACCCTGGCCGACGCCCCGCCCCTGCTCGAACTGCCCACCGACCGGCCGCGCCCCGCCGCGCTGGACTACCGCGGTGGCCGGGTGCGGGTCTCGCTCGACAAGGAGCTCACCGCGGCTCTGAAGGCTCTCGCCCAGCGGCACGGCACCACTCTGTACTCGACCCTTCTGACCGGCTGGTCCCTGCTGCTGTCGCGTCTGACCGGGCAGTCCGACATCGTTGTCGGAGCCCCCACGGCGAACCGTAGGCGCGGTGATGTCGCCGGACTGATGGGCTTCTTCGTCAACACCCTCGCGCTACGGGTCGACCTGTCGGGATCCCCGACCGGGGCCGACCTCCTGGGGCGGGTGCACGGCACCCTCCGCGGCGCCCTGGACCATGTCGACCTGCCCTTCGAGCGCGTGGTGGAACTCGTCAATCCGCCGCGCAGCGCCGCCCACACCCCGCTGTTCCAGACCATGTTCGCCTGGGTTCCTTCGCTGCGGGGGCTGCTCGACCTGCCGGACGTGGAGGTGGAGCCGCTTGACATCCCGTACGCGCCGGCCAAGTTCGATCTGGTGCTCGCGCTGACGGAGGAGGACGGCCGGGTCGTCGGTGATCTGGACTACGCCAGTGCCCTGTTCGACCACGAGACGGTGGAGCGGTACGCGCGCTATCTGCCTCGGGTACTGGCGTGGCTGGCCGCGGAGCCCGGCCGGGAGGTCGCGGACGTCGCTCTCATGGACGCGCGGGAGCGCCGGGAGCTGCTGGCGAACTGGAGCACCGCCGAGGAGACCGGGGCGCCCCCGGCCTCCCGGCCCGGCGGCCTGATCGAGCGCTTCGAGGCGCAGGTGCGGACCCGCCCCGGCGGCGCCGCCCTCGTCCACGCGGGCGAACGGCTCGACTACGCCACGCTGGAGCGGCGCGTCAACCGGCTGGCCCACGCTCTGATCGGCCGTGGCGCCGGACCGGGCCAGGTGGTGGGTCTGCACGCGGGGCGGTCGACGGAGCTGGTCGTGGGTGTCCTCGGCATCCTCGCTGCGGGCGCCGCCTATCTGCCGCTCGATCCGGGCCAGCCCGCCGGGCGGCTCGCCGCCATGGTCGAGGACGCCGCGCCCGTACTGGTACTGAGCGACTTCCCCGACACACCGCGCGCGCCGAGCGCAACGGACACACCGGGCACGCCGGGCGCACCGGGCGCGGACTGGCGGTCCCTGACCGCCGTCGAGGCCGAGGGGCGGCGCGATCACGCCCCCGGGATCGCGGCCCGCCCCTCGGATCCGGCATATGTCATCTACACCTCAGGCTCCACCGGCCGGCCCAAGGGTGTGGTGGTGACGCACGCCTCCGTCACCCATCTCTTCGACCAGTGGCTGGCCCGGTTCGGGGAGGTGCCAGGCGAGGCCGCGTCGGCCTGGTCGAGCATCGGCTTCGACGCCTCGGTGCACGAGATCCTGCTGCCGCTCACCACCGGCGCCGTCCTCCATCTGGTCCCGGACGAGCTGCGCGGCGACCCGGAGGCGCTGATGGGCTGGATGCGTGAACACCGCGTCGCGACGGCGTTCCTGCCCCCGTCCTATGTCAAGTGGATCGACGAGGCTCCCGAGGCCCGTCTGAGGGGACTGGCCCTGCGTCAGCTGCTGACCGGGGTGGAGTCCCTTCCCGAGATGGCGCTGTACCGCATGCGGCAGGCCCTGCCCGGTCTGCGTATCTGCTACGGGTACGGGCCGACCGAGGCCACGCTCTACAGCACCGCCTATACCGATCCGCGGCCGCTGGACCGGCCCTGCCCGATCGGCCGGCCGCTCCCCGGCACCCGTCTCTATCTGCTGGACGAGCGGCTGCGGCCGGTACCGCCCGGGGTGGCGGGCGAGGTCTGTATCGCGGGTGCGAGTCTGGCCCGCGGCTATGTGCGCCGCCCGGATCTGACGGCCGAACGGTTCGTCCCCGACCCCTTCGTGCTCGGCGAGCGCATGTACCGCACCGGCGACCTGGCCCGCTGGCTGCCGGACGGCAACGCCGTATACGTGGGCCGTCTCGACGACCAGCTCAAGCTGCGGGGCTTCCGTATCGAACCGGGCGAGGTGGAGGCGGCGCTGCTGGCGCTGCCCGGCGTACGGGAGGCGGCCGTACTCGCCGACCGCGACGCCCCCGGCGGACCGCGGCTGGTGGCGGGCGTCGGCCGGGGAGACGCGACCGCCCTGCCCCCGTACGAGTGGCGCGCGGCGCTCTCCGAGCGACTGCCGGACTACATGATCCCCTCGGTCTTCGTCGAACTCCCGCGCCTGCCGCTGAACCGGAGCGGCAAGCTGGACCGCAAGACGCTGCTGGAGAGTTCCCGGTCCGCGCTGCCCGCCCAGGTCAACACGGCCGCTCCGCGCGATCACGTGGAGATGGCGCTGCACCGGATCTGGACACGACTGCTGCTCCATCCCGCCATCGGCGTCACGGACGACTTCTTCGCTCTGGGCGGCACCTCGATATCCGCCATCAAGGTGGCCCACAGCGTCCAGGAGGAGTTCGGCGAGACCCTGCCGATCCGCGAGCTCATGCTGCACCCGACCATCGAGGCGCTGGCCGAGCGGCTGCGGAAGGGGGCGGCGCCCGGCAGGCCGGGCGACAACCTGATCGAGTTCCGCGCGGCCGACGGGGGGCGGCAGCGGGTGGTCTGTGTCCACCCGGCCGGCGGGACCGCCTTCTGCTATCTGCCGCTGGCCGCCGCGCTGCCCGGGTCGGTCGGCGTGCTCGGCATCCAGTCCCCCGGCATCAACGCCGGTGAGATACCGCTGACCACCGTCGAGGCCATGGCGGAGGAGTATCTGAAGCGTGTCGATCCGGGGCCCGACGAGTCGCTGGTCCTGTGCGGACTCTCCTACGGGGGGCTGATCGCGCATGAGATGGGACGCCGGCTGGCGTCGGCCGGACACACCCGGCTGAGCGTGGTCCTGCTCGACACGCACGGTACGGAGGACGCGGCGGAACGCACCGCGATCGAGCCGGTGGACGCCGCCGAGTTCCGGGAGAAGCTGGTCAGGTTCAACGGGATGTACCCGGGCATCGAGGACGACCAGATCGACCGGTACTTCCGTATCTACAACCACAACCGGATGACCGCCCGCGACTACCGGGTGCCCGCGTCAGCGGCCCGGCTGGTTCTCGTACAGGCCACCGCCGACGGCGAGGACGGCTCGGACGTACGCGCCTTCTGGCAACGGCGGGCCGATGGGGGTCTGTTGGCCGAACCGGTGGAGTGCGGTCACTGGGACATGCTGGAGAGCGACCAGGTGCCTCGGGTGGCCGAGCTGATCGCGGCGGAACTGACCCGGATGTCCGCCGCCCCCGCCCCGCCGGGCGACGAACCACCGAGTGCGGTGCGGCAGGCCGGTCCGTCCGTCGCCCTGGAGGCATGATGCGAGCCGGAACGGACCTCTCCGCGTCCGCGCCCGCGTCCGCGCCCGTGACTGGTGTGGCGCAGGGGGTGTACGAGCAGGCCCTGCGCACCCCGGGGGCGGTCGCGCTGGTTGACGGCGACCGGCGGATCGACTACGCCGAACTCGACGCCATCGGCGCGGCGGTGTCCGGGGCGCTGCGCCGCGCCGGTGTCCGTCCCGGCCAGGCGGTGGCCCTCGCGCTGCCCCGCTCCTGGCAGTTGGTCTGCGCCATGCTCGGCATCCTGCGGCTCGGCGCCCGGGTCGTACCGCTCGACGCGCAGAGCCCGCCGGAGCGCCGCCGTCACATCCTGACGGACTCGGCCGGTGTGGCGGTGATTCACGCGGGGACGGCGGCCCCGGACGGCCTGCCGGACTCCGTACGGCCGCTGCCGGTGGCCGGGCTCCTCGCGGCGGACCACGGTCAACAGGCCCAGCCCGAGCCGCCGTTCACCGGCGCGCCGGTCTCCTTTCTCTTCTACACCTCGGGAACGACGGGCCGCCCCAAGGGCGTCGAGGTACGGGACGCCGGGATCCTGCGCCTCGCCCGGCCCGGATACATCCGGCAGGCGAAGGGCGCGCGCTTCGCCTGTCTGTCCAATCCGGCGTTCGACGCGCTGAGTTTCGAGGTCTGGGTACCGCTGCTGACCGGCGGCTGCTGTGTGATCCTCGGCGACGAGGCGGTCCAGACACCGCACGAGCTGGCGGCGGCGCTGGTGCGCGAGCGTATCGATACGACGTTCGTCACGGTGGCGCTGTTCAACGCGGTGGTCGACGCGGTGCCCGACTGCTTCGCCGGGGTCGGGCAGGTCCTGGTGGGCGGCGAGCAGCTCAACGCCCGTGTGATACGCCGCTGGTACGGCCACAACACGGCGAGCGCCACCCGGCTCCACAACGTCTACGGGCCGACGGAGTCGACCACCTTCGCTCTGTGCCATCCCGTCCCGCGCGACTTCGACGGGGACCGGGTGCCGATCGGCCGGGCGTTGCCGGGGACCGATGTGCTGCTGGTGGTCCCCGGCACCACGCGTGTGGCCGCGCCCGGTGAGACGGCGGAGCTCCTGCTGGCGGGCGACGGTCTCGCGGCCGGCTACCGCAATCTGCCCGAGGAGACGGCGCGCCGCTTTGTCCGGCTCCCCTGGCACGACGGCGGTCGGGCGCCGCACTACCGCACCGGCGACCTCGTACGCGCCGACGCGGACGGCCTGGTCGAGTATGTCGGCCGCGCCGACCGCCAGGTGAAGGTCCGCGGCTTCCGTATCGAACCCGGCGAGCTGGAGCGGCGGATCGTCGCGCACCCCGCCGTACGCCAGGCGTACGTCTGTACCCGCCGCGACGGCGAGCACGGACCCAACGAGCTGCTGGCCTATGTGGTGCTGGGCGAGGAGCTGTCCTTCGAGGAGTTCGACCGCCATCTCATGGCCGGGCTGCCGACGTATATGCGCCCGCACCACATTCACGTCGTGGACGCGCTCCCCCGTAACGCCAACGGCAAGGTCGACCAGGCCGCGCTGGCGCGCGCCGGCCATCGCCCCTGGCGGAGCCCGCGGGGCGAGCGGCGGGCCGCCACCGCCTGGCAGCGCGAGGTGCTTGGCCTGGCCGCCGAGATCCTGCGGGTGCCGGAAGCGCGCCTCGACGACCGCTGGATCGCCGTCGGCGGCGACTCGCTCAAGGCCCTGCGGCTGCGCTTCGAGGTACGGCGGCGCTGGGGCCGCGAGCTGCCCCAGGCGGTCGTCCTCGACGGGAACCTCGCCGAGATCGCCGAGGCGATCGACAGGGCCGGGAGCGCCGGTGACCCGCCCTGTCCGGTGCCGGCCGCCCCGGCGGGGGCGCGTACGGCTCCGGCCACCAGCGAACAGCAGCGCCTGTGGCTCCTGCACCAGCGGACGCCGGGGTCCCGGGCCTACCACGTGGGGCAGGTCTTCCGGCTGGAGGGGACGATCGACGCGGTCGCGCTGCGGCGGTCGCTGCGGGGACTGGTGGAGCGTCACCCGGCGCTGCGTACGGCCTTCGAGGCGACGCCCGAGGGGCTGCGCCAGGTCGTGGGCGAGCCGTACGACCCGTGGACCGATCCCGATGACGCCCCGTGTACCGGCCACGATGACGGGGCGCGGACCTGCCCCGACGACGGGGCGGGGACCGGCCACGGTCCGGAAGCGCTCCATGAGGGAGGAACGGACGGCGAGGACACGCGCGGGCGGGCCTATGCCGACCGGTTCTTCGGCCGGCCCTTCGAGCTGGCCGAGCCCCGGATGCTGCGGGCGAGTTGGCTGCCCCGGGACGGTGGCGGCCTGCTGTTGCTGCACCTGCACCACATCGCGGTCGACGGCTGGTCGCTCAATGTGCTGCTGGCGGATCTGTCGGCCGGGTACGCCGACGCGCTGCGGGGCACGGACGCACCGGACGCGGTGGGCCCCGTACCCCCGTCCGGCTCCGGGGCGCCGACCCCGCTCGACTACGCCGTCTGGCAGGCCGAGTGGTTCTCCAGACCCGCGTACCTGGCCCAGCGCGCCGAGCTGCGCGCCCACTACGCCGGGCTGGACGAGCCGGGCGAACCGGTCGAGCCGCCGGGGGCGGCGGGAGCGGCGGGCTCCCGGCCGTTCTCGCCGGGGCGGCTGCTGCACACCTCGCTCGACGCCGTACGCCGCGCCTCCGTGGACCGGCTCTGTGCCGAACTGGGCCTGACACGTTTCCAGTTGCTGCTCGGCGTCTTCGCCTGGAGCCTGTACGGGGTGACCGGCCTGACCCGTCCGCGCGTCGCCGGTCCCGTGGCCAACCGCCCGGTCCGCGAGTTCGAGGCCAGTGTCGGCATGTTCGCCAACACCGTCCTGCTGCCGCTGACCGTCGCACCGCGCGAGGAGCCGCGCGCCCAGCTGCTGCGCCTGGGTGCCGGTGCCCGGGAAATACTCGACCGGCAGGATGTGGCGCTGGCCGACGTACTGTCCGACGTACCGGCCGGCCGTGGGGCGGGCGCCGGTGGGGCGCCGTTCGACTTCCTGTTCGTTCTGGAGAACACCGACTTCGGCGCGCTGGCGCTGCCCGACTGCTCCTCCCAGCCCCTGTGGTGGGCGCCGGCCGAGGCCAAGTGCCCGATGACACTGTCCGTCGTCGAGCGGCCGGACGGTCTCGACTGCCTGTGGGAGTACGCCGACGACCACTTCGAGGCCGCCGAAGTGGAGGCGATGGCCGCCCTGTTCGGGCGCGCCCTGGATCTGCTCGCCGACGGGGCGAGCACCACCCCGGCCGAGCTGGCGGCCCCGTACCGGCGCGCGCTGCCCGAGCCCGGCCGCGCCGAGCCGGTGCCCCTGATCTGTACGACAGTGGCGGAGGGCTTCGCGCGGCAGGTCGCGCGTACGCCCGGCGCGCCGGCCCTGATGAGCGGTGACGTAACCGTCAGCTACGCCGAACTCGACGCCCGCGCGGCGACGCTCGCCGCCGAGCTGCGGTCGGACCACCCGCTGCCGGAAGAGGGCGACCGGCCTTGCCATGTCGCGCTGTTCCTCGAACCCTCGGTCGAGCATGTGGTGGCGCTCCTGGCGCTGGCCCGGCTCAATCTGACGATCGTGCCGCTCGACCCGTCCTACCCGCCGGCGCTGCTGCGGCGGATCCTGGAGCGGGTGGATCCGCTCTGCGTGCTGCTCACGCCCGGCGGTGACGCGGCGTTCGACGCCGTCGATCCGGGCGGCACCGTACGGCACGTGGTCACGCTGTCGACCGCCCCCGCCCCGGCCGTACCGCCCGCCTCTCCGTCGCACGACGGTGCCCGTCCGCTCTACACCCTGTTCACCTCGGGCTCCACGGGCACGCCGAAGGGGGTGCGGGTGTCCGACCGCACTCTGTGCAACCTGTTGCAGTGGCAGGCGGAGTCGGGCGGTCTGGCGGCACCCGCCGTCACCCAGCAGTTCTCCATGCTCTCCTTCGACGTGTCCTTCCAGGAGATCTTCGGGACCCTGTGGACCGGGGGTTGTCTGCACCTGGTGCGGCCCGGCTGGCGGCAGGACGCCCCCGCTCTCCTCGATCAGCTGGAATCGGCGGGTGTGGAGCGCGTCTTCATGCCCTATGTGGCGCTCCAGCTCCTCGCCGAGCACGCCGTACACCTGGGCCGGTACCCCTCGCGGCTGCGGGAGGTGGTGACGGCGGGCGAGCAGTTGGTGTGCACCGAGGCGATCCGCCGCTGGTTCGCGGGCATGCCGGGCGCGCGGCTGTTCAACCACTACGGCCCGACCGAGACCCATGTGGTGAGCGCCCTGCTTCTCGACGGCGACCCGGCGCGCTGGCCGGACCGCCCGGCCATCGGCCGGCCGGTGGCGGGCGCGGTACTGCGGGTGGTGGACGGGGCGGGTGAGCCGGCGCCGCCGGGCCGCACCGGTGAGCTGCTGATCGGCGGAACGATGGCCGCCCGCTGCTATCTGGACGACTCGGAGCTCAACGACGCGCGATTCGTGGAGCTGCCCGGTCTCGGGCTCTTCTACCGCAGCGGCGACCGGGCGAGCTTCGACCGGGAGGGCCTGCTGCACTACCGGGGCCGGGACGACGATCAGATCAAGCTGAGCGGACACCGGCTGGAGCTGGGAGAGGTCGAGGCGGCGCTGCTGCGGCACCCGGAGATCGTCCAGGCCGTGGTGGTGCGTGACGGCGACGAGCTGGTGGCCTGCGTCCAGCGCCGCGACCGGACGCGAGGCCGGGCACCGGACAGGGCACCGGACCAGACACCGGGCCGGACGCTGACCGCGCGGTCTCTCACGGCCCATCTGGCACCCCTGCTGCCGCCCCATGTACGGATCAACCGTTTTCGGCTGCTGGCCGCCCTGCCGCGTACCCCCAGCGGCAAGCTGGACCGCGATGGCGCCCTGCGCGCCCCGGGCGAGGAGCTATGGCGTGGGCCCGACGTGCCGACCGTCCTCGGGGACGTCCCGTCGCACGCGCTCTCACTGCGAGAGACTGAGCTCGCCGAGGCGTTCGAGGCGGTGACCGGCTCGGCCATCGGCCCCGGTCAGACCTTCTTCGACGCCGGCGCGTCGAGCCTGGGACTGATGCGCTTCCACCTGCGCTGCACCACCGAACTGGGCCTGCGCTTCACCGTCGCCGACCTGTTCGAACACGTCACGATCCGTGCGCTGGCACGCTTCCTCGACGGGCAGGCGCCGAGGTACGACACGGACGGCGCCACCACGGCGGCCACAGCCGCCACAGCGGCCAGAGCGGCCACCGCGGCCGACGAACCGATCGCCGTCATCGGCATGGCGGTCCGGCTGCCCGGCGCCCCGGACCTGTCCGCCTTCTGGGACATGGTGAAGACGGGCGGCAGCGGTATCGAGCACTTCGACGCCCCCGACGGCGTCGTCGGGGCGCGCAGCCAGATGGACGGTCTGCTGGCCTTCGACCCGGACCACTTCAGCATCAGCCGGCAGGAGGCCAGGCTGATGGACCCGCAGCAGCGCCATCTGCTCATGAGCTGTGCCGACGCGCTGGCGCACGCAGGAATCGCCGACCCCTCCACCCGGCGCGTCGGGCTGGTCGCCGGTGCCGGTGAGAACACCTACTTCCAGGCCATGCTGCGCGAGGCCGACCCCGGGCAGCTGCCCGACGGGTTCCAGCTGGCCCTGCACCACGAGAAGGACTTCCTCGCGACGAAGGCCGCCTACCACCTGGGCCTGACGGGACCCGCCTTCACCGCCCAGGCGGCGTGCGCCAGTTCCCTGGTCGCCGTCCACCTCGCCGCCGGGCTGCTGCGCCAGGGCGACGCCGACGTGATGCTGGCCGGCGGGGTACTGGTCGATACGGAGCTGACCGACGGATACCGCTACCGGCCGCAGCACATCTTCTCCGTGGACGGACACTGCCGGGCCTTCAGCGACGACGCGAGCGGCACCATCGGCGCCAGCGGTGTCGGCGTGGTGGTGCTCAAGCCCCTGGGACTGGCCAGGCGCGACGGCGACACCGTCTACTCGGTGATCACCGGCTCGGCCATCAACAACGACGGTTCCGACAAGCTCAGTTACAGCGCGCCCTCACTCTCCGGCCAGCGTGAGGTGATCCGCGCGGCCCTGCGCCGCGCCGGCCGCGGCGGGGCCGACCTGGGCTATGTCGAAGCCCATGGCACCGGCACCCGGCTGGGCGACCCGGTCGAGGTCGGCGCTCTGCGGCAGGCGTTCGACCTGGCGGAATCCGGTCGCTGTGCCCTGACCTCGGTCAAGAGCCAGATAGGTCATCTGGGCGCCGCCGCCGGCGTGGTCGGGCTGGTGCGTGCCACCCTCGCCGTGCACCACGGCCTCATTCCGCCGCACGCCGATTTCCACGCCCTCAATCCCCGCATCGGCCCGGACCCGACGCCGTTCTACATCCCGACCGAGGCGCGGCCCTGGCCCGCCGGGCGCGACCGGGTGGCGGCGGTCAGCAGCTTCGGGATCGGTGGTACCAACGCCCATGTCCTTCTCGAAGCGGCTGAACGGGGCGACCCGACCGCGCCGGCCGCCATGGAACCCTGCCTGGTGCTGTCGAGCAATAGCGAGGCCGGGCTGCGTACGGACGCCGCCCGGATCGCCGACTATCTGACCGCCCGTCCCGAGACGTACGGGACAGTGCTGCGTCACCTGCGGGCGGGCCGGCCGGCGCGGCGCCTGCGGATCGCGGCGGTCTGCCCGGACGTGTCGACCGCGGTGGAGTGGCTGCGTACGGCGGTCCCGGCCACCGTCACCCAGGAACCGGCCGGGGAATCGGCCGGGGAACCGGTCACGGCGGCGGACCGTACGGCGGAGGAGCTGGCCGACGCCTGGCGTGCCGGACGGCGGATCGACTGGCCGGCCGGGCCCGCGCAGGCGCCATGGGACTTCCCGCCGCCCGCCTTCGAGTGGGCGGAGTACGACTTCGCGCGCACCACGGGGCCGGCGAGCCCGCTCGATACGGCGAGCCCGCTCGATACGGCGGGCGGCGAGGGGCCGCGACGGCTTCCGGAGGCCGACTGGCTCCACCAGCCCCACTGGGCACGACTGCGCCGCGCCGCCCCCGGCACCGGCACCGCGTCACCTACCTCCCGTCTGCTGGTGGTGATGACGGATCGTCCGGCACCTCCCGGGGCCCTCCGCGCCTTCGAGGCGGTCTACGCCCGGGTGGTACGGGTCAGCGCGGCCGGCGCGTTCGCCCGGCGGGGCGACGACGACTTCGAGGTCGACCCGGCCGACCATGTGTCGGTGCGCCATCTGCTCGACGCGCTCGCGGAAGCGGGCCGGGACGGCATCGACTGGCTGCACGCGCTGCCGCTGGCTGTCGAGGGCCCGGTCGGTTCCGACACACTGGCGCGCGCCCACCGGGCATGCCTCGACGCGCCGGCCGCGCTGGTACGGGCCGTCGCCGCCGGGCCCGGGGCACCAAGGGTGCGGCCGTGGTGGCTGTCGTACCGCGCCAGACCGGTGGAGGGCTCCGTACCGCGGCCGGAGCTGAACCTGCTGGCCGGTGCCGTCGAGGTGGCACCGCAGGAGGGGCCGGTGGACGGTCACTGGCTGGATCTGCCCGGCGCCGACCTGGCCGACTGGGCTCCGCTCCTGGCCGCGTTGCTGGCCTATACGGACGCCGGGACGGACGCCGGGACGGACGCCGGGAGGGACACCGGGAGGGACACCGGGAGGGACACCGGCCCCGAGGCCCGGCTGCCGAGACAGCTCGCGCTGCGCCAGGGCTACTGGTGGGAGCGGATCACGCTTCCGGTGTCCCCGGCCGGAACGGCCGGAATCGCCCCCATGGCGCTGGTCGAAGAGGAGAGCCAGGAGAGCGTCCAGCTGATTCTGGGCGGCACGGGCGGCATCGGAACCGCCCTCGCGTCCTGGCTCCTTGAGCGGACCGACGGCCGGGTCCTGCTGCTGGCCAGAACGTCCCGGCTCCCGGCGGAACTGACGCCCTGGGCCGACCGGGTCGAGCTGATCGAGGCGGACCTCGCGTCGTCGGCGCCCGAGGAGATCATGTCCCGGATCGGCCGTCGGACCGCTCGGCTCGACACCGTGGTCCACGCGGCCGGCGTGGCGGCCGGCGGCCTGCTCGTACGGCGTGACGCCACCGCGATGCGGGCGTCGACGGCGGCGAAGGTACAAGGCGCGCTGCTGATGGAGCGGTTGATCGAGCGTTACCGGCCGGCGGTCGCGGTCTACTGTTCGTCGATGTCGGCGCTGCTCGGCGGCGTCGGCCAGTTCGACTACGCCGCCGCCAACGCGCTCCTCGACGGCTTCGCCCACCACCGGTCGGGCGACGCCGAGACCACCGCGCGGATCACCGTCAACTGGGATGTGTGGCGTGAGGCCGGGATGGCGCTGCGGGCGCCCCTGTCCGACGCCCGCCATCAGGCACATGTGTCGGTCGGTCTGACGGTGGACGAGGGGAAGCGGCTGTTCGCACGAGCCGTCGGGCTGGGACTGCCGCAGCTCCTTGTCTCCACGACCGCTCTGGACGAGTCCCGCGTGTTCTACGCGGCATCAGCGGCCGACCCGGTTCCGGTGCCTGTCGCGGATTCCGGCTCGGCCGGGGACACGGCGGCCGGTCTCCTCACCGAGCGGCTGTCCGAATGGGTGGGCGTCGACCAGCTCGACCCGGACGTGCCGCTCTACGACCTGGGCGCGGACTCGCTGACGATGCTGGATCTGATCAGCGAGGTCAAACGCCACTTCGGTGTCGAACTCGAACTGTCGTGGCTCAGCCACCGGGTCTCGCTCAACGAGATCCTGACGCGACTCGACCAGGCGACTCCCACGGGGGCGGCGGCCGGATCCGTTGGCGCGGACGTGGCACTGGAGGTCTGGCAGGAGGGCACCGGACGCGAGGTGATCTGCCTGGTGCACCCCGTCGGCGGTGACATCCAGGCGTACCGCTCACTGGTGTCCGCCCTCGACCCCCGGCTGACCGTCTGTCTCATAGCCGACCCCGCGCTGCGGCGGCCCGTATCGCCGGCCTGGTCCCTGGCGGAACGGGCCCGGCGGTACCGCGCCGCGCTGCTCGCGCGCTTTCCCGACGCGGTGTGGCGGCTGCGGCTGGCCGGTTGGTCCTTCGGTGCCTGGGTGGCGGCCGAGATGGCCGCGGAGTCGGAGGCGGCCGGCCGGCCGGTGGAGGCGCTGCATCTGCTCGACCCGCCGCCGCCAGGTGCCGGGGCGCTGTTCCAGGCGTACGACGAGACACAGCTCGAAGCGGTGTTCGCGGCCGAACTCGGGCACAGCGGGGGCGCGTCGGCCGGTGAGCACGCGCGGGCCTATGCCGAGCGGCTCGCCCACTGCTGCCGGGCCAATCTGCTCAGCATGGCCGATCACCGGGTGCGACGGCTCGCCGTCACTCCCAGCCGGCTGTGGCTGGCCGAGCGGCCGGTGGCGGGCATGCCGTCGCTCGGCTCCCCGGAGGAGCAGCGGGCGCTGTGGCGGCCGTACCTCCCGGAGCCCACCTCCTGGCACCGGCTCGACACCACGCACTACGGCGTCGTCCGGCCGCCGTACGTACGGGCGGTGGCCGAGGCCATCAACGCGGCCTCGGCCTCGTACGAGGCGGCTTCACATGACGCGCCCGGGCACCACTGATCGCCGGGGCGGACGCCGCCCATCGGCACGCGACGCCGCCCCACCTATCCGCGCGGCGTCTCAAGCCCGAACCTGATTTCCCACCTCACAGGAGGAAGTTGTGGAGCAGTACGAACTGGACGCCCTGGAACGCGTCACCTCACGCCCCCCGAGGGGGTACCGGACCATCGAGGTCGGCTCCCTCACACCCGTCATCGGCGCCGAGGTCTCGGGCGTCGACCTCTCGAAGGAACTGTCGGAGGAGCAACTGCGCGAGGTGAGGACCGCGTTCCTCGATCACCATGTCCTGGTCTTCCGCGACCAGATCCTCACGCAGGAGGACCACAAGCGTTTCGCCGGCCACTTCGGCGAGCTGCGCCCGGTGAACCCACCGCCCGAGGAGGGCGATCCCTACATCCTGGAGATCAGCACCACCCCCGAGGCGGCGAACGTGGCGGGCAACGGCTGGCACGCCGACGGCACCGCCGACGCGGAACCCTCGCTGGGCTCGATGCTCTACCTCACCCGCGTACCGGAGACGGGCAGCGGCGGCGACACCCTGTTCGCGAATATGCACCTGGCCTACGAAATGCTCTCGCCGGCCATGCGCGGCCTCCTGGATGGTATGACCGCCATCCATGACGGCCTCATCGCCTTTCAGGGCCACACCCCGCCGCCGGGATATGTGATCCCCAAGAGCGAACACCCGCTGGTGGTGCGTCACCCCGAGACCAACCGGCCGATCCTCTACGTCAACAGGGCCTACACCGGGCGGATACCGCAGCTGTCGTCCGACGAGAGCCGGGCCGTGCTCGACATGCTGTTCGACGTGGTGCCGAACAGGCCGCTGCTGAGCTGCCGTGTCCGGTGGAGCCCCAACACGCTGGTGTTCTGGGACAACCGCTGCGTGCAGCACCACGCGACGTACGACTACTACCCGTTCGCGCGCTACGGGCAGCGGGTCGCCATCAACGGCGGCCCGCTCAAGGGTTAGTGGCTCCTTCCGAACAGCGGGTTCGGCCGGAGGGGGCCAGGTTCCGCATCGGCTCTTCCTGACCGATGATGACGTGCAGGGCTGCCCTCTTCGGTGCGGCACCGGTTGTCCCAGGAAGGGGTTCCCGATGGACGAAGCCGAGGTCATCGTGGTGGGGGCCGGGCCGGCCGGCTCGTCCGCCGCCTACCATCTGGCCACAGCGGGCGTCGATGTCCTGCTGTTGGAGAAGACCCGCTTCCCCCGGGAAAAGGTGTGCGGCGACGGGCTGACCCCTCGGGCGGTGCACCAGCTCGTCCGGATGGGCGTCGACATCAAGGCTCCGGGGTGGATGCGTTCACGCGGGATGCGCTGGGTGGCCGGGGAGCACCGGGTCCATATCGACTGGCCCGGCCTGGGGAGCTATCCGGACTTCGGTCTCACGCGCAGCCGGCACGATTTCGACGACATCCTGGCCCGGCGCGCGGTCGCCGCCGGAGCCCGGCTGCGCGAGGGCGTGAAGGTGACGAGCCCGGTGACCGATCGCGCCGGCCGGGTCACGGGCGTCACCGCGGCGGCGGGGGCGGCAGCGGGAGCGGCGGACGGGGCCGGGGAGCCCGCGGTCTACCGGGCACCGATCGTCATCGCCGCCGACGGCGCCTCCGCCCGCCTCGCCCTCGCCCTGGGCCTGCAACGGGACCCGAACAGGCAGATCGCCACAGCCGCCCGCCGTTACTACCGCAGCGCGGACCGCTCCCAGGACGAGTACCTGGAGCTATGGGCCGATCTGCGCTACCCGGGGAGCGATCACTACCTGCCCGGCTACGGCTGGATCTTCCCCATGGGCGACGGCCGGGTCAATGTCGGTCTCGGCGCGCTGCCTCACCGGCGGTACGGGAACGCGGATCTGCGGACCGCGCTGGACCACTGGCTCGCCCGTACCCCGCACGCGTGGGGGCTGCGTGAGGAGAAGAACGCGGAAGGCCCCGTCAGAAGCGCGGCTCTGCCGCTGGGCTTCAACCGTCATCCGCTGTACACACGCGGGCTCCTGCTGGTCGGTGACTCGGGGGGCATGATCAGCCCCTGGAACGGTGAGGGCATCGCCCAGGCCCTGGAAGCCGGCGAGGTGGCCGCCGAGAGGGCCGCGCTCGCCCTGGCCCTCCCCCAGGGGCCCAGGCGTGAGCATGTGCTGCTCAACTACCCCGTGGAGATGAACCGCCGCTGGGGGCGCTACTACCGTCTCGGCAATGCCGCCGCCGACCTCGTCTTCAGCAGGTCGGGCTTCCAACCGGTCCTGAACCGCTACGTGATGGGCTCGCCGTTCCTGCTCAAGGCCCTGGCCCGGCTGCTCGCCAATCTCACCGACAAGCCCTCGCGGGACATGATCGACCATCTGCTCAACACCGTCGTCCGTCTGGTTCCGGCACCGGCCGTACGTCGCCGCTGAGGTCGGCGGCCGTCCGCGACACCGGAGCGGCGGGTTCCGGCCGACCGCGTCCGGCGTGGCCGCTCGTGCGATGCTGAGGCGTGGACAGGGCCTCAGCGGACAGGTCCTGAGCGGGCGGGGACTCGGCGGGCGGGGCCTCAGCGGACAGCGGAACCCGGCAACCCGGCAACCCGGCGGGAGAACAGGAGCGTCCGGCAGCGTGAGGGCAGGAACACGGCGGACCGGGACCGGTATCTGGGATCGCCTCGCGGCGTCCGACCCGGGTCTGCTGCGGCTGATGGCGGGGCTGCGTACGGTCGCGGCGATCGCGCTCACCCTTCTCGTCCTCGCCCTGCTCGGCACCGGCGTCACCTACCTGGTCGCGGGCGCCATGACGGCGATGGTCTCCACCTTCGCGATCAAGGAGAAGCAGGTACGCGGCCAGGCGATCACGCTCGCGCTCGGTCTGCCGGTCGCGCTCGCCGCGATGTCCCTGGGAGCGCTGCTCAGCACCCGGATCATCGCGGGTGACGCGCTCTTCATCGCCCTGATCTTCGCCGCCGTCTACAGCCGCAGATTCGGTGAACGGGGTACCGCCCTGGGGCTGATCGGCTTTCAGATCTACTTCGTCGCCCTGTTCGTGGGCGCCCGCCCGGCCGATCTGCCCGTGCTGTGGGCGACCTTGGCCATCGCTTCCGTGTGCAGCGCGATCGTACGGTTCGCCGTCGTACCGGAAACGCCCCAGCGCGTACTGAAGCGGCTGCGCGACGCCTTCCGGGCGCGGGTGGCCCAGGTCGTGACCAGTCAGATCGAGCTGCTGGACGCCACCCCCGATCATCTGGAGAAGGCCCTCGACGATCTGCGCCGGCGCACCGCCCGGCTGCACGAGGCGGCGCTGATGATCCAGGGCCGGCTGGAGGAAGGCACACGCGACGCGGCCACGGCGGCGCTGCTGCAACGCCGGGTCGCGGACGCCGAGATCGCCACGGAGCGGCTGGGTGTACTGCTGCTGAACGCCCGCAGCGCCGAGCGGGCCGACACCCTCACGCTTCATCTGCCGGACGCGCCCGTGCCCGCCACGGGCAACCTGGTGACGGCCGCCGACGGCGATGTGATCGGGACGCTGCGCCGGGATCTGAACGCCCTGCGCCTGCTGGTGGCCCGGGCGGGAACCGACGACCGCGGTACGGCGTTGGCGCACGTACGCAACAGGCTGCTCGGCTACCGCGACGAGGAGCGACTGCCGCGCGCCTCGGACGCCGTCCAGGACGTCTTCCGCGGCATCGGTGAGCTCGCCCGCGCCGTCCTGGGCCTGCGGCTCGCGCTGGACGGGCCGCAGGACGAGTCCGGCGACTCACCGGCGACCACCCGCTCGCGCGAGGAGTTCGACGCCGAGGACGTCTCGCTCGCCGGTCCCGAAGAGCCCGAGGGACCTGAGGGGCCCGAGGGGCCCGAGGGGCCCGAGGGGCCCGAGGGGAAAGTCCGCGCCGCTCTTCGGCGCCCCACCACCCGGGCCGCGTTCCAGGTTTCCGTGGGATCGGTCCTGGCCATCGTCGGCGGTGAGTTCCTGTCGACGCAGCGCTGGTACTGGGCGGTGCTGACCTGCTGGGTGGTCTTCCTCAACACCGCGTCCACGGGCGAGATCCTGGTCAAGGGCTACCGCAGGCTGCTCGGTACGGTCCTCGGGGTGGTCGCCGGAGTCGTGCTGGCGGGACTGGTCGGTCATCACACCTGGCTGGCGTTCACGCTCGTCCTGGTCCTCATCTTCGCCATGTTCTTCACCGCGCCGTTGTCGTACGCGCTCATGTCGTTCTTCGTCACGGCGACGCTGGGACTGCTCTACACGCTGCTGAACAAGTACACCCTCGCCGTGCTGGTGCTGCGGATCGAGGAGACGGCGCTCGGCGCCGCCTGCGGCATCATCGCGGCCGTACTGGTGCTGCCGGTGCACACCGACCGCCGCACCGACGAACTGCTGGGCACGGTCCTGGACCGGCTGGGCGATGTCGTGTCGGCTGCGGTGCGGCAGCTCAGTGGCGGCCCCGCGTCCGATCTGCTGAGCAAGGCGCGGGATCTGGACACCGCTCTGGACGATCTGCGCGACTCCACCGAGCCGTTGACGCATCCGATCTCGCCGCTGCGCGTCCGGCGCCGGACCGTCCGCTATCTGGTGGCGCTGCTGGAGACCTGCGCCTACCACGCCCGTTCCCTGGCGGCGACGGCCGAGTTGGTACCGCAGAGCAGAACGGTCACGGCCGACCCGCGCCTGGAGCGGGCGGGCCGACGCATCGCCCACAACATCGAAGTGCTCGCCGCACGCGTCAAGGACGGGAAAGCCGAGGGCGAGGTCGAGTCCGGCGCGAGCATCGCCTCCATGCTCAAGACCGACGCCTCCGGCGCGCCGCCCTCGGACACGGTGACCGCCCGCGTACTGCGCCATCTGCAACGCCTCGACGAGGGCGTGGTGGGCCTCGCGCGCCCCGTGGGCGTACCGGTCGCCGACCGCACGGAGCGCAAGACCACGCGCGGCTGACGGCCGGCGCCACTTCGCGTCACTCCGCGTCACTTCCGCCATGTGACCGCGCGCGAGCGACGCCCCGGTGTCCTACGTACGGTGCGCGGCGACAGCCGGCTCGTAACCAGGCCCTGTCCGGTCGGGCAGGACCTGGGCGTCGGGACCGTCCGGCGCCTTCCGGTCGCGGCGGACGAGAAGTGTGCCGATCACGCACGCGACGCCCGCCAGGACGAAGCCGTACCACGGGGTGGCCCCGGAGGGATGGGTCTCGTACACGAGCGCCGCCGACAGCACGGTCAGCACCGTGCCGGTGCGGCCGTACGGCGCGGTGGCGGCGATCACCGTCATGCCCCAGAGCAGGTACCACGGCTGCACCATCGGAGAGAGCGCGACCAGTGCCAGCAGAGCCAGCCCCAGGGCATGGACCGGACTCAAGGAACCATCGGGTTCCGAAGCGGGGCCCGGGCGGACACGCACTGTCCGCCATGC
This sequence comes from Streptomyces sp. NPDC056835, assembly GCF_042789485.1. Taxonomy (NCBI): domain Bacteria; kingdom Bacillati; phylum Actinomycetota; class Actinomycetes; order Kitasatosporales; family Streptomycetaceae; genus Streptomyces; species Streptomyces sp. NPDC056835. Next base: position 43,936 of record NZ_JBHUBB010000041.1, read on the forward strand.
CAGGCGGGCGGTCAGTACGAGCGCCACCCCCAGCCCCAGGTTCTGTACGGCGGCCTTGACCGGGTCCGGGTCGGCGCCCACGAGAAGGCGCAGCAGCTCGCCGAGACCGAGACCGAGGTCGCTGGTGGCCGACAGCGCGGTATGGATGGTGCCCGCGACACTCTGGGTCCTGAGCCAGCCGAAGCCGGTGCCGCCGAGCAGCGCCGCCGCGACGGCGACAGCCACCGCGACCAGGCCGGGCGCCACGCCCTTCGCCACCCGCCGTACGACCGGGCCGGTCGCCGCCCTGCCGACGAACACGGCGATGAACAGCAGCGCCATCGCCGCCGGGGACTTGACCATCATGGCGAGCCCGACGAGCGCGCCTCCCGCGATCCACCCGCCGCGCATGGCGAGCGCCACGCCCGCCAGCATGAGACCGATCATCAGCCCGTCGTTGTGCATGCCGCCGACCACATGCATGAGCAGCAGCGGATTGAGCGCCCCGAGCCACAGCGCGCCGCTCTCGCTCGTGCCGCGGTCCCGCGCGAGCTGCCGCAGAGCCCACACGATCAGCACCAGCGCGCCGACGGCGATGAGGCGCATCCCCAGCACGGCGGGGACGATCGTCCCGCCCGTCGCCCAGGTCACGCCGCGCGCGAGGATCAGGAAGAACGGACCGTACGGCGCGGGGGTGTCGGTCCAGTGCCCCCCGACGCTCGCGGCGGCGTCGCCGCCGAGCCCGGCGGGGTCGAGGACGGACGGCCCCGCGCTGTAGACGTCGTGTCCTTCGAGGACCATCGCGCCCTGGGCGATGTAGCTGTACACGTCGGCGCTGTAGAGCGGCGGCGCCAGCGCGAGCGGGGTCGCCCACAGGACAAGGGTGACGAGCGTGTCGCGCGTGGAGGCCCCGGTCCTGCCGTACCGCCACCAGGCGAATACCAGCACTGTCAGCCCGACGTAGGCCAGGACGGCGCCCAGCACGGTCACCACGGTCCCGTGGGGCACCCAGAGCCCCCACGGATCACGGGCCGGCAGCGTACCGGCGACCCAGCCGCCGGCAGCGATCGCGACGGAACCGGCCGCGCCCAGCCGACGGTACCCACCGGCGTTCAATGCCCACATGACCGGCCAACCTACCGAACGTGTCCGCGGGCCCGCGGGCCGCGGTCGCCCTCTGGTTCATCCTGTTCATCCTGTACGGCAGCGACCGCGGGTGCGACCGACACCACGGGCGCGGCGGCCCGGCGCGTAGCCCCCGGGGCTACACCGCCACAAGTTCCGGCTTCGGTTCGGCCTCCGCCTTGGCCTTCGCGGGGCTCCGCGCCGGCTCCGTCTCTACGGTCTCCCCGGCTCCGTCGGGTTCCTCGGCGCCGCCCGCACCGCCCTCGACGAGGCTGAGGAAGCCGCGGATCGCCTCGACCGACAGCCCGAGTTCCTCGGAGGCGCTCTGCTCGCTCCCGAAGACCTCGACCGCTTCCGCCACGGCCTCGGCCAGCTCCGCTTCGGCCTTCCTGAGCTTCGCCTCGGCCTTGTCGATGGTGTCGACGACGGCCAGCTGGCGCCGCTGCTTCTCCTGGAGTCGCTGCTTGCGGGACGGGCTCTTCTCGGGGGTCTGCGAAGTCATAACCAAGATCATAAACCGACCGTGGGCCCCGCCGGAAATCCCCAACTGACGTTCGACGGACGGGCGTTCCCCTACGGGCGCCACCCACCCGCCCGACCGCGAGGCTCGACGCCCGCGACCGCTGCCCCGTCCAGCGGGCACCCGCACAGGCCCCCGCCCGCGTCGGCCGGACCGAGCGGCGGAATAACGGGAACGGGTGGGCGGCGTCACCCCGTTGTCCGTGGGCTCCGACCGGAAAACGACGCTTCGCGATGCCACTCGACTCGGCCGTGCATACGGTGAGATCCGAACAGAATCGGGTCGACGAACATCGGTCATTTCGGCCGGCTCCCGGCCACCTCGGCGCGAGGCCCACCGGAGGAGGGCCTGTTCGGGGATGCCTCGTCCGAGCGGAACACCAGATGCGGCCATCGGCGGCATCCGGCCGACCTTTCGGTATTTTTTTCATCGTCGTAAGAGAAAGCTTTATGCGACGTGGCGCACACTCACCTCGCGCTGGCGTGATACCTGGCACGGAACGTCGAGAACGAGCCAAAATTCACGGCTGAAGCATCCGACTTGTCGTGCCGCACCCTCTTACCTACGAGTAAGGCGTCACTATCGCTAGGTACGCAGGGTTGGCCCCGGAGGGAGGCGTTCCATGCGCCCGCTCCCCGGGTCGCATCAGAGAGGCAATGGGGCGACAATTGCAGATCAATCTTCTGGGACCGCTGGAAGTAATCGATGACGGGGTTCAGGTCCGGATACCGGGAGAGAAGTTACGCTCAATACTGGCGGCCCTCTCATTATCGGTGGGCCGCTCGGTCTCACGCAGTGAACTCATCGACGAGTTATGGGGCGAAGAGCCGCCGAACAGCGCCGAGAATTCACTGCACGGCCATATCGCCCGGCTGCGCCGGGTACTGGTCGCTCACGGTGGGAAGGCAGCTCTGCGCAACGTCATCCGGACGTCGCCGACCGGATACGTTCTGGAACTGACCGAGGAGGATGTCGACGCTTCCCGGCTCGTCCATCTGGTGTCCCGCGCCGACGCGGCGAGCACGCACAACCCCCAAGTCGCCGTCGATCTGCTGAACGAGGCGGTTTCGTTGTGGCGCGGTCCGGCGCTGATTGACGCCGGCCACGGAATGATCTGCCAGGTGGCGTACACCCAGCTGGAAGAGGTCAGGCTGGGCGCCTACGAAAGGCTCTTCGACATCCGGCTCCGGCTGGACCAGCCCCGGGCCGTCATCCCCGGGCTGGAGCAACTGCACGCCAGGTACCCGCTGCACGAGCGCTTCTGCGAACAGCTCATCACCGCCCTCTACCTGTCCGGACGGCAGGCCGACGCCCTCAACACCTACCACCGCACCCGCGAGTACCTGTCGCAGCATCTGGGACTTCAGCCCGGACACGGACTGAGAGACAGGTTCCAGGACATCCTCCGGCAGTCCCCCCATCTGTCCATATCGGGGGCCGGGGAAGAGGTCATACCGATTTCGTGACCCGCAGGATCTGCCAGATGGCACCCGGCCTCGCCCGCCCGTGGAAGGCCAGATACTCGGGAAGCACCAGCTGGGGGCCCCACTTCTCCTTGTAGGCGAGCTGGCTGGCCGCGGGATAGACCTTGTCGCCGTGGTCGGCCAGCAACCGCATGATCCTGCGGGTGGCCCCGCTCGCCTCGGGCGGATCGTGCTCGGCGGACAGTCCGGTGAACGGTGTGAAGCCGAAGTGCAGCCATTGCGCGCCCTCCTGACGGAACGTCTCCAGCGCGGTGAGGTTGATGGCCTCCATCACACCGGGAGGCGCGTCAGGCAGCCGGCGGCTGAGGTCGTGCAGCCAGCCGGGACGTGAGCCGTACGCGGGTGAGTACGAGATGTAGGCGATGGGTACCCCGTCGAGCCGGCCCAGCATCAGCCGGCGCGCGTGCTGTACGGGCCCGCCCAACTCGCCGACCAGAAACTCGATCTCCTTGACATGACGGCCTTTGCTCCGCAGCCAGGCGCCGTCGATGCCGGCTAATTCCGCCACGCACTCCTCATGGGAGACCTCCGTCACCTCCAGACCACTGCGCCGCGCCCGCGAGATCTTGTTGCGGAGTTTCATGAAGCGCGTTCCGCGCAGGGCGAATTCGGGCAGGTGCACCGAGTACGACGAGCCCACCTGATTGACCGTGAAACCGCATTGGACGTACAGCTCGACGTCCGACGTGAGGACCTGTACGGCGACGACCTTGCGGCGCCGCCTGCGCGCGTGTGCGAGGAAGGCGCGCAGCAGCGTCTCCCGCTGTTCCGGCGGGGCGTGGACGCCACCGAACTGGATCAGATACGAGCCCGCCTCGCGATAGGCGACGACTCCGTCCGCCGAGGGATCGGAGAAGTACGCGTTACCGGAGTTCAGGGCGAGAAAAGCGCTGGGATTATCGCCGTCCTTCCGAAGCTTTTCCAGAACTTCGAGTACTTCTTCGTCGGATACCTCTCCGCTGCGCGTGGTCATCTCACTCCCGTTGCCTGAGGCGTCGAGTTACGGGCCGGGTGCCCGGGGGACATGCTCCTCACCCCCTCTTCCATTTCCCTGAAACGGCCGTCTCAGCGCCGTCTCAGCGCCGTCTCAGCGGCGTCTCCGAGGATTTTCAGGGCGCTCTGTGAAGGTGATAGCCGCCACTTGGAACTGCGAACATTCCCGTCGTCCGACGGGAATTGGAGAGCGGAGGGGCTGCGTGAGCAGCGATATCGCGACGCCTTCGGCGTCAGGAAAAGAAGATTCCGGAGCACCAGGTCCGGAAATCCCCACCTACCTTTCCCTCATTGACGGAAAGGACGTTCCGAGCGGGGCCTGGGTGTACGTGGTCGACTCGGACGCCCTGCTCGACGACGCCTTTTCCACGCTCACCATGAAGCGGAAGCTGGAGAGCGGCCGCATTCCCGCCGAGAATCTGCCGGCCACCATCGTCGGCCGGGTGGCGAGGGCGGACCGCCGGACCACGGATCTGGCGATCGAGGCGGCGGCCGCGGCCGCCGCGCCCTGGGCGGCGTTCCCCCCGGAAACCCGGATCGAACAGTTCGGCACCCTGCTGTACCGCAGGCTCGCCGAGCAGGCCGAGCGGATCACCGAAGTCCTCGTCCAGGAGGGGCATCCGCTGGCGCTGGCCCGCTGGCAGGTGTCCGGGGCGCTGGAGGTCTTCGGGCCCGAGTCGCTCGGCTTCTACCGGAGCCAGATGCTCCAGGAGTACCGGCACGGCGAGCGGCGGATCTCGGTGCGCCGCCGCCCCGACGGTGTGGTCTGCCTCAATCCCCCGCAGAACGCGCCGCTCTCCAGCGCGCTGCTCGGCGTGACCGCGATCATGGCCGGCAACTCCCTCGTCGTACGGGCGCCGCGCAGCGCCCCGCTGGGCGTCATGTACGTACTGCGGGAGGTGGTGGCGCCGGTGCTGGCGGAGCTGGGTGCTCCCCCGGGCACCCTCGGTGTGGTGTGCGGCGACCCGGCTCCGATGCTGGACGCCTGGCTGGAGAGCCCGCTCGTCGACGACATCATGTACTTCGGCAGCAGCGAGAACGGCATGCGCTTCCAGGAGCGCTGCATCGCGGCGGGCAAGAAGCCGATCCTCGAACTGGCCGGCAACGACGTGGTGCTGGTGTGGAAGGACGCCGACCTGGACCTGGCGGCCGAGGCCATCACGGAGAGCTTCTACGGCTCCGGCCAGCTGTGCATGATCCCCAACCAGGTGGTGGTCCACCCGGACGCCCGCGACGCACTGGTCGCCCTGCTGGCCGAGAAGGCCGCGCGGATCAGGCCCGGCCGGTCGTCGCAGGAGGGCGTTCTGCTCACTCCGGTGCTGCGCAACGAGAAGTTCTTCTCGTGCCTGCGCGACGCCCTCGACCGGGGCGCGGAGCTGGTGTGCGGTGGACACGCGATCCAGGAGGACGGAACGCGCGACACGGCCGGGATCTTCCTTGAGCCCACGGTGGTGGTGGTGCGGGGTCTTGAGGAGGCCCGGGAGGTCCAGGCGGTCCGCGAGGAGACGTTCTTCCCGCTGCTGCCGGTGATCGTGGCGGAGCCCGCCCCCGACGATGTGCTGCTGGACCGGTTCATCGACTTCGTCAACAGCAACGCCTACGGGCTGCGGAACTCGGCGTGGGCACGGGACCCCGAGGTGGTCGACCGGATCGTGACCCGGATCACCCAGGGCGGGCTGCTCAAGGTGAACGACTCCCACATCGGGTTTCTGCCCTATCTGCCGACCCACGGCGGGACCGGACTCACCGGGGGCGTGTTCGGCGAGGCCAACTACCCGATCCTGCGCACCTCTCATATCCAGGGCGTGAGTGTCGCCGCCGGCGCGCGTCCCTCCGAAGCGGTGTTCGGCGCCTGGAAGGCCCTCCAGGCCGCCGCCGGCCGCTGACCACGCCCCGTACGAATCGAGTCCCGTACGAGTCGAGTCACGAGTCGAGTCCCGTACAAGCCGGCACGACAGAACACCGGAACGACAGAACAGACAGAGGGGGATCCATGCGCTCGTTGGAAGCCGCACGCGAGACGTGCGAATCATTCCTGCCCGGCCTGCTCGATCTGCTCGCCGGCACTCCGCTGGAGGAGCTGGAAGCACCGAAGAACCCCGCCCTCGACCACTTCCGTGCGGCCGGCGGCCCCGGCCTGCTGATCCCCAAGACCTACGGCGGGGCGGGAGCCGATCCGCTCCAGGCCCTCGACGCGGTCCGGGCCCTGGCCTCCAAGGCGCCGTCCCTGGCGATCGCCACCACGATGCACCACTTCTCGGTGGCGACCCTGTTCACCCTGGCCGACTCCGTCCAGAGCAGCGGCATGGAGTGGGCGCTGCTCGAAGGGATCGCGGAACAGCGGCTGCTGGTCGCCTCGGGCTTCGCGGAGGGCCGGCCCGGCCGGGGCATCCTTTCGCCGATGATGACGGCGTCGAAGGCGGACGGCGGCTATGTGATCAACGGCGCCAAGAAGCCGTGCAGTCTGTCGCACTCGATGGACCTGCTCACCGCCAGCGTGGCGCTGCCGACCGACAGCGGTGAGCCGAGGATGGCGGTCCTGCTGATTCCCCGGGAGACCGAGGGGATCAGCGTCCATCCGTTCTGGGGCAGCCGGACTCTCGCGGGCGCGGAGAGCGACGAGGTGCGGCTCACGGACGTCTTCGTCGACGAGCAGCTGCTGATGCGCACCGAGCCGGGCGGCGACGCCGGGAACCTGGACGATCTCCAGACCGTCGGCCTGATCTGGTTCGAACTGCTCATCTCCGCCTGCTATCTCGGCATCGTCAGCGGACTGGTCGAGCGGGTCGTCGACACCGGCCGGGGCAGTGACTCCGACCGCGCCCGGGTGCTCACCCGGCTGGAGACGGCCGCGCTGCTGCTGGCGGGCACCGCACGCATGATCAGGGACGGCGAGACCGGCAACGCGGCGCTGGCCCGTACGCTCGTCGCCCGGTACGCCGCCCAGGACGCGCTGGGCGACGCGCTGAACCAGGCCGTCGAACTGCTCGGCGGCACGGCCTTCATGTCCTCTTCCGACGTGGCCTATCTGGCCGGCGCGGCTCACGGTCTGTCGTTCCACCCGCCGTCGCGGTCGAGCTTCACCGGTCCGTACCTCGACCACGTCGCGGGCCACCCGCTGCGCCTGACCTGACGAGGGAGACCCATGACATCCATGACATCCATGACATCGGCATCCACCACATCCGCATCCACTCTTCCACCGACCGTGTCCCCTGCCGTCCCCGCCACCGCGCCCGCCCTCGGGCGTGCGGAGCTGGGCAGGCTGTACCGTGCCCGTCTCAGCAAGGGCCGGGCGACCCTCGGCGAGCTGTTCGGCGGGCATATCGAGGTGGCGTCGGAAGGCGCCTGGGTCACCACCTCGACGGGCGAACGGTTCCTGAACTGCGGTGGATACGGCGTCTTCCTGATGGGCGCCCGGCATCCCACCGTCATCCGGCATGTCGCCGAGCAGCTGGCCACCCACCCCGTCGCCACCCGGCTCTTCCTCGAACCGCAGGTCGCGCTGGCCGCCGACGCCCTGGTGTCGGTGGCGCCGCGAGGACTGGAGCGCGTGCACTTCGCCGGTTCGGGGGCGGAGGCGGCCGAGACGGCCATCAAGCTGGCCCGCACCCGTGGCCACCACCGGCTCATCGCCATGGAGAACGGCTATCACGGCAAGACCATGGGCGCGCTCAGCCTCACCGGCAAGAGTGTCTTCCAGGAGCCGTTCCGGCCGCTGCTGCCCCGGACCAGCCATGTGCCGTACGGTGACGCCGCCGCTCTCGAATCGCTGCTGGCGACGGCCCCCGGCGAGGCGTGTGTGTTCGTCGAGCCCGTGCAGGGCGAGGCCGGGGTGGTGCTCCCGCCGGCGGGCTATCTGCGCGCGGTGCGCGAACTGTGCGACCGGTACGGTGCCTTCCTCGTCCTGGACGAGATCCAGACCGGACTGGGCCGGCTGGGTTCCTGGTGGGGCGCCGACCGGGAGGACATCGCCCCCGATGTGCTGCTCGTCGGCAAGGGGCTCAGCGGGGGCGTCGTACCGGTGTCGGCCGTGGTCGCCACCCGCGAGGCGTTCAGGGCCTTCGACCGGGACCCGTATCTGCACACCTCCACGTTCTCCGGGGCGCCGCTGGCGATGGCCGCCGTACGCGGGGCGCTCACGGCGATGCACGAGGACGATCTCGTGACCCGCTCCCGCGACCTCGGCGCCGAGATCCTGCCGGAACTGGACCGTATCGTCCGGTCGCACTACGGCGACGCCGTGCGTGAGGTGCGGGGCCAGGGGCTGCTGCTGGGGATCGAGTTCGCCGAGCCGGGACCGGCGGGCGATCTGCTGATCGAGCTGATCATGAACGGCGTCATCGCCAACCACTCCCTCAACTCCCATCTCGTCCTGCGCTTCACCCCGCCGGCGGTCCTGACCAGAAGCGACCTGGACTTCTTCTACGAGGCGGTCGACCGCGCGTGCCGAGCGCAGGGCGCCCGGTACGCACCCACAGCAGAAGGTGACAAAATCCATGCGTAGCGTGCAGGTGAAGGTCCGCGTTCACGACGTCGCCGCGGCGGTGGCGTTCGACCAGGTCGGCGCGTTCGGCCGGTACTCCGAATTCACCGACGTCATCCGCTCGGTGACGTCCCGTCAGGAGTCCGGGACGGAGGAAGTCAGCGACTGGGAGGTCTACTTCCGTAACGGCGTCCTGTGCTGGACCGAGGCCGACCGGTTCGACCGGGAAGCCCTGACCATCACCTTCGAGCAGATCGACGGTGACTTCGCGGAGTTCGCCGGTGTGTGGCGGCTCGTCGCGGACGGCAAGGACTGCGTGGTCGATTTCAGCGCCGAGTTCGACTTCGGTATCCCCAGCCTCGCGGGAATTCTCGACCCGGTCGCGGAGCGGGTCTTCAAGGAGACCATCGCCCGTGTCGTCATCAGCCTCTTCGAGGGCAACGCCTCGGTGGTCGGCGACGAGGCGGTCGCCCGCGCCGTCGCCGAGGTGATGGCCGCGCCCGTCGTCGCCGCGTCGGGATCACGCTGATGGACGGCAAGAACCTCTTCGAGACGCGGACCACCTACCGGCTGATCCGGCTGGAGTACGGGCTCGGGCTGCTGATCGCCGCGGTCTTCTTCTTCACCCATCTCGACGAGGTCAGATGGCTCCCCGCGATCGGGTTGTTCGCCTATATCGACCTCATCGGCTACATCCCGGGGGCGATCGCCTACCATCGCAGCGCGTCCAAGCGCATACACCGGGCGTACTACGTGCTCTACAACGTCATGCACAGCCTGGTCACCCAGACGCTCGTGGTGCTCGCGTGGATCTGGCTGTGGGGCCCCGAGTGGGCGCTGCTGGTCATCCCCATCCATCTGTTCGGCGACCGCGCGCTGTTCGGCAATTTCCTCAAGCCCTTCGCGCTGGACTTCGAACCGGTGGCCCATCCCGCCTACGCCCGCTTCACCGACCAGTTCGACGCGGCCCCGGCCGCGCGCCCCGGACCCGCCGACGGTGTGGCCGGTGGGGCCGGTGTGGCCACCGCCTCCCGGCAGCCGCAGAGCGGCTGACGCGCCCGCCGGCGCCAGACACCGGCGAACCCACCAACGCTTACGCTCCGGAAGGAAATCCCTCATGGAAGACGTCTACCAGCGCCTGCTGGAACTGCTGACCAGCACCTTCGGCCTGGACCCCGAGAGCATCGAACCGACCAGTACGCTCAGCGCCCTCGAACTCGATTCCCTCGCCCTCGTGGAGCTCTCCGTCGCCGCCCAGGAGGAGTTCGACGTACCGCTCGAAGACAGCGAGCTGGGCCCCGATTCGACCGTAGGACAGGCCGCCGAGCTCATCTCGGGCAAACTGGCCACCGTCTGATGGGCGGCCGTCCACCGACGACCGCCCCGGCACGGGCCCCGTTCGACGCCGCGATCACCGGAATCGGCATGGTCACCGCCGCCGGGGTCGGGGTGGAGCGGAGCTGGGAGCGGATCCGTGCCGGGGCCGGTACGGCGGCCACCGACGTACCGGCGCTCGCCGGCATACCCGCCGACTTCGCGTGCGCCGTCACCGATTTCGACCCCAGCGGGCTCATCGAACGCAAACAGGCGTGGCGGCTGGACCGCAGCAGCCAGCTGGCCATGGTCGCCGCCCATGAGGCGGTCACCGACTCCGGCCTCGACCGGGACTCCTGGGACGCCACCAGGGTCGGTGTCATCCTCGGCAACGGCATCGGCGGCGCCACCACCTGGGAGAAACAGCACAAGGTGCTGCTGGAACGCGGGGCACGCAAGGTCTCCCCGCTGCTCGTCCCCATGCTGTCGCCCAACATGTGCGCGGGATATGTCTCCATGATGTTCGGCGCCCGTGGCCCCAGCCTGGTGACGGCGACGGCCTGCGCCTCCGGGACCACCGCGGTGGGCATGGCGCGCGAACTGCTGCGGAGCGGAGCCTGCGACGTGGTGATCACCGGGGGCACCGAGGCGCCCCTGGTCCCCTCGCTGATCACGGGTTTCGGCCAGATGCGGGCCCTGGCCGGCCGGCGCGACGATCTGTCCGCCACCTCCCGTCCCTTCGACGCCGACCGGGACGGCTTCGTGCCGGCCGAGGGCGCGGCCGTACTCGTCCTGGAACGCGCCGAGGACGCCAGGGCGCGCGGAGCCACGATCCGGGCCATGGTCAGCGGGTACGGCGCCTCCGCCGACGCGTTCCACGCGACCGCCCCTGATCCGGACGGCGGGGGCGCCGAACTCGCCGTGCGCGCCGCGCTGCGCGACGCCGGGGTCGGCCCCGGCGAGGTGGACCATGTCAACGCGCACGGCACGGCGACGGTACTCAACGACGCCACCGAGGCCCGCATGATCCGCCGGGTGCTCGGGGAGCGGCCCGCCGTCACCTCCGTCAAGGGCGTGGTGGGCCACTCCCTGGCCGCGGCCGGGGCCATCGAGGCGGTGGTGACGGCGCTGGCCCTCCAAGAGGGCCACATCCCGCCGACCGCCAACCTGGAGAGCCTGGATCCGGAACTGGAACTGGACATGGTGTTCAAGGCGGGGCGCGATCTGCGCGCCGAGGTGGCCGTCAGCAACTCCTTCGGGTTCGGCGGTCAGAATGCCGTACTGCTGTTCACCAGGGCGTGACCGGTCCGTGGTCGGCCCCGGCCGTGGACACGGCGGCGGCCGTCCGAGCGCCGAGGGCACGCACCACGGCAGCGGCCGCGACCGCGTGGCCGAGACTGTTCGGCCGCGCCCGGTCGCGGCTCCACACGGCCGCCGTCCCGGGGTCGGAGCAGTGGGACGCGAGGTCGATGTAGAGCGTGCCATGGCGCAGGGCGACGGCTCTGGCCTGTTCGGACATCCGTTTCTGCTGTTCGGCCACCTGTTCCCGGCGGCCGGCCGGCAGTCCGGGCCAGTCGGCCAACCGGTAGGAGCCGAGCAGCGCGACGTCGTAGCCGGCGTCGCGCAACGGCGCGACGATCCGTACCAGTTCGGCGGTCGGTCCGTTCATGGCGAGCGTCTCGTCCGGTGTGTACGCGGTGCCGCAGCAGACCAGCGCGAGGTCCCCCCGGAAGGCGAGCGCGGCCGGGAGTTGCCCGGAGCGCACCTGCGCGGCGCGCAGTTCCCGCCGGCCGAGGAGGTTGAGGTACGCGAAGCCCTCGGCGGCGTCACCCAGGGCCGTCGCGACCCTGTCGTACCAGGGCCTCGGTCCGTATCCCTCGACCTGTTCCGCGGCCCGCTCCACCGCGATGTCGCCCAGCACCACCAAGCGGCGCCACGGGGCCCCGGCGAGGAGTTCTCCGGCCTCGCCGGGCCGCAGGCACCGCGGGTCCGCCCCCTCGTGGACACGGGACATTCGCTGTTCGGTCGTGTCGTCCATGGTGCTCCCCTCGTTCTGAACCCTTCCTTGCTGCCCGCTTCGATTCCGCTCCACTCCATCGATTTGCCCACGTCCGGGGCGCGCCGAGCGGTCTCAGGAAGATCTCAGCGCGATCTCAGGAAGCTGCGGCAGCATCGATGGCGCGGCGGCAGCGGCGGCCGGTACGCCTCCGGGGCCGGACAGGCCCCGGGCCCGCGCAGGTTCGAATCCGGCCCTTTCCGCCGACCGTCCGATGCCGTGCCGCGGCGCCGTCCCCGTTGGCCGGGGGACCGCGCCCAGGGCCGTCAGGCGGACGGGACACCGGTGTGCCGCTCGCTGTCCGCGCCGTGGCCCGCGTACCCATTCCCGGAAGTCGCCGGGCCCGCCCTCCGGTGCCGGCGGCCCATTCCGTGGCACCACCCGAGACGTTGCGAATCGCGAAGGGAAGTCCGGATGATCGACAAACTGCTGAAGAGGCCGCTGGAGTTGGTGGAGGACAACTTCCGGCAGCCGAACGGGCGCGCCGGTCGGCTGATCGGCCATGTGATGGCGAAGCAGCACCGTACGCTCACCGTGTGGGCGATCGAGCACATGGAGGTACGGCGTTCCCAGCGTGTGCTGGACATCGGCTGTGGCGGCGGAATGGCCGTCAAGCTGCTGTCGGAGCAGGCGAGTGGGGGGTTCGTCGCCGGAGTGGACTACTCCACGGAGATGGTCCGTCAGTCCGTACTGCGCAATGTCGACGGCGTCGCCGCGGGACGGGTGGAGATCAAGCGGGGCGACGCGGGCGAGCTGCCGTACGGCGACGCCTCCTTCGACCAGGTCAGCGCCATCGAGACGTTCTACTTCTGGCCCGACCCGATGCGTGGGCTCAGCGAGGCGTACCGGGTGCTCAAGCCCGGCGGGCAGGTGTCGATCACCCTGGAGATGAGCCGGGAGGCCGCCGAGAGGCCCACGGCGAAACAACGTCTCCTCGGGCGGCGGTTCACCGAGCGTTCCGAGCGCGAGGGCCTGCGCATCCTCTCGGGGGCCGATCTGGTGGACATGCTGGGCAAGGCCGGTTTCCGGGACGCCCGGTACGTCGCGGAGCCGGCCCGCTCGTTCGGCTGGGTCTGCGCCCTGGCCCGGAAGTGAAGGGGAGGGACACTCGTATGACGACATCACGCGGCACCGCCGCCACCGTTCCGTCCCCGTCCCCGTCCTCGTCCCCGTCCTGGGCCGCGACCCCCTCGGCGCCCGAGGCGCGCGGGCTGCCCGTGCTGGGGAGCGTGCTCGACTTCCGCAAGGACATCCTGGACGCCATGCACCAGGGCTGGCGCGACCACGGCGATCTGGTCCGCTACCGCCTCGGTCCGGTCGTCGTCCACGGCGTCTCCAGCGCCGAGCTGGCCGGTGAGGTCCTTACGGACAGCGCGACCTACGGCAAGCTCGGCCCGGACAATCCGCTCCGGCTGATCCTCGGTGAGGGCCTGCTCACCAGTGACGACCACGAGAGCTGGATGCGCAACAGGCGCATGATGCAGCCCATTTACACCAAGCAGGCCATCGCCCGCATGTTCGACTCGATGACGGAGTCGACCGTACGGCAGGTCGACCACATGGCCGCCGCCTACCGGAGCGGCGATGTGGTGGACGTGCACGAGGAGATGATGCGGGTCACGCTCGACATCGTCAGCCGGTGCATGTTCAGTACCGATGTCGAGCAGACCCGGGACGGCATCAGCCCGGAGGCCGTCGACGTCGCCATCAACTACGCCTTCGACCGGCTGCAGAACCCCTTCAGCCCGCCGACCCAGTGGCCCACACCGCGCAACCGCCGCTTCCAGGAGGTGATGAAGGGGATCGACACGATGACGTACGGGATCATCGCGGAGCGCCGCAAGGCGGCCGCCGACGGTGTCCCGCGCGGTGAAGGGCCGCCCGATCTGCTGGACATGATGCTGGACGTACGGGACGCGGACACCGGCGAGGGCATGAGCGACCGCGAGGTGCGGGACGAGGTCATCACCACCTTCGGCGCCGGACACGAGACCACCGCGATCACCCTCACCTGGGCCTTCTATCTGCTCTCCGGCAACCGCCAGGCACTGCGCCGGGTGCAGGACGAGGTGGACGACGTCCTCGGCGACCGTATGCCCACCATGGACGACCTGGCGGCCATGCCGTACGCCCTCCAGGTCTTCGAGGAGGCGCTGCGGCTGTACCCGTCGGCGCCGATCGTGCCCAGGCTGGTGCTCAAGGACACCGTGCTGGGGGGCCACAGCGTGCCGGCCGGCTCACGGCTGCTGGTCAATCTCTACAACATCCACCGCCATGAGCGGCACTGGACCGATCCGGAGCGTTTCGATCCGGACCGCTTCTCCGCCGAGGGCAAGAAGGGGCGGCACCGCTTCGCGCATATGCCCTTCGGCGCGGGTCCGCATCTCTGCATAGGCAAGCACTTCGCGTTGATGGAGGCACATCTGCTGCTCGCCGCACTGGTACGGCGCTACGAGTTCCGGCATGTGCCGGCGCATCGGGTCGTCAACCAGGCGTCGATCACCCTGCGGCCGCGCTACGGAATGTCGATGACCGCGCACGCGCGTACGGGAGCGCTCGGCGCTCCGTAAGGGTGGTGCACCGGCGCGGGGCGCCACCACGCGTACGGCGCGGCAGAGCACGGCGCGGCACAGCACAACGCACAACGCACAACAAGTACCGGTATCGGATGGGAAGACGGACCCGATGAACTTGGACCCCAGCACAGCGGACGCGGAGCGCCTGAACTGGACACAGTACCGTCCGGGCCAGGAGGCCGGCCACTACGAGAGCTTCTACCAGCGGGGCAACCACCCGACGGAGCCCCGGGCCTTCTGGATCCGGTACACGATCTTCAGTCCCGCCGGCATGCCCCAGGCCGCCATCGGTGAGCTGTGGGCCATCTACTTCGACGGGACGACCGGCCGTCATGTGGTGGCCAAGGAGGAATACCCGATCTCCGACTGCCACTTCAGCCCCGACTCCTTCGCCGCCCGGGTGAACGACCGGGTCCTGGAGACGGGCGCCCTGAAGGGCGAGGCGGCCGGCACCAACGGGCACATCGGCTGGGACCTGACGTACGAGGGCACCGAGCCGCCGCTGCTCCTGCTGCCGCCGGGCATGTACACCGGAGGTTTCCCCAAGGCCAAGAGCCTGGTCGGGGTCCCGCTGGCGAGCTACAGCGGCAAGCTCACGGTCGATGGCGAGACGATCGACGTCGACGGCTGGACCGGCAGCCAGAACCACAACTGGGGCAGCCGGCACACCGATCACTACGCCTTCGGTCAGGTGGCCGGGTTCGACGAGCACCCGGACAGCTTCCTGGAGATCGTCACCGGCCGTACGAAGCTGGTGGGCCCGGTCAAGACGCCGAAGATCACTTTCCTGGTGCTCCGCCACGAGGAGCGTGAGTACTCCCTGTCCGCGCCCCGTCAGGCGCTCAAGGCCAAGGCCGACTTCGGCTATTTCTACTGGGACTTCACCAGTTCCGACGAGACCGTCGCCATCCGGGGCCGCTTCACCGCGGCGCCCGAGGACTTCGTCGGGCTCAACTACTACAACCCTCCCGGCGGCATCAAGCACTGCCTGAACACCAAGATCGGCAGCTGTGAGCTGGAGATGATCAACAAGGCGACCGGCAGGCGCCAACGTCTCACCACGAGCAACCGCGCGCTGATGGAGATTCTGACGGACGACCGCGAACACGGAATCGCGATCCGCGCATGAGAGACCGTCGCGACCCGGCCCGCGAGGGACAGGTGGAGGACTCTGCCCGCGGGGTTTCGGGCGGGCCGTCGGACGGGGCTTCGGGCGGGCTTTCGGAGGGGGCTTCGGGCGGGCCGTCGGACGAGGCGACCGGCTCGTCGGGGTCCGCCGGGCGTGGTGGGTGCCGGTTACCCACGCGTCTGTCCCGCGTGACCAGTCGTCACCGGGTGCCGCTCGCCGTCCTGTGGCTGCTGCTGTTCGTGGTCGCCGGCCAGGGGGCCGCCTCGCTGCCCGGTCTGCTCAGCGGCGGTGGGTGGTACGTGCCGGGCTCCGGCTCCGCCGTCGCCGCCGAGCGGCTCACCGAGGGGTTCGACGGACGCGGCGCCACCTCCCTGACCCTCGTGGTCGAGGACACCCGGTACCGGGCCGGCGATCCCGCCTTCGAGGCGCGGGTACGGGACGCCGCCGAGGCCGTGCTCCGGGACGACGACCTCAAGGCCACGGGCGGCTACGGATACACCACGCTCACCGGTGACCGGGCGCGCGCCGCCTTCCTCGGCGACGACGACCGGACCGCGCTGGTCCGTGTCGGCTCCGAGCTGGACGACGGCACCGCCCGCCGCCTGCTGCCCGACATCCAGGACAAGCTCAGCCAGGAGTACGAGCCGCGGGGGCTGCGGGTGTCCCTGGTGAGCCAGGCCGCGCTGTGGGGCGAGGTGAACCATCTGAGCGAACGCGGGCTGATCCTCGCCGAGTTGGTCACCCTGCCGCTGATCCTCCTCGTTCTGCTGCTGCTCTTCCGCAGCGTGGCGGCCGCGCTCGCCGCCCTGCTGGTCGGGGTCACCTCGGTGGTCTTCGCCCTCGCGGTGCTCGCCGTCGTCGCCCGGCGGACCGAGCTCTCGGTGTTCGTACAGAACGCCGCCACGATGCTGGGTCTCGGCGTGGGCGTGGACTATTCACTCTTCATGATCATGCGTTTCAAGAGTGAGCTGCCTCCCGGCGGCGGCCCGCTCTCCCGGGAGGACCGCGAGCACGCGCTCGCGCGCACGCTGCGTACGTCGGGCGAGACCGTCGTGGCCTCCGGCATCACCATCGTGGCCGCCATGTCCACCCTCTTCCTGGTGGATCTGAGCGTCATCCAGTCGATGGCTCTCGGCGCCGTGGTCGTGGTCGCCTTCTCCGTCCTGACCAGTGTGCTGCTGCTGCCCGTACTGCTGCATCTGCTGGGGGCCAGGATCGAGTGGGGCCGGGTCGGCCGCCGCGAGGTGAACACGAAAGGCCCTGGGTCCGGCGGCGGCTGGATCGCCGTGACCCACGCGGTCATGCGCCGTCCCGTGCTGTTCCTGGTGGTCGGCGTCGCGGCACTGACCGCGCTCGCCGTCCCGGCCGTGCGGCTGGACACCTTCACCCCGGACGCCCGGGTCGTGCCCGCGGACGCGGCGGTACGCCAGGGGTACGACGCGGCCAGGGACGAGTTCGGGGTGGGCAGCGCGGCCCCGCTCCAGGTGGTCGTCGAGTCGCGCGAACCACTCCAGCGGCGCTCCGACGCGGATGTGGCGAAGCTGCTGCGGTTCCACGACGCCGTCGCCGCACTGCCCGGGGTGGTACGGACCGACTCGGCGGTCGGCACGCTCCGACAGGCAGGCCAGGACCGGCCGTTCGCGGTCCTGACCTCGCTGGACCGGCTGCCCGCCGACGCCCGGGGCACGGTCGGGCACTTCGTGTCCCGGGACGGCAGGACCGCGCTCATCGAGGTGGTGGGCGACGGCACCGCCTCCTCCGGCTCGGTGCGGGACCTGCTCACGTCCGTACGCGCCGCGGCCGCCGGGTTCACGGCCGGCGGCGGAGGCTGGCGGGTGAACGTCGGCGGGGAGACCGCCGAGGGCGTCGACGCGAACAAGGTGATCGAGGACAGGCTGGTGCCGGTCATCGCGACCATGCTCGCCGTCATCTATCTGCTGCTGCTTCTCACCTTCCGCTCCCTGTTCCTGCCGCTCAAGGCCATCGCCATGAACCTGCTCTCCGTGGGCGCCACCTACGGGGTGCTTGTCCTGGTCTTCCAGGACGGTCTGGGAAGCGGGCTGTTCGGCTTCGACGTGGACGGCCACCTCACCAACTTCGTCCCCGTACTGCTGGTCACCCTGCTGTTCAGCCTCAGCACGGACTATGAGGTCTTCCTGCTCAGCCGGGTACGCGAGGACTACCTCGCCACCGGGGACGGCATCGGCAGCGTGGCGCGCGGCATGTCCTCCACCATGCCGCTGATCTCCGGCGCGGCGGTCCTCATGGTCGCGGTCTTCGCGGCCTTCGCGTTCACCGGCATCCTGCCCATGCAGCAGCTGGGCCTGGGCATGGCCCTGGCCATCGCGCTCGACGCGACGGTCATCCGGCTCCTGGTCGTCCCGGCGTCCATGCGTCTGATGAGCCGCTGGAACTGGTGGCTGCCGGGTCGCGAGCACGCGCCGGGACCCGCCTTCGCCAGGCATGACACCACCGACGACACACCCGTACCCGTACAAGCCGAAAGTACGGTCAGCATGAAAGGGACGGCCCCGTAGTGACCGACCAGACCGCCGCGATACCACCGGAGTCCGACTCCCCCTCACGGATATCCGAGAGCATCGTCATCCAAGTGCCGCCCGAGACCGCCTACGCGGCGGTCAGCGATGTGGCTCGGATGGGTGAGTGGAGCCCGGAGTGCCGTGGCGCGTGGATCATCGGACGGGGCGGCCCGGCCAGGACGGGCATGCGCTTCATCGGGCGCAACCGCGCCCGGTGGCTGCCGTGGCCCACCCTGTGCCAGGTGGTCGAGGCCGATCCCGGTCGCACCTTCGCGTTCCATGTGAGCTTCCTCGGTATCGCGGTGGCGGGCTGGACGTACCGCTTCACGCCGTTGCCCGAGGGATGCGAGGTGCACGAGGAGTGGCGGGACCGTCGCTCCGGCCCGTTCGGCATGGCACTCACGGCCGTCACCCCGCTGGTGACCGGCGTCGTACGCCGCAGGTCCCGCAACCGGGCGACCATGCGCACCACGCTCGTCGCACTGCGGGACGCTCTGGAGTCCGGCCGCTAGGTCGTGTTTCGAAAGTCCCGCCTGGCCGCAGTCCCGCCTCCGGGTCGCTGGAACATCCGGGTCACTGGAACAGAAGACAAGAAACCGGACAGGAAGGAGCCCCATGATGCAGCCCGTCATAGCCGGTGCGCGTACCGGCGGGCCGGAAGTGGATCAGACGTCCGTTCCCGGCGCCCAACTCTGCCTGGACTTCTACGCCGGCCTCGCCTCCGGCATCGCCGTGGTCACGGCGCCCTCGGACGACGGGCCGGTGGGAACGACCGTCTCGACGGTCACCTCGCTCTCGGCCGACCCACCGCTGCTGCTCGTCTGCCTGTCCCACACCTCGCGTACGCTCGCCGCGATCCGGCCCGGTTCCGCCTTCGCGGTGCACCTGCTGCACGAGGAACAGAGCGGCCGGGCGCGGCTGTTCTCCACCGCCACCCCCGCCGAGCGGTTCGCCGCCGAATCGTACGAGGAGGTGCTTGGTGTACCCGTGCTCGCCGACACCTTCGCCTGGTCGGTCTGCCGGACCGAGGAGGTGCGCGCGTACGGCGACCACTGCCTCGTCGTCGGGCGGGTGGCCGCCCTGCACACGGCCGGCGGGCGGCCCCTGATCTGGCACGACCGCGCCTTCCGCACCCTGGCGGAAGGGGGGAAGCGGTGACGGCCCCGGTACGGGAGGAGCCCTGCTGGGCATCCGACGCCTCCCCCGGAGACTCCCCCGGCCGGGCCACCGGCGGCACGCCTGCCGCGCGGGTGACCGGTGGGCTGACCGCCGACGTCGCCGTGGTCGGAGCCGGGCTGGCCGGCCTGTCCACCGCCTACCACCTGATCGAGCGCGATCCCGCACTGGATGTCGTCGTCGTGGACGCCCGGCATCCGGCGGCCGGTGCCAGCGGCCGGGGCACCGGCCTCCTCGGGCCCCGGGTCGGTCCGGCCATCGACCGGGCCGCCCGCCGCTTCGGCCCTTCCATGGCGCGGCGCATGTATCTGGCCTCCGTCACCGCGGTGGAGCGGGTGATCGCGCTGACGGAGGAGTTGGGCGCGCCGTGCGGGCTGCGTGCGGGCGAGCAGATCGTGGCGACCCGTACCGCTTCCGGCCTGGCGTCCCTCGCCCGGCAGGCGCGCACGTATCAGGCGCTCGGCCTGGACGTCCCCGTGCTGTCGGCCGCCGACATCCGCGAGCGCCTGGATGTCCCGTACCACGCGGGGCTGCTCCACCGCTCCGCCGCCACCCTCGACCCGGCCGCGCTGAGCGGTGCGCTGGCGGCCGCCTGCGCCGCGAAGGGCGTCCGTTTCCATGACGACAGTCCCCTGCGCGGCGTGCACCCCGGCGCTGGCGGCAGGCCCACCGAACTGCTCTTCCCCAGCGGTACGCTCCGGGTCCGCAAGGCCGTTCTGGCCGTCAACGCGGCGGCGGGACCGCTCGGGCTGCCCGTCGGCACGGTCCTGCCCCTCCAGGTGCACGCCATCGCCACCGCCCCGCTCGGTCCCGAGGCCCGCGAAGCGCTGGGGGGCCGTACCGGAACGTCCCTTGTCGACAGCATGTCCCTGGCGCCGTACTTCCGTCTCACCCACGACGGCCGCCTGGTGGTGGGCGGCGGCAGGGCCGTCCATCTGCCGGGCCTGCGCGCCGACCGGGCCACCGCGCTGCGCACCGCCACCTGGTCCTGGCTGGAGGAGCGGCTGCGCCGTCTGCACCCCGGTCTCGCCGAAGTACCGGTCACCCACCGCTGGTCGGGACAGATAGGCATGACCATCGATGACCTTCCGGTCGTCGGGCGCGTCGGCGGCCATCCGGATGTGTGGTACGTCGGTGGCTGCTGCGGCCATGGCCTGGCCATGTCGGTGGCCCATGGATCACATGTCGCGAAGTCCCTCGTCGAAGCGCCCTCGGAGACCTGGGGACCCGCCCACTACCCCTGGCACCGCGACCGGGCCCCACGGGTCCCGCTCACCGCGCGCCCGGCCAGAGGACTTCTACGGGCCTATCTGAACGGCATGGACCGGGAAGCCCGCCGCACACCGTGAGGCCGGGTCTCCTGGTCCTGACCCGGCTGACCCGCCTGACCGGCCTGTTCGGCGGCTTTGATCGTCAGCTGAGAGGAGAACAGACTGCTGGGCCGCAGGCCGAACATCGCGTGGAACGCGCTGCTGAAGTGGGACGGACTGGCGAAGCCCGACTCGACGGCCGCCGTGCTCAGATCGGGCCAGGTGTCCAGCAGAGTCGCCACCCGCACCATGCGCGTCCACATCCGGTACCGACGGAACGTCGTGCCCGTCTCGGCCCGGAACAGCCGGAGGAAAGCCGAGACGGACAGACCGGCCTCCGCCGCCAGTTCCGTGGCCGGCAGCCGCTGTCCGGACTTCTCGGAGAGCCGGCGGGTCGCCTGCTGGACGCGCGGGTCCCGGCGGCCCGAAAGGCCGTCGGGTCCGGCGAGCTCCAGCCACCGCCGGACCGCCGGCAGCGGCACGTCCCGCTCCAACAGGGCTGCCAGCGAGGTCAGTTCGCGCTCGTGTTCGTGGTCCCAGGCCAGTTCGGCGCCACCGCTCATCAACCGGCGGCACGCCCGTTCACGCGCGGACGCGGGGTCCAGGTAGCAGAAGGCCATCCGGCCCCCGTCGGCGACGATCCGGTGCCGCACCCGCGCCGCCACCAGTGCCGTACGGACGACATGGGCCGGGCCATGCTCCAGCCGGACCGTGAACTCCCCGTCGACACCGACCGCCAGACAGCTCACCGCCCCGGAGTGGACGTCCAGTTCGAAGGACGGTCCGACGTACAGCGCGTGCCCCGGCCACAACCACAACGCGGCCTGGTCACGGCACGTTTCTGAAAGCAGCGCCGGTCGCATGCGGGCATGCTAACCAACACCCCGATCATCCCTTCCTCTTACCTCTGGTTGAACGGAAAAAACATGTGGACCGACCGACTCACCACCGCACTGTTCGTCGTCGTCGGTGCGGTGAACCTCCTGCCCGGAGTCGTGGCACTGGCGCCGTCCCAGATCGCGACCGCGTACGGAGTGTCGATCGACGGGCCCGACTCCGCTGATCTGACGGTGCTTCTGCGGCATCGCGCGGTGTTACTGGGACTCGTCGGAATCGCCCTGCTCTGCGCGGCGTTCATCCCGTCGATGCGGGTCCCCGCGCTCATCGGCGGCGCGGTCAGTATGGGCTCGTTCCTGCTGCTCTCGTACTCCACGCCGGCGCTCAACGACGCGACGATGCGGGTGGCACGGATCGATATCGCGGCGATCGCGCTGCTGGCCGTGACAGCCGTCCTGGTCTGGCGCGAGAACGCCTGAAGGCCGGGGAGGCGAGGTGCGTTCGCGCCTCGCCTTCCCGGTGCCCGCGGCCCGGCAGCGCCACCCTCATCGGGCGGCGGCCGGGCCGCCGTTGTGCGGAGAGGGCAGGATTCGAACCTGCGAGGGCTTTCACCCGGTCCAGGTTTCCCAGGAACCCCGTTGGGCCGCTTCGGGTACCTCTCCCCACCTCGGGGCGGGGTCTCCCCCGTTCCCTCCGGTGCTCATGATTCTGCTGGAACAGCCTGAGATTTCGCTGACACGATCCTGAGACGCCTCGTGCGCCCAAAGCCTCTCGTTCGGATCATGCCGGGCACGCGGCGGCCGGTGTCAGGCGGTGCGGTCCGCGAAGGGCCCGTTGGGCGCGAAGACCAGCTCGGCGAAACGTTCACCGATGCGGTGGTGGGTGGCGGCGTCCGGGTGGAGCTGGTCGGGCAGCGGCAACTCTGCGGCGTCGGCTTCGCCGTAGAGTTCACGGCCGTCCAGGTAGTGCAGGTTCGGGTCCTCGGCCGCCCGCTGCTCCACGACGCGGGCCAGTTCGTCCCGGATGACCTTGAGCGTCAGCTTCCCGGCGGCCCGTTCCGCGGGGTCGCCCGCGGCCCGGAACCGGAGCTTCCCCTCACTGACGTCGCTGAAGTCCGGCACGCTGGGGCCCGGGGTGTCCTCGTGGATGGGGCACAGGATGGACGAGACGACCAGCAGCGGTGCGGTGGGGTGGCCTTCACGGATGGTGTCGAGGAAGCCGTGGACGGCGGGGGCGAAGGCACGCAGCCGCATCAGGTCGGCGTTGACCAGGTTGATGCCGAGCTTGACGCTGATGAAGTCGGCGGGGGTGTCCCGCAGCGCGCGGGCGGTGAACGGGTCCAGCAGGGCGCTGCCGCCCAGCCCCAGATTGATCAGCTCCACACCGCCGAGGGAGGAGGCCAGCGCCGGCCAGGTGGTGGTGGGGCTCGCGGCGTCGGAGCCGTGGCTGATCGAACTGCCGTGGTGCAGCCATATCTTGCGGCCCCGGTCCGGTGCGGGCTCGACGGGAGCGTCGGTGCGCAGGGCGACGAGTTCGGTGGTCTCGTTGTGCGGCAACCAGATCTCGATGTCCTTGACGTCGTCGGACAGGTCGGTGAAGCGGAGGGTGCCGACAGGGCCCGGCCGGTGCTCGGCGGTCCCCGTGGTCATGTCGATGGTCAAGGTGTTGCCACCGGTCACGCCGGCCCGGCCGGCCAGGCGGGCGTCGACCAGCAGGTCATACACGCCGTGAGGGCGCGGCGGGGCACCCACGTAGACCCGCTTGGTGGGCAGCACGTCCAGCTCTATGGCGGTGGCCCCGGTACGGAAGGCCAGCCGGACGCCTGAGGGCTGCGACTCGGCCATGGCGAGCTGTCCGTCGGAGCACTGGGCGCGGGCCCGGGCGGGCAGCCGGTGCGGCAGGACACCGTGCGCGGTGTGCTCCAGGTCGAGGGCGCCGCGCAGGATGTCCGCGGTGATGGGTGTGGTGATCCAGTTGTGCGTGGTGTTCATTGCTCCGCCTGTCGATCAAGATGTCCGAGTCGTTCGGTCGTGCCGAGGGCCACGGCTGCGGGCCGGCGGCCGGTGGCCGCCGTGACGGCCGGGTTCATGGTGCGGGCCAGTTCCGCAGGAGGGCGTCGAGAGCGTCCAGGACCCGCGACCAGCTTTCCTGCGAGTCGGGGGCGCTGTGGCTGAAGCCTCCTGCCGTCTCCAGGCTGACGTAGCCGTGGAAGACACTGCCCAGCAACCGGACCGCGTGGGTCTGGTCCGGCTCCGTGAGGTCGTAGCCCCGCAGGATCGCCCGCGTC
Organism: Streptomyces sp. NPDC056835; assembly: GCF_042789485.1. Lineage (NCBI taxonomy): Bacteria > Bacillati > Actinomycetota > Actinomycetes > Kitasatosporales > Streptomycetaceae > Streptomyces > Streptomyces sp. NPDC056835. The sequence goes on from NZ_JBHUBB010000041.1 coordinate 67,748, forward strand.
ATCTGCGCGTGCCTGCCGCCGGCGCTGGCCGCCGCCGTCTCCGGGTCGAGCCTGAGCCGTGCCGCGGCGTAGCGGCCGGGGTGCTCCCTGGCGTAATCGCGGTAGGCGTTCGCGAAGGCCGACAGGGCGTCCTTGCCGGCCCGCCCGGCCACGGCGGCGGCGACCCGGTCGGCGAGTTCCGCCAGGGCCAGCAGAGCGATCCTGGTCTTGAGGTCCTGGGAGTTCTTCAGGTGCGAGTACAGACTCGCGTCCTTGACACCGAACCGCCGGGCGAGCGCCGAGACGGTCACCTTGTCGAAGCCGACCTGGTCGGCCAGTTCCGCCCCCGCCTGTGTCAGACGTTCCGCGGTCAGCCCAGCTCTTGCCATGACCATCCTCCCATCGACCATAGTCGACTATGCATCTACCTAATCCTATTAGGCAAATCACGATACACCCTATGAGCCGCTGGCCGAGCAGGGTGAGGGATGCGATCACGCGGGCGTTCAACGCCGGGACGGGCACGAGCAGGGTCGGGCACAACACCGATGCCGGACCTTGGCCAACACCGGACGTTCCCTCTCCTCCGGGGCGTCAGCAGACCGTGCCCGGGGCAGCGGCGGTAGCCCTCAGCAGGTCTCGCACCAGATCGAAATCGATGTGCTCCGGTTTACGGAAGCGCAGACAGCCCTTGCCCATGTCCCGTCCGGCCAGCCGCTCCTCGAACGCCTCCCGGACATCGCCACGCATGAGATAGAAGGAGATGTACTGCTTCTGGCTCGCGAAGGCGATCTCGGCGGCACCGTCCCGCTCATAGGCGGGCATGCCGTACGCCATGACCTCGTCGAATCCCCTGAGCTCCGCCCGGCACAGCCGCCGCAGCCCGGCCAGGGCATCTCTGCGCTCCTCCGGCACCTCGGCCAGGTACCCGTCGACATCTTCCGCGCTGCTCCGCACCATGCGGCAAGCCTATTTCGGGTCGGCCATAAGGACCGAGCCACTGGACGAAGGCAGCTTCCAGGCGAGTACGGCGGGCAGGGCGGGGTCGTCAGCGTCCAGGGCCGGATCGTGACGCCATCGGGAAGGGGCCGCGAGGGCAGCGGACCATGTGGGTCGGGAACCATCGGCGGGCGTGTGCCACTGGGAGACCCGCCACCTCGATACGGCCACGCAGCCCCGGCGTCACCTCGGCCGGCCACTCGAAGGCTCGGGCACATCAATTACTGCTCCTATGCGGTCACGCGGGGACGCTCACAGGGCAATACACCTAGACAGCACTACGCCCGCCGTCCGCCGGGATCACGGCACCGGTGATGTAGCCGGCTTTGGGGGACACCAAGAACGCGATGACCTCGGCGATCTCGTCGGCCTGCGCCGGCCGGTTCAGCAGAGTGGTGGTGCCCAGTCGCGCGACGAGTTCGGGTGCCGCCGCCGTGACCACCGGGCCGGGGGCGATGGTGTTGACGCGTACGCCGCTGGGGCTGAATTCCACTGCCCACGCGCGTGTGAGTGCCGCGAGCGCGGCTTTCGTCGCGCTGTAGGCGGCACCGCCGTCCAGTCCGATCTGTCCTGCCATGCTGCCGAGGTTGACGATGTTGCCCGTGCCGCGCTCGGCCATGCCGGGCGCGAGTGCCGCCACCAGGTAGTAGGCGGCACGCACGTTGGTCGCGAACATCGTGTCGAACGTGTCCGGGGCGAGGTCCGCTGTGGCGCCGAACCACCCGATACCGGCGTTGTTCACCAGCACGTCGACTCGGCCCGCCTCCGTGGCGAGTCGCTCGACATCGGCCGCGACGCTCAGATCGGCCGCGACGAACCGCCCGTGACCGCCGTGACCGCCGGCCCGCGCGCCGGGTCCTGCCTTCTCGATCGCCTCGACCGTCGCTGCCCCGCGAGCGGGGTCACGGCCATGCACCACGACGTCGAAGCCGTCCTCGGCCAGCTTGAGCGCGACCGCTTTGCCGATGCCGGAGGTCGCTCCCGTCACCAGCGCGACCCGAGGGTGGGCGTCGACATCCATACGCTCGCTCATGACCGTTCCTCCTGCATTACCTCAAGCCGAGCATCCCTTTTGTTCACTATTGTCTGACCGGATCGCGTTTCACGCGCGCTCCGGGGCAGACGGTTTGACCTTGACACCTTCTCTGAACCACTGAACTCGACTGGGTGATGTCGGGCTGTTCCTCGGGTAGCGAGCAGGTGGCTTCGGCAGTCCTGGGCGGTGAGATATTCGCAGGGTGGCGGCCTGACCGACGCTCAGAGGGCAGCACGGGAGCGTGTCCGCCGCGAAGCCGTGGCTCGCTTCGAGGCGGGGAGAAGAACCGGGAGATCGCTGCCGCACCGCGAGTCTCGGAACGGTCGGTTTGGCGGCCTGGTCCTTCTTCTCCGGGATGACCGCCTGATCTGGCGTTTGCGCAGGTAGGCGCGGTTGGCCCGGGACGAGTACGCCTTGTCGCCGGCGACCGCGCCCGGCCGGGTGCGAGGACGGCCGACTGGGCCGCGGACCCGGACCTTCTTGAGAACGGGGATGAACTGCGGGCTGTCGGCGGCCTGTCCGGCGGTCAGGATGAGCGCGAGTGGGCGGCACTTGCGGTCGGCGGCGAGGTGGACCTTGCTGGTCTGCCCGCCGCGCGATCGGCCGAGCAGGGCGGCCTTCAGCCGGATTCTGTGTCGGCGCCGGATGCGGCGTCGCTCTTCCCGGGCGGGGGACGCCGCCGCTGGACTCCGATGCGGACGAGGCGTGGCGGGCGATGCTGGTCAACCGGTTCGGCACAGTCCGGCCGTTCCTCAAGCTCCTGGTCAAGGTCGTCGACTTCGGTGCCACCCCGGAAGGGCTGCCGGTGCTGAGCGCGCTGAAGTCGCTGCCGGACCTGATGGGCCGCAAGAAGGTCGGCCCGAAGGAGATCGACACCGATCTGCTCGTCGGCTCCTGGCGGCGCCTGGTCCTTTCGGCTCCGCACCTGGAGCCGGGCACGGTGGATGGGAAGGCGTACACGTTCTGCCGGACGATTTCGACGTCCTCGACGAGGACGTGGCCCGCCTCTCCCCGTTTGTACGGCACCACGTCAACATGCCCGGCCGGTACTCGTTCCAACGGCCCGATCTGCCTGGCGGCCTGCGCCCGCTGCGGGCCCCCGGTACCACCGATGATGCGTAGGAAGGCGCATCAGCATTCTCGGTGGCGGAATTGGTCGTGCGGCTTGGGCCTCGGGGCAAACCGGGCACGGGGACCGTGGTGGACTTTGCTCAGCTACAGGGTCCCAGGCTCTGGCTGCCCGCGGCAGTGTTACCGGTGCCGGTCCCGGTCGGCGGCGCTTCGACGGGGAAGAGGATCGGGCTGATCAGGTACTGCGTGCGGTCGGGTGATGGCTCGTTGGCCAGGTGGGGGGCGATCGCCTCCCGCATCCCGTCGATCATCCCGTGCAGTTCCCCAGGACTGAGCCAGACGGCATGCTGCCGGTAGCCGACCAGGTCGGCTATCGGGTCGGCCGTGTCGCGGTCGAGATACGCGGTGAATTCGGCCGCCAGGACCGCCAGAGCGGCGGCGAATGCGCTGCGATGGTCGTCGAGCGAGAGCGAATTGACCGTGTCCGTATTGATCCCCGCGCGGTCGCGGCGCAGCCGGTAGCGGCGCTCGACCGCGCCGCGCACGCGTCGCTCCAGGGCGACTTCCAGGACCCCACCGGCTGCGAGCAGGTCGACGTGCCGGTAGACCGTGGCCTTCGAGACGTCCCGAATGCGGTCGCACAGCTCGGCGGTGGTCAGCTCCCTGCCGCCGCACATCGCATGAACCACTCGCAACCGCACCGGGTGGGCCAAGAGTTCGAAAGCATCCATCCCGTAATGATCTCACGCCGTGCTACCGTTCGCATTCCTTGAGAAAGGTTGTGATGGGATGCCTGACGGCGCTGCGACAGAGTCCATGACTGGCTCAGAACTCTCCTGGATGCCACCGCCCTATGCCGAGCCCGGCCGCTTCAGCGAGCACGAGGTCACCGTCGGCACCGGCCCGCTCGCGGTGTCGGGCACGGTGAGCGTCCCCCGCGGGCAGGCTCCCGGCCCCGGCGTGGTGCTGCTCGCCGGTGGTGGGCCGTTCGACCGCGACGAGACCAGCGGGCCGAACAAACCGCTCAAGGACCTGGCCTGGGGGCTCGCCAGCCGCGGGACGACAGTGCTGCGCTTCGACAAGGCGACCTACGCCCACCGCGATGTGGCCGCGGCATCGGACCTGACGATGACGCAGGAATACGTGCCGCATGCCGTCGACGCGGTCGACCTGCTCCGTAGCCACCGCTCGGTGGACCCCGAGCGGGTCTTCGTCCTCGGCCACAGCATGGGCGGCAAGGTCGCCCCCGCCGTCGCCGTCGCCGCACCCACGGTGGCGGGCCTGGTGATCATGGCCGGTGACACGCAGCCGATGCACCACGCCGCTGTCCGCGTGGTCAGCTACCTCGCCACCGTGCTTCCCGACCAGGTCCCACCCGCGGCCATCGAGACCTTCCAGCGGCAGGCCGCCCTGGTCGACAGCGCGGAGCTCACGCCCTCGACCCCCGCAGCGGATCTGCCGTTCGGCCTGACCGCGCAGTACTGGCTCGAACTGCGTGACTACGACCCGGTCGCGATCGCGGCCGGGCTCAGCAAGCCGATGCTCATCCTCCAAGGAGGACGCGACTACCAGGTCACCGTCACCAACGACCTGGTGCGATGGCGGACGGGCCTGGCCGGCCGCCCGGAAGCCGATATCCGTGTCTACGAAGCCGACAACCACCTGTTCTTCCCCGGCGCAGGACCATCCACCCCCGCCGAATACGGAACTCCGCAGCATGTCGATCCCGCCGTCATCGCCGACATCGCCCATTGGCTGAGCCACGGCCAGGGATGAGGGTTCGCGCCGAACACCGGGCCGCGCGTACGGCCCTTGAGTAGGCGAGGCAACAACCGGGCGGTGCCAGCGTCCCAGTAGACCGTCTCCAGGACGAAGTCCTCGCGGACCGCGCCGCGACGACGCCTACGAGGGCGGGCGCCCTTGCCCTTCACCGGGGCCCGGCGTCCGGCGAGGTCCAGCTCCTCGATGTTGACGCCCAGGATCTCCTCGGCGCGCGCGGTGGTCTCGTAAAGCATCCGCCACAGCGTCTTCTCCCGCAGGTGCACCTCCCGCCACACCCGCGAACTGCTGCCGCAGCCGCTCGGCATACGGGCCGTACTCGCCGATCGGCAGGTACGGACCGATGAACTCCCACTCGGCACCACTCAGTTGCACTCGCGTCACTCAAGACGGTCT
>NZ_JBHUBB010000042.1:0-71976 GCF_042789485.1 Streptomyces sp. NPDC056835
CCAGTTCTCCGCCCTGGACACCATCGAACTCCTCGCGCCCACCCCGCTCCTGCTCATCGCCGGCACCAAGGCCGAGACCCTCCAGCAGAGCCAGGCCGCCTACGCCGCCGCCCAGGAACCGAAGGAACTCTTCCTCATCGAGGACGGCACCCACTTCGACTTCTACGACCTCCCTGAGTTCGTCACCCCCGCCGTCACCAAGATCGACAGTTTCCTGCGCACCCACCTCTGAACGCCCTCGTTTCGGCAGCCACCCATCCCGCTCGGCAGCCACCCATCCCGCCCCCGGCCCCGGCAAAGAGCCGAGAGCCGAGAGCCCCAGCCGGTATCTCGGTGTCCACGGCGGTCATCATGCCCGCGGAGCACCGACACAGGGTGACGATCGACCGGCGCCCATGGCGAATAGCGCGACTCCTGAACATGCGCGCCTACCAGTCCCAAGGCCGAAGCGGGTCATGCCACTGCGGCTGCGTCCTTTGGCGGCCTGGGCAGGAGCAGGGCGCTGAGGGCGCCCGCCAGGACGACCGCGGCGCCTACGAGCAGGGCAATGCGGTAGCCGTGGACGGTGGCCGCGGCCGGACCGCGCCCTTGCGCGACTGTCCCGCTTCACACCCATCCTCGGGACGACCGGACATCTTTCCGGGCGTTCGGAGCATCCACTGTCTCAGAACCGTCCTCGACACTCGTGAGTGAGAACGACCCTTTCCCTACCTGAGGAGCAGTGTGATGACCGCGGCGAACACTTCGGACGACTGGGCAGCCGGCGAGTCCCTCCACGGCAGGCGTGTCCTGGTCACCGGTGGCTCCCAGGGGCTGGGAGCACGGATCGTCGCGCGGCTGGGCCGGGCAGGCGCCACGGTGATGACCACGGCCCGGACCACACCGGACGATCTTCATGACCCGGAGCTGTTCGTCGCGGCCGACCTGTCCACCACGGCAGGTGTCGAGACGGTCGTGGCCCGGGTCCGTGAACGTCTCGGCGGCGTGGACGTGCTGATCAACAACGTGGGCGCGAGCCTGACCGCGGGCGGGTTCGCCGACATCGACGACGGTCAGTGGGCCGAGTTCCTGAACACCGCCCTGATGGCGGCCGTGCGTCTGGACCGCGCTCTGGTGCCGGACATGGTCGCGGCGGGCCGCGGCGTGGTCCTGCACGTCACCACGATCCAACGCCGTATGCCGCTGACGGATGTGCGCCTGGGGGGCCCGGACGATGTCCCGCAGAACAGCATCGCCCTGACCGCGGCCAAGGCCGCCCTGACCGCCTACAGCAAGGGCCTGGCCACCGAGGTCGCGCCCAGTGGCGTACGCGTCAACACGGTGGCCCCGGGCTTCATCCAGAAGCCCGCCATCGAGGAGATCGCCGATCAGATCGCCGCTGCCACCGGTTCCGACCGGACCACCGTGCTGCGGCAGTTCGCCCACGCCATGGTGCCGGGCGGTATCCCTCTGGGCCGGCCGGTGGCCACCGCGGAAATCGCCGAACTCATCGCCTTCCTCGTCTCGGACCGGGCGCCTTCCATCATCGGTGCCGAGCATGTGATCGATGGCGGCACGCTCCCGGTCATCTGACCCACCACGCGCACACGGCCTCCGGCCCACGGCGCACAGTCCGCGCCGGATCCGGCGACCGTGAGCAGCTGAGGTCGGCGCTGACACGGTGCTGACGTTATGAACACAGAGAGCCCATCTGACCTGTGTTTCCGCAGGTCAGATGGGCTCTTGGGGTGTGGAGCCTAGGGGAGTCGAACCCCTGACATCTGCCATGCAAAGACAGCGCTCTACCAACTGAGCTAAGGCCCCTCGATGGGATGGGTACGGCCGAGCGCGGAGCAGCGCTCGTCCATCACCGGGACCAGGGTACCGGGTATACCGAGTGATCCCGCAAAAGGATTGGGACTCCCCGTGCACGACCACGCTCCGTAAGATGCCCCACGAGGTTCGCAGCAGCGAAGCTGCCGCAATTGGGGAAGCGATGGGGAGACGCGCATGGACGCCGCACAGCAGGAATCGACTGCCAGAGCCAGAGAACTTCAGCGGAGCTGGTACGGAGAGCCGTTGGGGGCGCTCTTCCGTCGTCTCATAGATGACCTGGGCCTGAATCAGGCCCGGCTCGCGGCGGTCCTCGGACTCTCCGCGCCGATGCTCTCCCAGTTGATGAGCGGTCAACGCGCGAAGATCGGGAACCCGGCCGTGGTCCAGCGGGTCCAGGCGCTGCAGGATCTGGCCGGTCAGGTGGCCGACGGAAGCGTGAGCGCCGGGGAGGCCACGGACCGGATGGAGGAGATCAAGAAGTCGCAGGGGGGCTCCGTCCTCACCGGCACCAGCCAGACGACGAACAGCTCGGGCGCGCCGACCGTGCGCCGGGTGGTCCGCGAGATCCAGTCCCTGCTGCGCTCGGTCGCGGCGGCCGGCGACATCATCGATGCCGCGGACTCCCTCGCCCCGACCCAGCCCGAACTGGCAGAGTTCCTCAGGGTCTACGGCGCCGGGCGCACCGCGGAGGCGGTCGCCCACTACGAGGCGCATCAAAGCTGACGGCGTACGGGACGACGGGGAGCGAGCGCGGCGCATGGGTGAGGTCTTCGCGGGACGGTACGAGCTGATCGACCCGATCGGACGCGGCGGTGTCGGTGCCGTCTGGCGTGCCTGGGACCACCGGCGCCGGCGCTATGTGGCGGCGAAGGTCCTCCAGCAGAGCGACGCGCACACCCTGCTGCGGTTCGTACGGGAGCAGGCCCTGCGGATCGATCACCCGCATGTCCTCGCCCCGGCCAGCTGGGCCGCGGACGACGACAAGGTCCTGTTCACCATGGATCTGGTGAGCGGCGGCTCGCTGGCGCATGTCATAGGCGACTACGGGCCGCTGCCGCCGCGCTTCGTCTGCACCCTGCTCGACCAGTTGCTGGCCGGTCTGGCCGCGGTGCACGCGGAGGGGGTCGTGCATCGCGACATCAAACCGGCCAACATCCTGCTGGAGGCCACCGGAACGGGCAGACCGCATCTGCGGCTGTCCGATTTCGGCATCTCCATGCGCAAGGGCGAGCCGCGCCTGACGGAGATCAACTATGTGGTCGGAACGCCCGGTTACTTCGCGCCCGAGCAGATGATGGGCGCCGAGCCGGACTTCCCCGCCGATCTCTTCGCGGTCGGTCTCGTGGCTCTCTATCTGCTCCAGGGTCAGAAGCCGGACGCCAAGGCCCTGGTCGAGCATTTCGCCGCGCACGGCACCCCTGGGGCGCCCCAGGGCATCCCCGAGCCGCTGTGGCAGGTCCTGGCGGGCCTGCTGCAGCCCGACCCGCACGCGAGGTTCCGTACGGCCACGGGCGCCCGCAAGGCGCTGACAACGGCCGTGGAGCTGCTGCCCGAGCCCGGCATCGACGACGAGATCGTCGAGGTCTTCGACCAGATCGGTCCGCTCCCCTCCGCGTTCGGTCCCACCGGCCCCACCACTCCCACCGGCCCCACCGCCCCCGTCGGCCCGGCCGGTCGCGCCGGTCGCGTCATGGATCCCCAGACCGGCGGCCACCCCGCCGCTCCGTCCACCGGCGCCACCGGCGGCCCGTACACCGACCCGCGCGCGGCTCAGCCCCCGGCCGGACCGGCGACGGCCGCGTCGTCCCTCACACCGCCGCCGCCCCCCACCCCGGCGCCCGGGCCCGCCTCCATGTCGGAGACCGGAAGTTTCCATCTCCCCCCGCCGCCGGACCGGGACCACGCGCCCCAGCAGTCTCAGCAGGCCCAGCAGAGCCAGCAGCCTCAGCCCGCCCCGCACGCCCCCCAGAACGCCCCGCACCAGCACGCCCCGCAGCAGGCCCCGCAAGCTCAGCCCACCCCCCGGCCGGCCCACGTCCCGCCGTACCCGGCGCAGCACGTCCCCCCTCACTACGACTACGCGACACCGCCCCACCTCTCCCAGGCGGAGACAGCGGGCGTCCGGCACGAACAGGCCCACACCCGCCCGTACACCGCTCAGAGCCCGCAAGTGCCCTTTCAGCAGCAGGCGGTTCCCCAGCCGCGCACACCTGCCCACCACGCCCCCGCCAAACGCCCGGGACCGCCCCCGAAGGTGACGGTCCCGGTCCTGCTGCTGGCGCTGGCCTGTTTCGCCGTGGGCATCTGGGCCCTCACCCAGATCCAGAACTGAACGTCCGGGCTCTCAGCCGGAGCCCACTTCCGCGCGCCGCCGCGCGAGCAGCGTCCACACCCCGAGGCCCAGCACCAGCACGGTGCCCACACCGATCCCCCCGGCCGCGACCAGCTTCATCGCGTCGTTGTCCGCGGCGCCGGTCCCGGTCGTCCCGTCGTCCGTCGCCGACTGCCGGTCGTCCGGGTTCACGCTGAAATCGCCGGCGGACCCCGCGTACGCCGGAGCGTCCTTCGGGTCGCCCTCGACGTCGACCCGCAGCGTCAGCCCGTACGGCCCCGCGCCGAACTTCTCGCCCACCTCCGGGTTGAGGCTGACGCGCAGGTAGTACCAGCCCGCGAACCTCATCTCCTTGTCGCCGGTCCGCGAGCCGAAGCGGTTCTCGTACGCCACCGGGGGCAGCGGATCGAGGGACGTCGTCTTCTGCTTCCCGGTGTACGACAGCGAGTTGCTGGTGTCGACGAGCCCTCGCGCCGGGTTGTAGAGGGCCATGGAGAACGCGCCGCTCACAAACCCCGACCGGGACCCCGAGCCCGGCCCGGATGCCGCCGCGCTGCCCAGGTCCGCGGCGGCGAAGATCTGCTGCCCCCAGTCCACCGGCACCCGGTAGAAGAGCGAGGCACCCGGCTCGATCTCCGTTGTCCACTCGCCCTTCCCCAGCTCCGCCGCGTTGTAGAAGCCCGTGCCGCCCGCGCGTGCCTGCGGCTCGTCACCGGCCGGCACGGGCGAGGCGCTGGGCCACCCCGAGGGCGCCTCGGACGGTCCGGGGCCCGTGAGCTTCGGCTCGGAGACATGGCGGATCTCCAGCCCCCACGGCTCGGGGGTGGAGGTGTCCTCGCCGGTCCGCTCGATGACGACGTAGTAGGGGCCGGCTTCCTGGCAGGAGTACGCCCCTTCCTCGATCAGCCGGTAGGCGTAGGCCGCGAGCGGCCGGGGGAATTTGCTCGCCGCGCCGAACTGCGCGTCGTTGGAGCCGCAGTCGCTGCCCTGGCTGTTCTGCAGCGAGATCTTGATCTTGTCTCCGTAGGCGACCGTCGTCGCCGGTCCGGGCACGGCGACGGCCGAGACATAGGCGTTCGTCTCCGCGTCGAGGTTCAGCCGGTAGATGAGCGTGCCACCGGGCTCGATCGAATCGCGGTAAGTGCCTTCGGCGTCAAGCGGTTTCGCCTCGCTCGTGGTCGCCGCTCCGCTGATCCGTTTCGCGCCGGGATCGAAGGCGTACGGGCTCGGCTCACCGTCCGCCCGGGCCTGGCCCGGCAGCGCCGCCAGCACGCACACCGCCGCGCCCACCGCCGCCGCCCCGGGGCCCCTCGCCGACCCCGCCCGCCCCCTGCCGCACTGCCACTTCACGCGCTTCCCCTCGCCCTCTCGGCCCGCCCGGCCCTGTCGGTCGGTCCATCCTGCCCCGGGGCTCCCTCCGCTGTCTGCCCACTGTCGGCGGTGCCCGCACGGTCAGCCGGATCACTCGGCCGGATCACTCCCGGCCCACCCACCCAGCCTTTGCGTAAGCAATACAAAGATTCACGTGAGTGAATTCAAATCAGAGGCGCATGGGGCCCGGACAGCACAGAGCCCCGACCGCTCCGCGGCCGGGGCTCGTATCAGGACTACTGCGTCTCACACACCCGAACCTGCGGGCACGGAGTCGGTCTCCTCCGTCCACAGATCCTGCTCGGCGCGGTCCGCCTGGATCTGGCGGTACACGAGGAGCCCGCCGATGGCGGCCAGTGCGACCAAGAGAAGCTTCTTCACCGCGCGACCTCGTCTTTCCTTGACGTAGGGGACTTCTGGCGCCCGACTATACACACCGACCGATACCGATCGGTGACCTGCCCGCAAGCGAGGCGGAACTCAGGCCGAGCCCAAAGGGGGCCTCAAAGAGCGACTGCCGCGAAATACGATCGGCCCGTACGGATGCGATCCGTACGGGCCGATTGTCGCGGTGGGGCTAACAGGATTTGAACCTGTGGCCTCATCCTTATCAGGGATGCGCTCTAACCAACTGAGCTATAGCCCCGCGCTGCCCCTGAAGATTAGCGCACTTCAGGGCCAGCCCCAAAATCGATACCCGGCCCTCACTCGTCCTCGGCGAGCGTGAGCTCAACACCGCCCACAAAGCCCGCGGACAGGTTGTAGATGAAGGCCCCGAGCGTCGCCAGCGCCGTCGCGAGCACCACATCGATCACCGCGATGACCGACGTGAAGATGATCACTCGCGGCAGCGACAGGAACGACTGGAGGTCGAAGCCATTGCTCTCGTTCGAGCCCGTGGCCTCACTGATCGTCCCGCCCACTGTCGAGAAGACGCCCATCGCGTCCATGACCATCCACAGCACGGCGGCCGCGACGATGGTGCACAGACCCAGCGCGATGGAGAGCAGGAAACTGACCTTCATCACCGACCACGGATCGGCCTTCGCCACCCGCAGTCGTGCCTTGCGGGTACGCGGAGTCGTCCGCGCGCCCGTCCGCGGCCGGCGTACCGCGGAAGCGGCGGGAGACCCCGAAGGACCGGCCCCACCGGAAACGGCAGATGTCACGGGAGCCCCTTGCTGCATCTGCTGTCCGCCCTGGCTCGGCCCGCCGCCCTGTGGCGAGGGATACGCCTGCGGCGGGTGATACGGCTGAGCGGCCGGCTGCGGCTGCTCGGGGCCGTACTTCTCGTAAGGGGGCTTCTGCCCCCGGGTGTCGGTCACCGTTACCCCCTGGGAGTCCGTGGCAGGGCCACGGGCACCGTTCGCTCCGGAAGCGGCCGATCCGGCGCCCGTGGCTCCACTCACGCTCTACTCCTCGTGCTCCCCGGCCGAAGGCTGAGTGCCCTCGGCGACGACCTCGGCCGTACCAGCCTCTTCGGTCCCCGGGTCATCGGTCCCGTCGACCTCTTCGGCTTCGCGTCCCGCCTCGGCATTGCGCGCGATACCGACGACGGCATCCCGCTTGCCCAGGTTGATCAGTTGGACACCCATCGTGTCACGGCCGGTCTCCCTGACTTCGTTGACTCGCGTGCGAATCACACCGCCGCCGAGAGTGATGGCAAGGATCTCATCCGTTTCCTCCACCACCAAAGCACCGACGAGAGAACCCCGATCCTCCACAATCTTGGCGGCCTTGATACCCAGACCGCCACGACCCTGAACGCGATACTCATCGACAGCGGTCCGCTTCGCGTATCCGCCATCTGTAGCAGTGAAGACGAACGTACCGGGCCTGACGACATTCATCGAGAGCAGTTCGTCGCCCTCGCGGAAACTCATCCCCTTCACGCCCGAAGTGGCGCGCCCCATCGGGCGCAGCGCGTCGTCCGTCGCGGTGAACCGGATCGACTGCGCCTTCCGGCTGATGAGCAGCAGATCGTCCTCCGCCGACACCAGCTCCGCGCCGATCAGCTCGTCATCCGCGCCGTCGTCCGTCTCCCGGAGGTTGATCGCGATGACACCGCCCGAGCGGGGTGAGTCGTAATCCTTGAGCGGGGTCTTCTTCACCAGACCCGCCTTCGTGGCCAGGACCAGATACGGCACGGCCTCGTAGTCACGGATCGCCAGGATCTCGGCGATCTGCTCGTCCGGCTGGAAAGCGAGCAGATTGGCCACATGCTGACCCCGCGCGTCGCGCCCGGCGTCCGGCAGCTCGTACGCCTTCGCCCGGTAGACCCGGCCCTTGTTCGTGAAGAACAGCAGCCAGTGGTGCGTCGTCGAGACGAAGAAGTGGTCGACGATGTCGTCTTCCTTCAGCTTCGTACCGCGTACGCCCTTGCCGCCGCGCTTCTGCGAGCGGTAGTCGTCCGTCTTCGTACGCTTCACATAGCCGCCACGGGTGATCGTGACGACGATGTCCTCCTCGGCGATCAGGTCCTCGATGGACATGTCACCGTCGAAGGGCACCAGCTTCGAACGCCGGTCGTCGCCGAACTTGTCGACGATGACGGCCAGTTCGTCATGGACGATCTGCCGCTGCTTCTCCGGCGAGGCCAGGATCGCGTTGTACTCATTGATCTTCTGCTGCAGTTCGTCGTGTTCCGCGACGATCTTCTGCCGCTCCAGGGCGGCCAGCCGGCGCAGCTGCATCTCCAGGATCGCGTTCGCCTGGATCTCGTCGATCGTGAGCAGCCCCATCAGGCCCTCACGCGCGATCTCGACCGTGTCACTGCGCCGGATCAGCGCGATGACCTCGTCGATCGCGTCGAGCGCCTTGAGCAGACCGCGCAGGATGTGCGCCCGCTCCTCGGCCTTGCGCAGCCGGAACTTCGTACGCCGGACGATGACCTCGATCTGATGCGTCACCCAGTGCCGGATGAACGCGTCCAGCGAGAGCGTGCGCGGCACGCCGTCCACCAGCGCCAGCATGTTCGCGCTGAAGTTGCTCTGCAGATCGGTGTGCTTGTACAGGTTGTTCAGGACGACCTTGGCGACCGCGTCCCGCTTCAGGACGACGACCAGCCGCTGGCCCGTACGCGAGGACGTCTCGTCGCGGACATCCGCGATGCCGCCGACCTTTCCATCCTTGACCAGGTCGGCAATCTTCTGCGCGAGATTGTCCGGGTTGGTCTGGTACGGCAGCTCAGTGACCACCAGGCACTGGCGGTTCTGGATCTCCTCGACCTCGACCACCGCGCGCATCGTGATCGAGCCGCGGCCCGTGCGGTACGCCTCCTCGATGCCCTTGCGCCCCACGACCAGCGCGCCGGTCGGGAAGTCCGGGCCCTTGATCCGCTCGATCAGCGCGTCGAGCAGCTCCTCGTGACTCGCCTCGGGGTGCTCCAGCGCCCACATCGCACCGGCCGCGACCTCCCGCAGATTGTGCGGCGGGATGTTCGTGGCCATACCGACGGCGATCCCGGCGGAGCCGTTGATCAGCAGATTCGGGAACCGCGCCGGCAGAACCGTCGGCTCCTGGTTACGGCCGTCGTAGTTGTCCGTGAAGTCGACGGTCTCCTCGTCGATGTCCCGGAGCATCTCCATCGACAGCGGCATCATCTTGCACTCGGTGTACCGCATGGCCGCGGCCGGGTCATTGCCCGGAGAACCGAAGTTGCCGTTGGAGTCCACCAGCGGCATCCGCATCGACCACGGCTGCGCCAGCCGGACCAGCGCGTCATAGATCGAGGAGTCGCCGTGCGGGTGGTACGTACCCATGACGTCACCGACGACGCGGGCGCACTTGTAGAAGCCCTTCTCGGGCCGGTAGCCGCCGTCGTACATCGCGTAGAGCACACGCCGGTGGACGGGCTTGAGACCGTCCCGTACGTCCGGCAGCGCGCGCGACACGATGACGGACATCGCGTAGTCGAGATACGAGCGCTGCATCTCCGTTTCGAGCCCGACGGGCTCTACGCGCATCGCGAGACCCTCGACCGCCTCGACCTCCTGGACCACAGGGGTACCAGGGGTGCCGGGGGCGCCGGAGCTCTCGGGGGTGTCAGGGGTGTCAGGGGTGTTCTCGTCGGCCATTGCTGGTCAGTGTTCCTTTCGGCCTTGTCGAATCCGTCAGCTGAGACCGACTCAGATGTCGAGGAAGCGGACGTCCTTGGCATTGCGCTGGATGAACGACCGCCGCGCCTCGACGTCCTCGCCCATCAGCACCGAGAACAGATCGTCGGCCTGGGCCGCGTCGTCCAGCGTGACCTGGCCGAGCACCCGGTGGTCGATGTCCATCGTGGTGACCCGCAGTTCCTCGGCGTTCATCTCGCCCAGGCCCTTGAAGCGCTGGATCGAGTCCTCGCGGATGCGCTTGCCGTTCTGCTTGCCCAGCTCCACCAGGGCGTCGCGCTCCCGGTCGGAGTAGGCGTACTCGAAGTCGTCCCGGCCCCACTTGATCTTGTAGAGCGGCGGACGCGACAGATAGACGTGTCCTGCCTCGACCAGGGGGCGCATGAAGCGGAACAGGAACGTCAGCAGCAGCGTGTTGATGTGCTGGCCGTCGACATCGGCGTCCGCCATCAGGATGATCTTGTGATAGCGAAGCTTCTCGATGTCGAAGTCCTCGTGCACACCGGTGCCGAACGCCGAGATCAGCGCCTGCACCTCGGTGTTCTGGAGGATCTTGTCGATCCGCGCCTTCTCGACGTTGAGGATCTTGCCCCGGATCGGCAGGATCGCCTGGTACATCGGGTTACGGCCCGACTTCGCGGAACCACCGGCGGAGTCACCCTCGACGATGAAGATCTCGCACTTCGACGGGTCGTTCGACTGGCAGTCGCTCAGCTTGCCCGGCAGCGACGCGCTCTCCAGCAGCCCCTTGCGCCGGGTGAGATCCCGCGCCTTACGGGCGGCGACCCGGGCCGTGGCGGCCTGGATCGACTTGCGGATGATGTCCGCCGCCTCGTTCGGGTTGCGGTCGAACCAGTCCGTCAGGTGCTCGTGCACGATCTTCTGGACGAAGGTCTTCGCCTCGGTGTTGCCGAGCTTCGTCTTCGTCTGACCCTCGAACTGCGGCTCGCCCAGCTTCACCGAGATGATCGCGGTCAGACCCTCGCGGATGTCCTCGCCCGCCAGATTGTCGTCCTTCTCACGCAGGAACTTCTTCTCGCGCGCGTAGCGGTTGACCAGGCCGGTCATCGCCGCGCGGAAGCCCTCCTCGTGCGTACCGCCCTCATGCGTGTGGATCGTGTTCGCGAACGAGTACACACCCTCGCTGTACTGCGCGTTCCACTGCATCGCGATCTCGACCGAGAGCAGCCGCTCCTTGTCCTCGGCCTCGATGTCGATGACCGTCGGATGGATCAGCTCGCCCTTGCGCGAGTTGAGGTACTTCACGAAGTCGACGATGCCGCCCTCGTAGAAGTACGTGACCGTACGGGACGGCTCCTCGCTCGTGCCCTCGGTCACGTCCGTGCCCGCGACATCGGCACCCACGACGGCCTTCGCCGACTCGCGCTCGTCGGTCAGCGTCAGGGTCAGGCCCTTGTTGAGGAAGGCCATCTCCTGGAAGCGCCGCGACAGCGTCTCGAAGGAGTACTCCGTCGTCTCGAAGATGTCCGGGTCGGCCCAGAACGTCACCGTCGTACCGGAGTCCGAGGTCTCCTCGTTACGGACCAGCGGAGCCGTCGGCACACCGAGCTTGTAGTCCTGCGTCCAGCGGTAGCCGTCCCGCTTGACCTCGACCGAGACCTTCGACGACAGGGCGTTGACGACCGAGACGCCGACGCCGTGCAGACCACCGGAGACGGCATAACCGCCGCCGCCGAACTTGCCGCCCGCGTGCAGGACCGTCAGCACGACCTCGATGGCCGGCTTGTTCTCGGACGGAACGATGTCCACCGGGATACCGCGGCCGTTGTCGATCACGCGCACCCCGCCGTCGGCGAGGATCGTCACGTCGATGGTGTCCGCGTGCCCGGCCAGGGCCTCGTCGACGGAGTTGTCGACGACCTCGTACACCAAGTGATGCAGCCCACGCTCACCGGTGGAACCGATGTACATGCCGGGCCGCTTGCGGACCGCGTCCAAGCCCTCAAGCACAGTGATGGCACTGGCGTCGTACGAGGCGGTCACCTCGCCGTTCTCTCCAGTGGCGGTGGACGGAGTCTTCTCATTGGGGTTGCCGGAATCGGCCACGAAGCGCCCTTTCTGGCACAGCACAGGCCGTTCTCCGGCAAGCGGGAGCGGCTGCGTCGTTCGGCTTGTATCGACGGGTCCCGCAAGCACAGCGGGATTTTCCACCAGTCTACCGGTAGCGCCGACCCGAATGGGGGTTTGCCGGTACCTGAGTCCGCATGTGCCGCCCTGAATGAGCGCCCACCGACTCCCCATATTCGGGAAGGGGCTCCAAGAGGCTCACACCGGCATTGAGCGCTTCGGCCTGTCAACCTCCCACTACGGTGAGGGACACCTCAATCTCCCCAGGCGTCCCGCCAGGGCATCCCGGAGTCGGAGAGAGGGCCGGAGCAGCCGGGCGACCGGTCCGCGGCGGACCCCGCGACCGCACGCCCGACCCGCCGCCGCAGAGCGGGCAGCGGTCGGCAGCCATGTCCCGCCGACGCCGAAATCCCTGGTCAGAGCCTTCTTCCAGCTGTCAAGGCGGAACCGGCGCCATCAGCCGTACGTGTCACCCGGGCCCTTGCTGCCCGGCGCACGCAGCCGGCCGTACCGCTGCGGCGGACCCCCCGGGCCCAACACCTTGATCAGCCGTACGGTGCCCTGCCCCAGATCCTCGTTCAGCCGCGCCACCAGTCGGGGCGCCAGCAGCCGCAGCTGCGTCGCCCACGCCGTCGAGTCGCACCGCACCGTCAGCACCCGCTCGTCATCGCCGTCGTCGTACCGCTGCGGCACACAGTGCTTCGCCACGTCCTCACCGACGATCTGCGGCCACCGGCCCATGACCCCGCCCACGGCCGCCGGCGTCTCCCAGCCCCGCTCCGTGATCAGCCGGTTGATCGCCGCACCCAGCGGCAGCGGATCACGGCCGTCCGCCCGCGCCCCGGAACGCAGCCCGCCGCCCCGCCCCGCCTGGCGCTTCTGCTGTACGGCGGCGCCCCTCGCCCGCGCCTGCTCCTTCGCCGCGCGCAGCGCGACCCGCGCCAGATCCACCCCCGACGACTCGGGGGGCAGCGGCGCACCCGGCGCCCCGGAGGCCGCTGAGGACCCCGGCAGTTCGGCGGGCCCCCCGGATCCGCCGGACCCGGCCGCCCCGGACGGCTTGCGAGAGATGCTCATACGCGCTCCACCGCGCCGTCGGCCACCGCGAACCGCGCCCCGGCGAGCACCCCCGGCACATCGTCATCGACGGCCGCCGTCACCAACACCTGCTCACCCGGAACCACCAGCTCCGCGAGCCGTTCCCGGCGCCGCGCGTCCAGCTCGGCGAAGACGTCGTCCAGCACCAGCACCGGCTCATTGCCCTCGGCGCGCAGCAGATCGTACGAGGCCAGCCGCAGCGCCAGCGCGAAGGACCAGCACTCGCCATGGCTGGCGTACCCCTTCGCGGGCAGCCGGCCCAGCCTCAGCACCAGGTCGTCGCGGTGCGGACCGACCAGCGTCACACCCCGCTCGATCTCCTGCTTGCGCACCTCGGCCAGGGCCGCCAGCAGATGCGCGTACAGCTCGTCGCGCGACGTCCCTGCCGAGGCCACGAGCCCGTCCCCCGCCCCGGGCCCCGAAGCGTGCTCGCCGCGAGCGCCGGGCGCCACGGAACCGCCAAGGTCACCGGGTTCGCCGGGATCACCGGCGGAGGAACGGTACTCCAGCGCCACCGGGCCGCCCCCGGGCGCCAGTTGCTCATACGCCTTGTCCGCCAGCGGCTGGAGCGTCGCGATCAGATCGACCCGCTGCGCCAGCAGTTCGGCCCCCGCGCGCGCCAGATGCTGGTCCCACACATCCAGCGTCGACAGATCCATGCCACGCCCGCCGTGCCGTCGCGCCATCGCCGCCGACTTCAGCAGCGTATTGCGCTGCCTGAGCACCCGGTCGTAGTCCGACCGCACCCCGGCCATCCGGGGCGAACGCGCGGTGATCAGCTCATCGAGGAACCGGCGCCGCTCACCCGGATCGCCCTTCACCAGCGCCAGATCCTCCGGCGCGAACAGCACCGTCCGTACGATCCCCAGCACATCACGCGGTCTGACCTGCGAGGACCGGTTGATACGCGCCCTGTTCGCGCGGCCGGGATTGAGTTCGAGCTCCACCAGCTGCGAACGTTCGCCCTGGGTGACCGCGGCCCGGATCACCGCACGGTCCGCACCCATCCGCACCAGCGGGGCGTCCGACGACACCCGGTGACTGCCGAGGGTCGCGAGATAGCCGACCGCCTCGACCAGATTGGTCTTCCCCTGCCCGTTCGCCCCCACGAACGCGGTGACGCCCGGATCGAGCGGTACCTCGACCCGGGCGTAGGACCGGAAGTCGGCCAGCGACAGATGCGTGACGTGCATGGATGTACGCGGGCCTCCCCCGGCTCAGGGCTCTACTTCTTCGGCTTGTTCGGCTCGACCGCGTGGCCGCCGAACTGATTGCGCAGCGCCGAGACCATCTTCATCTGCGGTGAATCGTCCTGCCGGGACGCGAACCGCGCGAACAGCGACGCGGTGATCGCGGGCAGCGGCACCGCGTTGTTGATGGCCGCCTCGACCGTCCACCGGCCCTCGCCGGAGTCCTCCGCGTAGCCCTTCAACTGCTCCAGGTGCTCATCCGCGTCCAGGGCGTTCACCGCCAGATCCAGCAGCCAGGAACGGATGACCGTACCCTCCTGCCAGGAGCGGAACACCTCACGGACATCGGTGACCGAGTCGACGCTCTCCAGCAGCTCCCAGCCCTCGGCATAGGCCTGCATCATGGCGTACTCGATGCCGTTGTGGACCATCTTGGCGAAGTGGCCCGCGCCGACCTTGCCGGCGTGCACGGAACCGAAGTCGCCCTCGGGCTTGAGCGCGTCGAAGACCGGCTGCACCTTCTCCACATTCTCCGGGGTGCCGCCGTACATCAGCGCGTAGCCGTTGTCCAGGCCCCAAACCCCGCCGGAGACACCGCAGTCGACGAAGCCGATGCCCTTGATACCCAGCTCGACCGCGTGCTTCTCGTCGTCCGTCCAGCGGGAATTCCCGCCGTCCACCACCACATCGCCGGGCGACAGCAGCGCGGCCAGCTCGTCGATCGTGGCCTGGGTCGCGGCACCGGCCGGAACCATCACCCACACCACTCGCGGACCCTTGAGCTTGCTCACCAGCTCCTGGAGGCTGTGGACATCGGCGAGGTCCGGATTGCGGTCATATCCGATGACGGTGTGGCCTGCGCGGCGGATACGCTCGCGCATATTGCCGCCCATCTTGCCGAGACCGACGAGACCGAGCTCCATCAGGTGTTCCTTAAGCGTTGAGGCGATTCGTACCCGGGTTCGTACCCGGATCCGAGCCTACGCCCGGACCCGGCCACTCACCTGTGGGGTCAGCCGCTCAGGCGTACCGGCATGATCAGGTACTTGTACGCCTCGTCCGCCTCCGCGTCGACGGCCGGGCGGCCGCTGAGCAGTGCCGGCTTCGTGGACGTCGTGAAGGAGAGCTGGGCGACCGGCGAATCGATCGCGCTCAGCCCGTCGAGCAGGAAGGTCGGGTTGAAGGCGATCGAGATGTCATCGCCCTCCAGCTGCGCGTCGACGCGCTCCACAGCCTGTGCGTCGTCGCTGGAACCGGCCTCCAGGATCAGCACGCCCTGCTCGAAGCTCAGCCGCACCGGGGTGTTCCGCTCGGCGACCAGCGCCACACGCTTGACGGCCTCGACGAACGGGGCGGTCTCGATCACCGCGACGGAGTTGAACTCGGTCGGGAAGAGCGTGCGGTACTTCGGCAGATCACCTTCGAGCAGCCGGGTGGTCGTACGCCGACCGGCGCCCTCGAAACCGATCAGCCCCTCGCCGGCGCCCGCTCCGGAGAGCGCCAGGGTGACCGTGTCACCGCTGGTGAGCGCCTTGGCGGTGTCCAGCAGCGTCTTGGCGGGCACCAGCGCGACCGCGGACACATCCGGGGCTTCCGGCTTCCACAGGAACTCACGGACCGCGAAGCGGTAGCGGTCGGTCGAGGCCAGGGTGACCGTGTCGCCCTCGATCTCGATCCGTACACCGGTCAGCACCGGCAGCGTGTCGTCGCGGCCCGCGGCGATGGCGACCTGGGAGGCGGCCGAGGCGAAGACCTCGCCGGGAACGGTGCCCGTCGCGGTCGGCATCTGCGGCAGCGCCGGGTACTCGTCCACCGGAAGGGTGTGGAGCGTGAAGCGCGACGAGCCGCAGACCACGGTCGCCCGTACACCGTCTGTGGAAATCTCCACCGGCCGGTTCGGCAGCGCGCGGCAGATGTCGGCGAGGAGCCGGCCGGAGACGAGGACGGTGCCGTCCTCCTCGACCTCGGCGTCCACCGAGACCCGCGCCGAGACCTCGTAGTCGAAGCTGGAGAAGCTGAGAGCGCCGTCCTCGGCCTTCAGCAGAAGGCCTGCGAGTACGGGCGCCGGCGGACGGGCCGGAAGGCTGCGGGCCACCCAGGCCACCGCCTCCGCGAGTACATCGCGCTCCACCCGGATCTTCACCGGAACCGCCTCCTGCTGTTGCTGGCTCGCCCTGCTGGCCTTCGTCGTCGGCTGTGATGCCGGGGACCAGTCTGACGTACGGCACCGACAGTCGGTGCGGCTGCGGGTCAAGTCGGCGCGGCAGGCGGCGAGGGCTCCGGGGCCGAGTTGTGCACAGGGCCTTCTTCGAAGCGGATTCCCCGTTAACTCTGAGTGGGAGTAGTAGTAGGGCCTGTGGAAACCGTGGATAACGTCATCTGCGCAGGTCAGACCCGTTTTTTTGTCCACCGACCCTGTGGGCGCCGTCCGTGGACAACCCGGTCGTTCTGTGGACGGGCGGAAGTTCTGCACAACCGATGCACAGGACACAGGGACTTCTCCCCAGCCACGTCCCCAGCTTTACCCACGTTCCCCACAGCCCAATCGACCTCCTTGGTGTGACGCCTTTCACTCGACTCAGTGAGCCCGGGCGTTTCGTTGCCGAACAGTGGACAGGGGTGTGGAGAAGCTGTGGGAAAGGGAGGCCCGCCTGTGGGCTGCCAGTGGACAACAGCGCAGGCGCCCTGTGGAAGAATTTTTCGTCCACAGTCTGTGGAGCGGCGGCGGCCACAAATCCACAGGGCTCTGACCTGGGCTGATGATCTCCCACCGACTGTGCCTGTGGACGCTGTCTGGACAACTTCTCGGTCCCCAGGCTGTGGACGGAAGATCGGGCCCCGATCTGTGGAGAAGGCCCCTCCACCGCCAGGTATTCGAACAGCGAGGGCCCTGCGGCAACACGCGGACCCGGCCGCCGCGGGGTCCGTACACCGCGAAGCGGGTCCGTACGACACGCGAAAAGGCGCCCAGAGACCGTCGCGGACGGGGTCTCTGGGCGCCTCGGCAGCGGGCGGCGAGCCGGCTGTCAGCCGTTCTTGATGCGGTTGGTGAGCTCGGTGACCTGGTTGTAGATCGAGCGCCGCTCGGCCATCAGCGCGCGGATCTTGCGATCCGCGTGCATCACGGTCGTATGGTCCCTGCCGCCGAACTGCGCGCCGATCTTGGGCAGGGAGAGATCGGTCAGCTCACGGCAGAGGTACATCGCGATCTGGCGGGCCGTCACCAGCACCCGGCTCCTCGACGAGCCGCAGAGGTCCTCCACCGTCAGCCCGAAGTAGTCGGCGGTCGCCGCCATGATGGCGCTCGCGGTGATCTCCGGGGCCGAGTCCTCCCCGCCCGGGATCAGATCCTTGAGCACGATCTCGGTGAGGCCGAGATCCACCGGCTGCCGGTTGAGCGAGGCGAACGCCGTCACGCGGATCAGCGCGCCCTCCAGCTCACGGATGTTCCGCGAGATACGGGAGGCGATGAACTCCAGCACCTCGGGCGGGGCGTTGAGCTGCTCCTGCACCGCCTTCTTACGGAGGATCGCGATACGCGTCTCCAGCTCCGGCGGCTGGACGTCGGTGGTCAGGCCCCACTCGAAGCGGTTACGGAGCCGGTCCTCCAGGGTGATCAGCTGCTTGGGCGGCCGGTCCGAGGACAGCACGATCTGCTTGTTGGCGTTGTGGAGCGTGTTGAAGGTGTGGAAGAACTCCTCCTGCGTCGACTCCTTGCTCGCCAGGAACTGGATGTCGTCGACCAGCAGGATGTCGACATCCCGGTACCGCTTGCGGAAGGTGTCGCCCTTGCCGTCGCGGATCGAGTTGATGAACTCGTTCGTGAACTCCTCCGAGCTCACATAGCGCACGCGCGTGCCGGGGTAGAGGCTGCGCGCGTAGTGCCCGATGGCGTGGAGCAGATGCGTCTTGCCGAGCCCGGACTCCCCGTAGATGAAGAGCGGGTTGTACGCCTTCGCCGGGGCCTCGGCGACCGCGACCGCGGCCGCGTGCGCGAACCGGTTGGACGCCCCGATCACAAACGTGTCGAAGAGGTACTTGGGGTTCAGCCGGGCATGCGGCTCGCCGGGACCCGGCGCAGGGGCCGGCTGGGCGCCCAGCGGTCCCAGCGCTCCGCCGCGCGGACCCCCGCGGCCGACATTGGGCCCGCCGCCGTGGCGCGGTGACGGCGGCTCCTGGAGCTCGCGCCGGTCGGGGTGCTGCTCGTACGGGGAGTGCTCGGGCCCCTGCGGCTGCCGGTAGTCGTGCTGCGGCTGCTGCTGGTGAGCGGTGGCGT
Source organism: Streptomyces sp. NPDC056835 (assembly GCF_042789485.1). Taxonomy (NCBI): domain Bacteria; kingdom Bacillati; phylum Actinomycetota; class Actinomycetes; order Kitasatosporales; family Streptomycetaceae; genus Streptomyces; species Streptomyces sp. NPDC056835. Next base: position 18,286 of record NZ_JBHUBB010000042.1, read on the forward strand.
ACGGATCGCGATCCTGGTAGCCGCCGAGCCGGGGCTGCTGCCAGGACAGGTCCTCCTGGGTCCGCGGCCAGGCGCCGGGATCGGGGCGCTGCTGCTGATAGTCCGGGTACGCGGGCCGTACCGACGGCATGCCGTCGTCCGACGGGCGGTGCCCGTAGCCGTCGTATGTATCGCCCTGCCGCTGTTCGTCGTGGGACGGCCCTTGGTAGCGGTGCTGCTGGGGCACGGGCGGGGCCGGCGGCGTGGGCTCGGCGGCCGAGTCGTCGACGGTGATGGCGATCCGGATGGGGCGGCCGCACTCATGGCTCAGCGTCTCGCTGATGAGAGGGGCGAGCCGGCCCTCCAGGACACGCTTGCCCCATTCATTGGGGACGGCGAGCAGCGCGGTGTCGGCGACCAGTGCGAGGGGCTGACAGCGCTCGATCCACTGCTTGTCCTTGGGCTCGACGCCCTGCTGGCCCTCCCTGAGGAGCTGCTCCAGCACTCGTGGCCACACTGCAGCAAGATCGGCAGGTACATCAGCCACAAGGCACGCTCTCTCGCAGGTCCAGGTTCCACGAATGCGTGGTTCTCGGGACGGGATGGGAAGACCGGCAGGAAATGAAGCCGGAGTTCAGCCACGGTAGTCAGGGCGACCCGCGCGGTTCAAGTTGTTGTCCACAGCCTGTGCACAATGGAACCCGGCACGGAGCGGGTTTGACCGGATGGCGTAGCCGCGCGTACCGTGACCAGGTCGAGTTGTCGATGGCTGCTGCCGCCTGCCTCCGATGGGCAAAGATCACGATCTGTGGTTGTGAAGCGGTGCACTCGGGCGTGATCGCGAGCTTCTCAGCTTCTCGTGGGCGCACGGTGACAGCCAGGCGATGTCCCGCCATCCACACATCATTTTCTGGAGCCCCCGAGTGAGCAAGCGCACCTTCCAGCCGAACAACCGTCGTCGTGCCAAGACCCACGGGTTCCGGCTGCGGATGCGTACCCGTGCCGGCCGCGCGATTCTCGCGACCCGCCGTGGCAAGGGTCGCGCCCGTCTGTCGGCCTGATCGCCTGATCGCCAACAGGTCATGACGTGCTGCCTACCGAGAATCGGCTGAGGCGGCGCGAGGACTTCGCGACCGCGGTACGCCGGGGACGCCGGGCCGGACGCCCGCTTCTCGTCGTCCATCTACGTAGCGGTGCAACGGACCCGCACGCGCCTGGGGAGAGCGCCTTCCCGACGCGTGCGGGTTTCGTCGTGAGCAAGGCCGTGGGTGGAGCCGTCGTACGTAACCAGGTGAAGCGGAGACTGCGTCATCTGATACGCGAACGACTGTCCGAGCTGCCCCCCGGTAGCCTGGTTGTCGTACGGGCGCTGCCCGGAGCAGGCGACGCCGAATATGCACACCTGGCCCGAGACCTGGACGCCGCCTTTCAGCGGCTGCTGGGAGGGGGCACACGATGAAGTACCCGCTGCTGGCTCTGATCAAGCTGTACCAGTGGACGATCAGCCCGCTTCTCGGGCCCGTCTGCCGGTACTACCCGTCGTGTTCGCACTACGGATACACGGCCATCGACCGACATGGCGCGGTGAAGGGCACGGCGCTGACCGCCTGGCGCATTCTGCGGTGCAATCCGTGGTCGCCGGGTGGTGTGGACCATGTTCCGCCGCGCAAACGCCCGCGCTGGCATGAATCGCTGCGCAATGCCTGGCGCGGCCGTAAGGGCGGACACTCCGCCGCTGGCGTGCCTTCCGGGGGATCGGCCCCCGACACCCCGAGTCCGGCCGCAGAGACCTCGCCCAACGCTCAAGGAGCCTGATTAGTGGACACGATTGCCAGTCTCTTCAGTTTTATCACCACACCTGTTTCATGGGTCATCGTCCAGTTCCACTCGCTGTACGGGATGATTTTCGGCCCCGACACGGGCTGGGCCTGGGGACTGTCCATCGTGTCCCTGGTGGTACTGATCCGGATCTGTCTGATCCCGCTGTTCGTCAAGCAGATCAAGTCGACCCGGAACATGCAGGTGCTCCAGCCCAAGATGAAGGCGATCCAGGAGCGCTACAAGAACGACAAACAGCGTCAGTCCGAAGAGATGATGAAGCTGTACAAGGAGACGGGTACCAACCCGCTCTCCTCGTGTCTTCCCATCCTGGCGCAGTCGCCGTTCTTCTTCGCCCTCTACCACGTGCTCTCCAGCATCGCGAGCGGCAAGACCATCGGGGTCATCGACCAGGGGCTGCTCGACAGCGCGCGTCAGGCGCATATCTTCGGCGCCCCGCTGGCCGCCAAGTTCATGGACAGCAGCGAGAAGGTCGCGTCCCTGAACGCCACGCTGACCGATGTGCGGGTCGTCACCGCGATCATGATCGTGCTGATGTCGGCGTCGCAGTTCTACACGCAGCGCCAGCTGATGACGAAGAACGTCGACCTGACGGTCAAGACGCCGTACATGCAGCAGCAGAAGATGCTGATGTACATCTTCCCGCTGATCTTCGCCGTCACGGGTGTCAACTTCCCCGTCGGTGTGCTCGTCTACTGGCTGACCACCAACGTGTGGACCATGGGCCAGCAGATGTATGTGATCAACCAGAACCCGACCCCGGGGAGCAAGGCGCAGGACCAGTACTTGGGGCGTCTGCTGAAGACCATCACGGCGCACAGCGAGGTGCGGTCCCGTCGTAAGCGCAACATCGTCCAGGCGATCGTGGCCAAGGGCCCGGACCGCAATGACAACGAGCGCAAGTTCGTCACGAGCCTGGCCAAGGCGGGGCTCGCCGCGCAGCCCGACGGAACGGTGATCAAGAGCGACACCGCCGCTGCCGAGGCCGAGTCCGGTGCTGCTGCCAGGCGGCAGCAGCCGAAGCGTCAGACAAAGGCACAGAGGCAGGCCGCCGCCGCCCAGTCGGGTACGGACAAGCCGGAACAGCCCACGGACTCCGAGGCCGCTGGTGAGCCGGCGAAGACTTCGTTGCAGAAGGGCGAGCCGCAGGACACCAAGTCCAAGCCGTCGGGCAAGCCCGCCGCCGGTTCCGCACGCCAAGCCAAGTCGGGGCAGCGTAAGGGCCAGCAGCGGCCCAAGCACCCGTCCAAGAAGTAAGAAGGAGTCCATCCGTGACGGAAGGCACCATCTCCGCCGACGAGTCCGCCGACGAGGGAGGCGACACCCTGACCCGCCTGGAGCAGGAAGGGGAGATCGCGGCCGACTACCTCGAAGGTCTGCTCGATATCGCTGATCTCGACGGCGATATCGACATGGACGTCGAGGCCGACCGGGCCGCGGTCTCGATCATCAGTGACTCGGCGCGGGATCTGCAGAAGCTCGTCGGACGCGACGGTGAGGTGCTGGAGGCGCTTCAGGAGCTGACTCGGCTCGCTGTGCACCGGGAGACCGGCGACCGCAGCCGGCTGATGCTGGACATCGCCGGCTTCCGGGCCAAGAAGCGCACCGAGCTGGCCGAGCTGGGAGCCAAGGCCGCGGACGAGGTGAAGAGCACCGGTGAGCCGGTGAAGCTGAACCCCATGACGCCCTTCGAGCGGAAGGTCGTGCATGACGCGGTCGCCGCCGCGGGTCTGCGCAGTGAGTCCGAGGGCGAGGAGCCGCAGCGCTTCGTCGTGGTGCTCCCTGCCTGAGCGGTCCATTCTTTTCGGCCCCGTCTGTTGCGCAGACGGGGCCGAACTTTGTCAGCCTGATAGTCAGCCACCGGTCGGTGGTTCGGTATGGAAGGACGGTTCCCGTGACGGAGGCAGCAGAGCTTCCCCCCGCACCGGACGAGGCGCGCACTGTTTTCGGTGAGTTCTTTCCGGAGGCTGTCCGCTACGCGGAACTGCTGGCGGACGCGGGGGTCAAGCGTGGCCTGATCGGCCCGCGTGAGGTCCCACGGCTCTGGGAGCGGCACCTGCTGAACTGCGCGGTGCTCTCCGAGGTCGTACCCGAGGGCGTGACGGTCTGCGATGTCGGTTCGGGCGCGGGGCTCCCCGGAATCCCGCTGGCGCTGGTACGGCCCGACCTGAAGATCACGCTGCTGGAACCTCTGCTGCGGCGGACGAACTTTCTTCAGGAGGTGGTCGAGCTGCTCGGCCTGGATCATGTGACGGTGGTGCGTGGCCGCGCCGAAGAGGTCCTTGGCACCCTGCAGCCGGTGCATGTGGTGACGGCGCGCGCGGTGGCTCCGCTGGACCGGCTGGCGGGCTGGGGGGTGCCCCTGCTGCGGCCGTACGGCGAGATGCTGGCGCTCAAGGGCGACACCGCCGAGGAGGAGATCAACGGGGCACGCGCCGCACTGAGCAGGCTCGGCGTGGTCGAGACCTCGGTCCTGCATGTCGGTGAGGGCATCGTCGACCCTCTGGCCACCGTGGTGCGGGTGGAGGCCGGGGAGAGCCCCGGCGGTGTGCGATTCGCCACGAAGCGGGCCAAGGCCGCACGGGCCGGCCGTGCGCGGCGGCGCCGTTGAGCCGTACAGTCCGTAGTGCCTATCAGTGATGCTCCATACAAGCTGCCATACCTACGCATTGCGGAGTGTCGTGACGGTGTAGCTCTGCGGCCCGTGCATCGTGTTTCACGTGAAACGTCGCTCACTGCTGCAGGGAATCATCGGCCGTGGCCGCGCTGCTGCTACACCGCGCGGCCGAAAGCCCCTCGTAAGAGGGACGGGGTTGTCCACAGAGGTGGATTCCTCCACAGAACCAAGGGCCTCGCTGGTTCACGACCCCGAAAGCATGGCAGGCTCTGTCCATTGCGAGTCTGAAGTCGAGGAGAGTGAATCCTTGCGGTCCGACGCCAACATCGCGGGACCGATGGCCGATCCGGTCCCCGGTCCCCGTACCGAGTCGGCGGGGGAGGATGTTTCACGTGAAACACCGCCCCCGATGGACGACACCCCCATTGGCCGTGCAGCCCAGCTGGCGGTGGAGGCACTGGGCCGCGCCGGCGAGGGTCTGCCCCGCCCAGAGCAGACGCGTGTCATCGTCGTCGCCAACCAGAAAGGCGGCGTAGGGAAGACCACCACCACGGTCAACCTCGCTGCCTCGCTCGCGCTCCATGGCGCGCGCGTGCTGGTGGTCGACCTCGATCCCCAGGGCAACGCCTCCACGGCGCTCGGGATCGACCATCACGCCGAAGTTCCCTCGATCTATGACGTCCTGGTGGAGAGCAAGCCACTCTCGGAAGTGGTCCAGCCCGTCCCCGACGTCGAAGGTCTCTTCTGTGCCCCGGCCACCATCGATCTCGCCGGTGCGGAGATCGAGTTGGTGTCGCTGGTGGCACGGGAGAGCCGACTGCAGCGGGCGATCGAAGCGTACGAGCAGCCGTTGGACTACATCCTCATCGACTGCCCGCCCTCGCTCGGCCTGCTGACCGTCAATGCGATGGTCGCCGGCGCGGAGGTTCTGATCCCCATCCAGTGCGAGTACTACGCGCTGGAGGGGCTGGGGCAACTGCTGCGGAACGTCGACCTGGTGCGGGGACATCTCAACCCGACACTGCATGTCTCGACAATCCTGCTCACCATGTACGACGGCAGGACGCGGCTCGCCTCGCAGGTGGCGGACGAGGTACGGAGCCACTTCGGCAAGGAGGTGCTGCGGACGAGCATCCCTCGGTCCGTACGTATCTCCGAGGCACCGAGCTATGGGCAGACGGTGCTGACCTACGATCCAGGGTCCAGCGGATCGCTGTCGTATCTCGAAGCCGCCCGTGAGATCGCTCTACGGGGGGTCGGGGTGCACTACGACGCCCAGCAGGCCCATGTGGGCAGTCAGAACAGTCAGCAGAGTATGTCGGAGGGGATCCAGTGAGCGAGCGACGCAGGGGATTGGGACGTGGGCTCGGTGCGCTGATCCCTGCCGCTCCGCAGGAGAAGCAGGTGACCTCTCCAGGAGCGGCCGCTGCTACTCCGGGGGCGGCTCCCGTACTGACCGCGGAGCGGGGTGTGGCCGCCGCGAAGGTGACTTCGCTGCCGCAGGCCGCCATGGCGCCGGAGGTGGAGACGGTCGCGCCGGAATCCGAAGCGGCGCCCGAGCTGCCGGCGACGGCAGGGGCGCACTTCGCCGAGGTACCGATCGACTCCATTACGCCGAACCCGCGCCAGCCGCGCGAGGTGTTCGACGAGGACGCCCTCGCCGAACTGATTACTTCCATCAAGGAAGTCGGTCTCCTCCAGCCCGTGGTCGTACGGCAGGTGGGGTCCGAGCGCTACGAGCTCATCATGGGCGAGCGGCGCTGGCGGGCTTGCCGGGAAGCCGGTCTGGAACGCATTCCGGCGATCGTCCGCGCGACCGACGACGAGAAGCTGCTGCTTGACGCGCTGCTGGAGAACCTGCACCGTGCCCAGCTGAATCCGCTGGAAGAGGCCGCGGCCTACGACCAGCTGCTCAAGGACTTCAACTGCACGCATGACCAGCTGGCTGACCGGATCGGCCGCTCACGTCCGCAGGTCTCCAACACGCTGCGGTTGCTGCGTCTCTCTCCTCCGGTGCAGCGAAGGGTCGCCGCCGGTGTGCTCTCGGCCGGTCATGCGAGGGCGCTGCTCGCGCTCGACGACTCCGAGGAGCAGGACCGGCTGGCGCACCGCATCGTGGCCGAAGGGCTTTCGGTGCGCGCGGTCGAGGAGATCGTGACCCTGATGGGTTCGCGCCCGCAGAGCTCCCCCAAGGCCAAGGGACCACGGGCCGGGGCTCGGCTGTCGCCGGCTCTCACCGATCTGGCGTCGCGTCTCTCGGATCGCTTCGAGACCCGGGTGAAGGTCGATCTGGGCCAGAAGAAGGGAAAGATCGTCGTTGAGTTCGCTTCAATAGACGATCTGGACCGGATTCTCGGCACTCTCGCGCCCGGTGAGGGACGCGTCCTGGACAAGGGCCTCGCCGAGGAAGCCGAGCAGGACGACGAGAGCTGAGGCTCTCAAACAGCCTGCGGGCGGGCCGTGTTCCACGCTTACCGGAACACGGCCCGCCCTTTGCTGTCTCGCGGTGTGCCGGACATCTTCGGGTGGATACGATGCGTTCTGGTATGGCGCATCCACCTTGATCCATCCCGGAAGGAGAGCGGGGGCCATGCGATCGGTGAGCCGCAGCCGGCTGGTATCGGCTGGACTGGGTCTTGGAGTGCTCGGCGGCTTCGTCGGCAGCCTGCTTCGAGAGCGGAGCGCGCTGACGGCCGCCCGTGGCGCGGCAGGCGAAGGAAGTGAGGAACAGCCTCCATGGGGCGTCGGCTCGTACCGCTCACGCTGGACAACCTTCCCGACCTCCCCAAGCGCTGCCGAGCGTGTGTCTTCTGGGAGCTTGATCCGGTCAGCGGGGAAGCAGCGATAAGGGCAGGAAGAGCAGAGGCCGAGAAGGAAGCCTGGATCTCGGCCGTTCTGCTGGAGTGGGGATCCTGCGGCCGCGTCGCCTATATCGACGATGTGCCGGTTGGCTTCGTGCTGTACGCGCCTCCGGCGTATGCGCCTCGGTCCATGGCCTTCCCGACGAGCCCGGTCTCCCCGGACGCCGTCCAGCTGATGACCGCGTGGATCATGCCGGGGTATCAGGGGCAGGGACTCGGCCGGGTGATGGTGCAGACCGTGGTGAAGGACCTGCTGCGGCGGGAGTTCAAGGCGATCGAAGCCTTCGGTAACGCTCGCTGGAGGGAACCGGCCTGTGTGCTCCCCGCGGATCATCTGCTGGCGGTGGGCTTCAAGACCGTACGTCCGCATCCGACGTATCCACGGCTGAGGCTTGAGCTGCGGACCACGCTCTCCTGGAAAGAGGACGTGGAGCTGGCGCTGGACCGGCTGCTGGGAGCTGTCAAGAAGGAACCCGCACTACGGCCGCTCTGAGCCGGGCAGCGTATACGGAAAGCGAAACGGGCCGACTCCCCTGTGGGGGAGTCGGCCCGTTTCACGTGAAACATCGAGGGCCGGCGGCCGGGGACTCACTCGCCGATGAAGTCCTCAAGATCGCGTACAAGCGCGGCCTTGGGCTTGGCGCCGACGATGGTCTTGGCGACCTCACCGTTCTGGTACACGTTCAGCGTCGGGATGGACATGACGCCGTACTTGGCGGCCGTGGCCGGGTTCTCGTCGATGTTGAGCTTGACGATCTCGATCTTGTCGCCGTGCTCGGCCGCGATCGCCTCAAGCGACGGGGCGATCTGGCGGCACGGTCCGCACCAGGCGGCCCAGAAGTCCACCAGTACGGGCTTGTCGCTCTTGAGTACGTCCTCGTCGAACGAGGCGTCGGTTACATGCTTCAGGTCGCCGGCCACGGCGGCCTCCTTAAAGTTGCGGGGTGTGGGTCGGTACAGCTGGTCAGACGGTGGCGGTCTTCTCCGGCGCGGCGTTCTCGCTGTCGCTGAGCGCGGCGAGGAAACGCTCGGCGTCGAGAGCGGCGGAGCAACCGGTGCCCGCAGCGGTGATCGCCTGGCGGTAGGTGTGGTCGACGACATCACCGGCGCCGAAGACACCGGACAAGTTCGTCCGCGTCGACGGGGCATCGACGGTGAGGTAGCCCTCGGCGTCCAGATCGAGCTGGCCCTTGAACAGCTCGGTCCGCGGGTCGTGGCCCACCGCGATGAACAGACCGGTCACGGGGAGCGGGGAAGTCTCGCCGGTCTTGGTGTTGCGCAGGGTCAGACCGGAGAGCTTCTGCTCGCCGTGGATCTCGGCGACCTCGCTGTCCCAGGCAAACTTGATTTTGGGGTCGGCGAAGGCGCGATCCTGCATGGCCTTGGAGGCACGCAGCGTGTTCCGGCGGTGGATGATCGTGACGGACTTGGCGAAGCGCGACAGGAAGGTGGCTTCCTCCATCGCGGTGTCGCCGCCACCCACCACGGCGATGTCCTGGTCCTTGAAGAAGAAGCCGTCGCAGGTCGCACACCAGGAGACGCCGCGCCCCGAGAGGGCGTCCTCGTTGGCCAGGCCGAGCTTGCGGTGCTGGGAGCCGGTCGTGACGATCACGGACTTGGCCCGGTGTACCGTGCCGGCCGTGTCGGTGACCGTCTTGATGTCACCGCTGAGGTCGACGGCGATGACATCGTCCGGGACGAGCTCGGCGCCGAAGCGCTCCGCCTGCGCCCGCATGTTGTCCATCAGGTCCGGGCCCATGATGCCGTCGCGGAAGCCCGGGAAGTTCTCCACATCGGTGGTGTTCATCAGCGCACCACCGGCGGTGACGGCGCCCTCGAAGACCAGCGGCTTCAGCGATGCACGCGCGGTGTACAGCGCGGCCGTATAGCCGGCGGGCCCGGAGCCGATGATGATCACATTACGGACGTCGCTCACGGGTTTCTTCCTCGTCTCTGCAGACTGCCTACTGGGGCCGGATCAACGACTTTCACCCCATCCAACGGATCCTACGGGTCCTGCATTCCCGAGGTGTCCTGGCTCCACGAAGGAGGGCGTCAGCGGCGGAGGTAGGCGTGCTTCAGGAAGACCTTCCCCTTGCCCGAAGGATCGCTGTCGACGCAGGCCGCGTCGATCACATAGGCCTGGACCCGGGTGCTGTCGGTAGCGTCCGGCAGCACGACGAGATAAGCACTGCTGCCCTGGTACGTGCCCGGCTCGGCGGCGAGGGCGGGCACGGTGCTGCCCGTGCCCTGCCGAACGCAAGGAGGTACCTCGGGCTCGGGCTGGAGAAGCGGCGAATTCGCTGTGCTCCGGTCACCCCCGGTGTCGCGAGGCTCCTCGGCCTTCGCCCCCCTGGACTCCTTGACGTCGGCGCCTGACGCCAGCAGCGCGTCCACGCGGCTCTGTAGCTGGGCTTCCGAGAACTCCTTGCTGCCGTTCCTCGGGGCGCTGGCCGCGGTGTCGGCCTGACCGCTGCTGTTGTCCGACACTCCGAGCGACTGAAGCAGGAGAACGCTGACGCCTACGGCCGCTGTTCCGAAGACGGCCCCCAGGACGGCATTGCGTCGGCGACGGCGGGTCTGTCCACTGCGGCCGGGGCCGGTGGCTGCCCTCGGACGGCCGGCGGGCCGGTCGGCTCGTACCGTGTCCACCACCGTGGACTCCGCCGGGCTCGGCGGGGCGGTCGGTGCGGCGATGGCCGGTGCCGTGAGGGTCCGGGGTGAGGGCTTCCGGGGCGAGAGCGATGTTTCACGTGAAACATCCACGGCCTCGTCGGGGGCGGTGGCGTTCAAAAGCGCCTCCGCCGCCAGCGCTGCATCGATACGCCCGGCGACATCCGCCGGCATCCGCGGCGGCCCGGGCAGCGTGCCGAGCAGTCCCCTGATCTCTTCGAGTGACTCATGGACGTCGGCGCACAGAGCGCAGCCATCGAGGTGGCGCCGTACATCGGCGGAACGGGACGGTGAGAGCAGTCCCTCCGTGAGATCGGAGATCTCTGAGACATCCGGGTGCTGATCCGTGTCGGTCGTGGATGTCACGCGCGCCCACCTCCGCCCTTCACTCCAGCAGGATCATTTGGTCCTGGGTCTCTTGGTTCCGATGCCGGTGGGACGGATGCCCCCGGCGTCCGGTTCCTTCCCCTGCTGAGACCGCTGTTATCCCTGGTGGCCCCGCGTAGATGCGTGAGCATGGGCAGCAGTCTGGCCCGGCCGCGCGCACAGCGGCTCTTCACCGTTCCGGTGGGTACTCCCAGAACCGCGGCGGCCTCGGCCACGGGGTAGCCCTGCATGTCGACGAGGACCAGGGCCGCCCGCTGCTCGACGGGGAGCTTGGCCAGCGCCGCCAGCAGCTCACGGTGGAGATCCTGGCGCTCCGCGGGGGCCTCCGCCGACTCGTGAGGCTCAAGAAGCTGCTCCAGCCGCTCGGTGTCGTCCACGGGGGAGGTCCTGCGTGAGGCCGCCTTACGGGCTCGGTCGAGGCAGGCATTGACGGTGATGCGGTGCAGCCAGGTGGTCACGGCCGACTGTCCGCGGAAGGTGTGGGCCGCCCGGAAAGCGGAGACCAGTGCGTCCTGGACCGCGTCGGCGGCCTCCTCCCGGTCACCCAGCGTCCGGAGGGCCACTGCCCAGAGCCGGTCCCGATGGCGCCGTACCAACTCACCGAAGGCGTGAGGGTGGCCCGCGACATGAGCGCTCAGAAGGTCCTGGTCGCTTGAGTCGCCGAGTGCGGCATCGTCCAACAGTGAGCCCCCCTCCCCTGATCCCTCAGCCGGTGAACTTGATCTCGGAGATGCCTCCGCGGAAGCGGTCGGCGGACCCGTCACGCGGCAGTTCGGTGATGTGGATCAATACGTACCGGGTTCGCACGGGCTTGTCGAGAGTGGTCTTGAGGGTTCGGCCCACCGTCTCCAGCTTGGTGAGGCGCTGCGAGAAGTCCGCGAGTGCCGATGGATCCGACGCGTCCGCACCGGCGGCGAGTACTTCGGCCTTCTGGCCGCTGCGGTACATGGCGATGTCGATACCGGACACGTCCTTCACGCTGCCCAGGTCGACGACGATTCCGCTGCCTTCCTTGCGGTCCGGTCGATTGCCGAAGTTCGGGAAGTTCTGGTACTGCGCTGTGATCCAGGCGGTGCCGGAGTCGCCGTCCGCGGAGTTCGGTGCGAGTTCGGGCTTTATCCCGGACCCGCTGGGCATGAACTCCGTCGCGTCGGCGATCCGGAGCGGCTTGAGGGGCTTGGGCGCCTTGTCGTCGTCGGTGACCGGCTGGGTGGGCGTGGTGTCGCTCTCGCTGCCCCCGTCGAGGAGGCGGTCGGCGACCTGCCAGCTGCCGAGTCCCAGCGCGGCGATGAGGAGCGCGGCGACGGTCCACTTGAGCGCCTTGCCGGTACGGCTCTGCAGCGGGGGCGGCGGGGGCGCCACCGGAGGGAGGGGAGGCGCCCCGAGGCCGGGCTGTGAGCGTCCGTAGGTGCCCTGCTGGTAGGTGGTGCGCTGGTACTCCGGCGGGGCGGTGAACGTGGGCTCCGGCGGACGGATGCGCGGCATCTCCGCGACGGCCGCGGCCAGCTCGTCGGGGGTCGTGCACGGCGGTTCCTGGCGGGAGGCGGTGGCGCCGTCATTGATCAGGGCGCGCATGGCGAGCTCGGAGAGTCCGCGATGGATTCCGGCCCGGACCTGGTCGGGGGCGATCAGCCCGACGCCCTTGGGAAGGCCGGAGAGCCCGTACGCGTCGGCCTCGTAGGGCCAGCGCTGGGTCAGAGCCGCGTAGAGGAGCGCACCGATCGCCTCGGTGTCGGTGCGCTGCGGCCGGTCCGCGCTGATCCCGCGCAGAGCGGCGTTCACCGCGAGGCCGCGGATGCGGTACTGACCGGTGGACGTACGCAGTACCGCTCCGGGGGTCAGCCGCAGATGGGCGAGACCTTCACGGTGGGCCGCCGCCATGGCCTGGGAGACCTGGCTGACGAGCTGGTACGCCTCGTGAGCCTCCAGCGGCCCCGAGGCGAGGAGCGCGGTCAGCTCGACCGCGTCGGGCAGCCACTCGTGAACGACGTAGACGAGATCGTTCTCCTCGACGGCGTCCAGGACCTGCACGAAGCGAGGGTCGCCGAGCAGGGCGGAGGACCGGGCCGCCGCCAGTACGGTACGGGCCCGCGGATGGTCGGCCGGCAGGAGATGCACGCCAACAGCCCGGCGCAGCTTCTCATCGACCGCTCGCCAGCTGCTGAAACCGTCCAGACGGGTGACACACTCCTCCAGACGGTAGCGTCTGGCGAGTTTGTGGCCGCTGTGCAGCTCGGGCGTCGAGATGCCCGGCTCGGTGTTCTGCCGTTCGCTGCCCGTCTCCGGTGCGGACTTCTCCGCCTCGTCCTGGGCTTCCGCCAACCCGTCGGTCGTGGCCTTGCCCGCCTTGGCGGTCAGCGGCTCATCACCGCTGTTGTCGGCCACGTCGACGGCAGCCGTGCTACGTTCCGCCACCGTCGCTCCTGCCTCCCCATCCGTTGCGCACTATCCAACAGCCAAGCCAATTGTGCCCACAGTTGGACGCTATGCACGACACGCGGCAGCCAGTGATGGTTGTGCTGGACCGCGCCGCGCTTACCTTCCGAGGCGTCCGCGCACCATGCCGACCAAGGCGTTCATCTCTTCGATCCGCATCTTCTTCGCCGCGACGAAGAAGACGGCCAGCAGGGCGAGACCGCCGCCGAACAGTGCCAGCAGCGAGCTGAGGGCGCTGCTGCCCAGAGCGTTCAGGACGGCGTAGGCGATCGCGCCGGCCGCGAGGGCCCCGGGGACGGCCGCCAGGCAGAGCCGGGCGTACGTACGCAGCACGCGGCCACCGTCCAGATCGCCGCCCAGCCGGTTCCGCAGCCTGCGCCAGGCGACACCGACGCCGACCGCGTAGGCGAGGCCGTAGGAGGCGGCCATGCCGACCACGGCCCAGCGGGGGGGCAGGACCACATACGAGGCGGCGGAGGCGGCGGCGTTGACCCCGGCGACGATGACCGTGTTGTAGAAGGGCGTCCTGGTGTCCTCGTAGGCGTAGAAGCCGCGCAGGACGACGTACTGCACGGAGTACGGGATGAGTCCGAGGGCGAACGCCATCAGGATGAAGCCCATGGAGCGTGCTGATTCCAGGCCGCTGGACGAGAACATCAGGATCGACAGCGGGACACCCAGCGCGAGGAACCCGAAGGCGATCGGAACGATCGCGACCGCCGAGTTGCGCAGGCCCTGGGAGATGTCGTCACGTACCGCCCCCGGGTCGCCGTCGTGGGCGGCGCGGGAGATCCTGGGCAGCAGGGCGGCCATGACGGAGACGGTGATGATGGCCTGCGGCATGCCCCAGATCAGCTGGGCGTTGCTGTAGGCGAGGATGCCGGTGCCGTCCTTGCCGGACGCGACGCCGGCGGCGGTGGCGAGCTGGGTGACGACCAGGACACCGGCCTGGTTGGCGAGGACGAACAGAACCGTCCACTTGGCCAGCTTGACCGTCTTGCCGAGGCCGTGGCCCTTCCAGTCGAAGCGCGGGCGGAACCGGAAGCCGGTCTCACGGAGGTAGGGGATCATCGCGAGCGCCTGGACGACCAGGCCGAGCAGCGTACCGATGCCCAGCAGCCGCACGCCGTCCGGGGGGATGGTCTGCACGGTCATGCCCGAGTCGGCGGCGGTGCCGTACACCCAGATGAACAGACCGAACGTGGTGATCATGACGATGTTGTTGAGGACCGGAGTCCACATCATCGCGCCGAACTTCCCGCGCGCGTTCAGGATCTGGCCCATCACCACATGCACACCCATGAAGAAGATCGTGGGCAGGCAGTAGCGGGCGAAGGTGACGGCGACGTTGTTGGCGGCCGCGTCGCTGGCGATCGGGTCGGACATCAGACGCACCAGCCACGGCGCCCCGAACACGGCGAGGGCCACGATCGCGCCGAGCGCCACCATGACGAGGGTCAGCAGCCGGTTGGCGTAGGCGACGCCACCGTCGTCGTCGTTCTTCATCGCCCGCACGAGCTGCGGGACGAACACGGAGTTGAGACCGCCCCCGACGGTGAGGATGTAGATCATCGTCGGCAGCGTGTACGCCACGGTGAAGGAGTCACCGAGCAGTGCCGCGCCCAGCGCGGCGGTGATCACCAGGCTCCGTACGAAGCCGGTGAGCCGGGAGACCAGCGTGCCCGCGGCCATCAGGGCACTGGACTTGAGCAGACCGGCGGCCTTGCCTCCCGACTTCTTGGGGGGCGGCGGTGCGGGCGCGGCTTCGGGCTCCGGCGCGGTCAGTACCTGACCCGAGCCCTGCTGGTCGCGGTAGAGGTGAGCGAACGCGTCCGGCTGCGGGCTCTCGTCGCCGGCCCGGGAGACCAGGTCGTCGATGCCGGTGAACTGGGTGGTCCTCGGATCCTCTCCGTACGGGAGATGGCGCATCGGCCCGGAGGGCTCGGGCGGCGGGGTCTGGGCCCATACCCGGGGATCGGGCGCGTTCTGCGGGGTGGGCGGCTGCTGGTAGAGCTGATGGGCCTCCGGGTAGGTGCCGGGAGGCGGTGGCGGATGCGAGGCGCGGTCGTAAAGCGCCTCCGTCACCGGATCCTGCGCGGAAAGGTCCTGTGACCAGTAGGGGTCCCGGTTGTAGGCATCCTGGACATAGGGATCCTGGGCGGACGGCGGAGTAGGCGGAATCCGGCCCGCCGGGTCGCCACCCGCGCCCTGCCCACGGTCACCGTCGTACGGCGCGTTCATGGTTACCCCACCTCATCGTCCCCGGCCGACCGGCCACGACATCGCTCAACGGTCCACTTTCTCACCCGCGCCCGACGCGTCCGCGCTTTCCGGACCGGTGTCCGGTGTCGGGTCACTCGGCTGCCCGGGATCTGTGTCCTCAGCGGCCCGCGCGCCGTCCGTGCTCTGCGTGTCCTGCGCGTTCCCGTCCGCGCCGGTGCCGTCTGCGCTGCCCTCTCCGCCGTCCGTGTCCTCCGCGTCCTCCGCGGCGGCCTTACGGGCCACCGCGCGCTTGCGCTGGCTGTACATCTTGACCCCCGCGAGGACAAGAAGCAGCACACCGCCGGCGATGACGAGCATCACGGTGGGCGTGATCTCGGAGACCTTGACCTGGAACGTCATCGGACTGCCGTACGGCGTGCCATCCACCGTGTACAGCTGGGCGGTCACCTGCACCGGCCCGTTGGCGTTGCCCGCGCCGGTGAACTTCACCGACTGGCTGTGCCCGCCGTCGATCTTGATCGGCCGCTCCGCGACCGCGCGGTCGCCGTCCAGCTTGAGGCGTGTCGGGTTGTCGGACTTCAGGCGCAGCACCAGATTCTGGACGCCCTGCAACAACTGGTTCTGGACGGTCACCGGGATCGTCGCGCTGCGCCCCGACAGCGTCAGGACGGACTTCGGGATGAGCTTCACCTCGGTGGTGAGGCCCACCAGATAGTCCTCCACCGTGCCGCGGTACTGCTGAGCCTCCTCCGGCTCCCCACGCCACGAGGTCGACATCGCCCGGCCGATCGCGTTACCGAAGGGCGCGGCCACCCGGTCCGGAGCGCTGAGGATGGCCTGGAAGTTGTCCAGCCGCTCCTGCGTCGTCCTGATGTCCAGGAAGACCTCGGTCGACAGCTCCTGGTCGCGCAACTGCTTCGGGTAACGCGAAGAGCCGGGCACCTTGGTGGTGGCGTCCGAGTCCGGTGTCGCCGAGGCCGCCGTGATCAGATCGGACGACTCGGTCCAGCGCTCGGGGTCCAGGCCCCGCAGCGCGCGCGCCATCGACTGTGCCTGGGCGGCGCTCGGCATCCGCTGAGGAGCGACGACGATGCTGCGCTGATTCTCCGGGTCCTGGAGCGTCACGGCCAGCGACTGGGCGAGGAACTTCTGGACCGCGAGAGTGGACGCGCCCGCCTCCGACATATCCCCCTGGAAAGCGGTGGAGAGCCGGGTGTCGGCGACGACGGCTGTCGTCCCACCGCCGATCGGCCGTGCCGCGGTGGGGGTGTACGGCAGGTTGTCCTGGAGGCTGTCGCTGCGGGTGATGATCTTGTGAGCACCCGCAGAGGTGGCCACATCGACGATCGAGGGGTCGATCGCACCGTCCACGGGCCAGGCGAAGTCGACGGACGGCTTCACATGGAGGATGGTCTCCACGGTCTTCCCGGCCACATCCGTGGCGGGCTGCAGATGGCTGAGCGCACCGGACACGTCCTTGCCGCGGTGAGCCAGCGACGCCAGGTCCGGATCGGCGAACGGCAACGCGACGACCTTGCGTCCCTGCACCGCCTTCTCCAGCGCGTTGAGCCACTTGGTGGCCACGGCCTGGTTCTTGCCGGGGACGGTCGTGTCCCCGCTTCTGACCTGGTAGTTCTTGGTCATGGCGTCGGCGGTGGCGAGCAGGTCGGGGTCGATCACCCAGGTGACGGGAAGCTGATTGCCGAGGGATACCAGCTGCTCCAGCCGTCCGCCGGGGGCAAGCTCCTCCGCCAGATCGTCGTTCTCGAAGACCGGGGTCTGCTGATCGTCCGAGCCGGTCTCCGCGGACAGACGCGTCGACGAGATCAGCGGCCAGAGGACAGAGAGCTGTGTCTTCTCCTCCGTCGCGTCCGGCTGCCAGGGCAGGAAAGTGCGCTGGATACCCAGCACGTGGTCGTACTGCGCGGACGAGGTCTGTCCGGTCAGTGAGACGCCGAGCTGATAGACGCCGTCCTGGCCGAGTCCGAGCTTGCTCACCGGTACCGAGAGGGCGAAGTCCTGGGGGATGCCGACGGCGAGCTTCGGGATGGTGACCTTGTACTTGCCGCCGATCGGAGCCACATCACCCGAGGTACTGGTGCGCTCGGCGGCGTCGTCGATGGCCGTCCTGCCGTACATCCGCGGGCCGACCCGCAGATCGACCTGGGCGTCGGTGATGGTGCTCTTGCCCTCGTTGGTGACCGTCCCGGAGACGGTGAGCGTGTCGCCCTTCACCGGCGCACTGGGGGCCAGTGTGTCGAGCGACACATGGACCGTACGGGAGCCGGTGGCCGTCGGAGCGGCGTGGGCCGTGGGCGCCGCTATCCCGGCCAGCAACCCCGCCAGAAGCGGCGCTCCGGCGAGCACAGAGGCTGTGCGCCGCAGCCACCGGCGGGCAGGAGAATGACCCATCCCCTGGAAGTCTGCCGCCTCCGCCACGCGCTCGCCCGTCCCTTGTCATCGTCGGTTGCCGTTGGTGGTTGTCAATTGCCGCGTCCACGCATGGTAACGATGTGCGCTGTGGCGAAGTGCTGGGAACTGCTCCACATGATCGGAAGAATCTCATGAGCCACCGGAAACCTCCGCATCGAGGCGGGGCGGCCCGAAACCGGGGCGCCCGCGGGGGCCGCGGCACGTACCCTTTTCTGTTGTGCCGAACGCCAATGAAGACAATCCCCGTGCCCTCAGTCAGGTGCAGCGCCGTGCGGTCAGTGAACTGCTGCGGGTATCCCCCGTCGCGGACGATCTCGCGCGCCGGTTCCAGGAGGCCGGATTCACACTCGCCCTGGTCGGCGGCTCGGTCAGGGACGCCCTTCTCGGCCGGCTCGGCAATGATCTGGACTTCACGACCGATGCCCGGCCGGAGGACGTTCTGAAGATCGTCAGGCCTTGGGCGGATTCGGTGTGGGAAGTGGGGATCGCCTTCGGCACGGTCGGTGTCCAGAAGGATGCCCGGGTCGGAGATATTGACCAGCGCTTCCAGATCGAGGTGACGACGTACCGTTCGGAGGCCTACGACCGGACATCACGCAAACCCGAGGTGTCCTACGGCGACTCCATCGAGGAAGACCTCGTGCGCCGGGACTTCACGGTGAACGCGATGGCCGTCGCGCTGCCGGAGAAGGAGTTCATCGATCCCCACGGCGGGCTGGAAGACCTCGCCGCCCAGGTACTGCGCACCCCCGGCACCCCACAGGAGTCCTTCTCCGACGATCCTCTGCGGATGCTGCGGGCCGCACGGTTCGCCGCGCAGCTGGACTTCGAGGTGGCCCCCGATGTGGTCGAGGCCATGAAGGACATGTCCGGCCGTATCGAGATCGTCTCCGCAGAACGCGTACGGGACGAGCTGAACAAGCTGATCCTCTCCGCCCACCCGCGCAAGGGCCTGGCGCTGCTCGTCGACACCGGTCTCGCCGACCGGGTGCTGCCCGAGCTGCCGGCGCTGCGTCTGGAGAGTGATGAGCACCACCGGCACAAGGATGTCTACGAGCACTCGCTGATCGTCCTGGAGCAGGCCATCGACCTGGAGGAGAACGGGCCGGACCTGGTGCTGCGGCTGGCCGCGCTGCTGCACGACATCGGCAAGCCCCGGACGCGCCGCTTCGAGAAGGACGGCAGGGTCTCCTTCCATCACCATGAGGTGGTGGGCGCGAAGCTGACCAAGAAGCGGATGACCGCGCTCAAGTACTCCAACGAGATGGTGAGGGATGTCTCCCGGCTGGTGGAGCTGCACCTGCGCTTCCACGGCTACGGAACGGGCGAGTGGACCGACTCCGCGGTGCGGCGCTACGTACGTGACGCCGGGCCCCTGCTCGACAGGCTCCACAAACTGACCCGCTCGGACTGCACCACGCGCAACAAGCGCAAGGCGAGTGCTCTCTCCCGGGCCTATGACGGCCTGGAGGAGCGCATCACCCAGCTTCAGGAGAAGGAGGAGCTGGATGCCATCAGGCCCGATCTGGACGGCAACCAGATCATGGAGATCCTCGGCGTCGGCCCCGGGCCGGTGATCGGCGCGGCGTACACGTTCCTGCTGGAGCTGCGGCTGGAGAACGGACCGGTGGAGCACGACACGGCCGTCGCCGCGCTCAAGGAATGGTGGGCCGCGCAGAACTGAAACGCGCGGGGTGATGTTTCACGTGAAACATGACGCGCGCGCGATGCCCCGGGGGCGATGTTTCACGTGAAACATCGCCCCCGCGCTCCGTACATCAGGGCCGCGGCCACGCCCGCATAGAGCACGGCCACCGTCGCCACGAGCGACGCGGAGCGGCCATCCGGCGGCAGCATCACCGCGGCCACCCCCGCCGCGCCGACGAAGGCGACATTGAAGAGGACGTCGTAGAGGGAGAAGACTCGGCCGCGGAAGTCATCGTCCACCGCCGTCTGAACCACCGTGTCCGTGGCGATCTTCGCCCCCTGGGTGATCAAGCCGAGAACGAAGGCGGCGACCAGGATGGGCGTCGGCGCGAAGGTCAGCCCCAAGGCCGGCTCCAGGATGGCCGCCGCTCCCGCGCACAGTGCCATCCACCCGAACGGGCCGAGTCGTCCAGCCGCCCAGGGTGTGAGAACCGCGGCGGCGAAGAAGCCCGCACCGGAGATGCCGACGGCCAGCCCGAGCAGCGCCAGCCCGTTGTCCTCCCGATCCGTCCAGGCATATCTGCAGAGCATCAGCACCATCACCGTCAGCGCCCCGTAGCAGAAGCGCATCACGGTCATGGCTGCCAGCGCTCCGGCCGCCGCCCGTCGCTTCGCCAGATGCCGCACCCCGTCCGCGAGTCCATGCGTCGTGGCGGACAGGGCGGCACGCAGTCGGGGCCGGCCCCGTGACGACGCTCCGGGGCCCAGCAGTTCGCGTGCCAGCAGGAGCGAGGCGAGCGCCCCGCAGAGATAGAGGGCGGCGCCCAGCAGAACCACGGCCGCGTCGGAGTCCGCGACCGTCAGCCGTACGACGAAGGCGAGTCCGCCGCCCGCGGTCGCGGCGAGCGTTCCGGCAGTCGGAGAAAGCGAGTTGGCGAGGACGAGCCGCTCGTCGTCGACCACACGCGGCAGGGCGGCCGAGAGTCCGGCGAGAACGAACCGGTTGACGGCGGTTACGCACAGCGCCGAGACATAGAAGAGCCAGTCGGGCACGGAGGCCACGATCAACACCGCCGTGCAGCCCGCGAGAAGGGCCCGCAGCAGATTCCCGTACAGAAAGACCTGGCGGCGCTGCCAGCGGTCCAGCAGCAGTCCGGCGAACGGGCCGATCAGTGAATACGGCAGCAGGAGCACGGCCATAGCGGAGGCGATCGCGCCGGGCGAGGTCTGTTTCTCCGGGGAGAAGACGACGTACGTGGCGAGCGCCACCTGGAAGACACCGTCGGCCGCCTGGGAGAGCAGCCGGACCGCCAGCAGTCGGCGGAAGTTTCCGAGGCGCAGGAGCACACGCAGATCACGCACGACAGACATTGAGCCAGCGTCACATACGCGGCTCCCGCATGGACGAGAAGGGTCCCCGGACCAGCAGTCCGGGGACCCTTCTCATCGTGACGGGGGAGGACCCGGTCTAGCGCTCGACCTCGCCGGCGATGAACTTCTCGACGTTCTCGCGGGCTTGGTCGTCGAAGTACTGGACCGGCGGCGACTTCATGAAGTACGAGGACGCGGAGAGGATGGGGCCACCGATACCGCGGTCCTTGGCGATCTTCGCGGCGCGCACCGCGTCGATGATGACACCCGCGGAGTTCGGGGAGTCCCAGACCTCCAGCTTGTACTCCAGGTTCAGCGGGACATCACCGAAGGCACGGCCCTCAAGGCGGACGTACGCCCACTTGCGGTCGTCGAGCCAGGCGACGTAGTCCGACGGGCCGATGTGAACGTTGTCGGCGCCCAGGTCACGGTCCGGGATCTGGGAGGTGACGGCCTGCGTCTTCGAGATCTTCTTGGACTCCAGGCGCTCACGCTCCAGCATGTTCTTGAAGTCCATGTTGCCGCCGACGTTCAGCTGCATCGTGCGATCCAGGACAACGCCCCGGTCCTCGAAGAGCTTCGCCATGACGCGGTGCGTGATCGTGGCGCCGACCTGGGACTTGATGTCGTCACCGACGATCGGGACACCGGCCTCGGTGAACTTGTCCGCCCACTCCTTCGTGCCGGCGATGAAGACCGGGAGGGCGTTGACGAAGGCGACCTTGGCATCGATGGCGCACTGCGCGTAGTACTTCGCGGCGTCGTCGGAACCCACGGGCAGGTAGCAGACCAGGACATCGACCTGCTTGTCCTTGAGGGTCTGGACGATGTCCGCCGGCGCCTCGGGGGACTCCTCGATCGTCTGGCGGTAGTACTTGCCCAGACCGTCGAGGGTGTGGCCGCGCTGGACGGTGACGCCCGAGGACGGCACGTCACAGATCTTGATGGTGTTGTTCTCGCTGGCGCCGATGGCGTCCGCGAGGTCGAGGCCGACCTTCTTCGCATCAACGTCGAAGGCGGCCACGAACTCGATGTCCCGCACGTGGTACTCGCCGAACTGGACGTGCATCAGCCCCGGTACCTTGCCCGCCGGGTCGGCGTCCTTGTAGTACTCGACGCCCTGCACCAGTGAGGCGGCGCAGTTGCCCACGCCGACGATGGCTACGCGTACCGAACCCATTCCGGTTGCTCCCTGTGTGATGTCAGTGTTCGTGATGAAACCCTGCGGAGATGCAGGACCTCACTTGGTGGTGTCCGCGGACGGATCCGGCGGGCCGGGATGTCCCGGAGGCATGCCTCCGGAAGACGCGGCATCCCGGTGCCGGGGCAGGCCGTCCGCTTCACCTGATGTGCCTTCCTGCTCAGCGGGGCTCCCGGGGCCGGACCGTCTCTGATCCCGTCCCGCCCGCTCGCTTTCGATGAGCTCGTTCAGCCAGCGCACCTCGCGCTCCACGGACTCCATGCCGTGCCGCTGAAGCTCCAGCGTGTAGTCGTCGAGGCGCTCGCGGGTACGGGCCAGGGAGGCGCGCATCTTCTCCAGACGCTCCTCCAGCCTGCTGCGGCGGCCTTCCAGCACCCGCATCCGCACCTCACGTTCCGTCTGTCCGAAGAAGGCGAACCGAGCCGCGAAGTGCTCGTCCTCCCAGGCGTCGGGACCGGTGTGGGACAGCAGCTCCTCGAAGTGCTCCTTACCTTCCGCCGTCAGCCGGTAGACGATTTTGGCGCGGCGCCCCGCCAGCGAAGCGGCGAGCGCGTCCTCCGGAGCGCTCCCCGGCTCCTCGATCAACCAGCCGTTGGCGACCAGCGTCTTGAGGCAGGGATAGAGCGTCCCGTAACTGAAGGCGCGGAAGATCCCCAGCGAGGTATTGAGCCGTTTCCGCAGCTCATAGCCGTGCATGGGGGACTCGCGGAGCAGACCGAGGACAGCGAACTCAAGGATGCCCGAGCGTCTGCTCACCCGTCGCCTCCTTCGCTGTCCGGACTCTTATGCCGTACTGATGTATCGACTCGATACATCCCGACGATAGAACGGAGTGGAGGTCGCGACAAGAGGGGCCATGGTGAACGGCGTCACATCACCAATTCTCAGGAAGCAACTTGCCCGATTTAGGGTGAACTTCAGCTCTCAGGGGGTTTTGACCGTGCGTAGTCTGTGCGGCATGCAGACCACCGGGAACCGAGTGACGCCGGTAAGCGTCAAGACTGTCGGCTTACCGGATGCATATCGGATGAGCCCGATGCCGGACCGGTCCGTATTCATTTCGGGGGGACCGGAACTCAACTGCCGCTTCCAGGCGTCCGCGCCTGCCCGAGGAGTAGTCGTTCGATGAGCGAGCACCGTCGCAAACAGCCGCAGCCGCAGGGTGGCGGTCGTGCCGCGGCCAGGCGTGCAGCCCAGCCGCCATCCGGCCGCCGCGCAGCACCGTCCCGAGAAACTGTTTCGGCCTCACCCTCCGGCTCCTATCAGGAGGAGCCGCCCTACGGTGGCCGCGCCGCAGCCAGACGCGCCGCCCAGCGTGGTGGCCGCAGGCGCGGGGCGGACGACGGGGGCGCCGGACGTGGCCGCGGCGAGCCGTACAAGAAGCGGTTCATCGACTACCCGCGCCAGGGCAAGTACGGCTGGCGGCGCTGGGTGCCGTCCTGGAAGCAGACCACCGGACTCGGTATCGCCTTCGTCGGCTCCATTCTGGCCGCCGGGACCATCGCATACGCCGTGGTCGGTATCCCTAATGTCCAGGAAGCGTCCACGGCTCAGAACAACGTCTACTACTGGGACGACGGCACCCAGATGATCGCCACCGGTGGGGAGGTCAACCGGCAGATCGTCGGGATCAGCCAGATTCCGGACGCGATGCAGAAGGCGGTCGTCTCCGCCGAGAACAAGTCGTTCTACGAAGATTCCGGCGTCGACCCGATGGGTATCGGCCGGGCTCTGATCAACATGGCCAAGGGCGGCAACACCCAGGGTGGCTCCACCATCACTCAGCAGTACGTCAAGAACGCCCGGCTCGGTGACCAGAGCCAGACCCTGACCCGCAAGTTCAAAGAGCTGTTCATCTCCATGAAGGTCGGCACCGATATGGAGAAGCCCGAGATCATGGAGGGCTATCTGAACACCTCCTACTACGGGCGAGGCGCTTTCGGTATCCAGGCAGCCGCCCGTACGTACTACGGCAAGGACGCCGTTGACCTGAACCCCAGCGAGTGCGCGCTCCTGGCCACGCTCCTCAAGGGTGCGACGTACTACGACCCCGCCGGCCAGACCTCCATCGACCCGAGGGCGACTCCGGAGGCCAACACGCAGAGAGCCACCGAGCGCTGGTCCTGGATCCTCGACGAGATGGTGAAGGACGGCTACCTCGACCAGTCCGAGCGGGCCAAGTACACCAAGTTCCCGACGCCGGACGGGATCAAGAAGAACACCCAGCAGAGCGGACAGATCGGCTACCTGGTCGACCTCGCCAAGGCGTACTTCGTCAACAACAACACCAGGGGCCTCACGGCGGACGACCTCTCCAGGGGCGGCTTCGAGATCCACACGACCTTCAACAAGAAGAAGGTCGAACAGCTGAGGACCGCCGTCGAGAAGGTCTACGACGCGAACATCGACCCCAAGAAGCGCCCGGAGACCGACACACACGTCCAGTTCGGCGGTGCCTCCGTCGAGCCCGAGTCCGGCAAGATCGTCGCCATCTACGGCGGCCAGGACGCCACCAAGCACTTCACCAACAACGCCGACCAGACCGGCGCGCAGGTCGGATCGACCTTCAAGCCGTTCGTCCTGGCCGCGGCGATGCGGGACGGCGTCCGCGCCCCGGAAGACGGCAGCCGCACACCCATCTCGCCCGACAAGACCATCTACAACGGCGACAACAAGCTGAAGATCAAGAACTACGACCGTTCGATCTGGACCAACGAAGAAGGCAAGGAGTGGCTGCAGGTCAACGACGGCGACAAGGACTACGGGCCCATCGATCTGCGCTACGCCATGCAGGAATCGGCCAACTCCCCGTTCGTCCAGCTGGGCATGGATGTGGGCATCCCCCAGGTGCGTGACGCCGCCATCGACGCCGGGCTGCTGAACAGCTCCCTCTCCCAGTCGAACGTGCCGTCCTTCTCGATCGGTATCTCCGACCCCAGCGCCATCCGGATGGCCGGCGCCTACGCCACGTTCGCCTCCAGCGGGAAGCAGCGCGACCCCTACTCCGTCACCAAAGTGCTCCAGAGCGGCAAGCCCGTCTATGAGCACGAGACCAAGGTGAAGAGCCCGTTCGACCCGGCCGTCGCCGACAACGTCACGGATGTACTGAAGACCGTCGTGGAGAAGGGCACCGGTAAGAACGCGCGGCTCGAAGGGCGCGAGGTGGCCGGCAAGACCGGTACCACCGACGGCAACAAGTCGGCCTGGTTCGTGGGCTACACCCCGCAGCTGTCGACCGCCATCGACATGTACCGGATGGACGACGACGCGACGAACAAGAACCGCGAGTTCCTGAAGATGTTCGGCACGGGTGACCAGGACAAGATCCACGGTGCCTCGTTCCCCTCGGAGATCTGGCACGACTACATGGAGGAGGCGCTCAAGGGGAAGCCGCCCGTGAAGTTCCCCGAGCCCGAGCCCATCGGAGAGGCCTGGTACGGCAGCGGCGCGTCACCGTCCCCGACGCCCAGCGAGACGCCGTCCGAGACGCCGAGCGAGACGCCGTCCGAGACGCCCTCGGAGACGCCGTCCGAGACGCCGTCCGAGACGCCGTCCTCCTCGGAGGAATCCTGCAACCGGCCGTTCGGCTGCTCCGATGGCGGCGCCAATCAGGGCAATGGCAACGGCGGTCCCGGCGGGGAAAGCAGTTCGTCGTCCTCCCCCGGCGAGACTCCCGACGACAGCGGAGGCATCTTCGGAGGCCCCTGAGGCTGACCGCCGCGGGCAGGCTCGGGAGGCTGACCGCCGCCCACGCCACCCGCCACGAGGGCCGCCGCACCGGCACGTACCGACTCGCGTACGTGTACGGTGCGGCGGCCCTCGCCGTGTTCCGGGCGGCGTACGGCAGGATGGGCGCCATGCCCAGCGCAGAAGAGACATCCGTGGACCAGGACCGGCCGGACGTGCCGCCCACGCGGCGTGACGAGATCGCCGCGGCCGGCAGCGAGCTGATCGGCGGCCCGGTCGGACGCTGGGCCTGGTTCGGCAGCAGCAGGCTCACCCCCGTACGCGTTGTCGCGCTCGTGGCGATCGGCATGTTTGCGCTGGGCATGGTGCAGAAGATGCCGTGTTACGACTGGGCCTGGTTCCGCGGCGCAAGCTCCCAGTACACCCATGCCTGCTACTCGGACATCCCGCACCTTTTCCTGGGGCGCGGCTTCTCCGACAATCTGGTGCCGTACTTCGACCGGCTCAACGGTGACATGGAGTACCTGGAGTACCCCGTACTGACGGGCCTCTTCATGGAGGTCGCCTCCTGGCTCACACCGGGCGGCTCCCTGCAGTACCGCGAACAGATGTACTGGATGGTCAACGCGGGAATGCTGATGATCTGCGCCGCGGTCATCGCGGTCTGCGTCGCCCGCACCCACCGCCGCCGCCCCTGGGACGCCCTGCTGGTCGCCCTCGCGCCCGCCTTCGCACTCACCGCCACCATCAACTGGGACCTGCTGGCCGTGGCGCTCACCGCCGCCGCGATGCTGATGTGGTCACGCGGCCGCGCCCTGGCCTTCGGCATCCTCATCGGACTCGCCACCGCCGCCAAGCTCTACCCCGTACTGCTCCTGGGACCGCTGCTCCTGCTGTGCTGGCGGGCCGGGAGATTCCGCGAGTACGGAACGGCCGTCCTCGGCGCGGCCGCCGCATGGCTCGCGGTGAATCTGCCGGTCATGGTGCTCGCACCCGAGGGATGGAAGAAGTTCTACACCTTCAGCCAGGAGCGCCAGGTCGACTTCGGCTCCTTCTGGCTGATCATCACCCAGCGCACGGGCGAGTCCCTGGACGTCGGCACCGTCAACAACTACGCGATGCTCCTGATGCTCCTGGCGTGCGCGGGCATCGCGACGCTCGCCCTGACAGCCCCGCGCCGGCCGCGCTTCGCCCAGCTCGCCTTCCTCGTCGTCGCCGCCTTCATCCTCACCAACAAGGTCTACTCACCGCAGTACGTACTGTGGCTCGTCCCACTGGCGGCCCTCGCCCGGCCGCGCTGGCGTGACTTCCTGATCTGGCAGGCCTGCGAGGTCATGTACTACCTCGGCATCTGGATGTACCTCGCCTATACGACGAGCGGCGACGCCCACAAGGGACTGCCCACCGAGGGCTACCAGCTCGCCATCGCCCTGCATCTGCTGGGGACGCTGTACCTGTGCGCACTGGTCGTACGGGACATCCTGATGCCCGAGAAGGACGGCGTACGCACCGACGGCTCCGACGACCCGTCGGGCGGCGTACTCGACCGCGCGGAGGACAGATTCGTCCTCGGCGGGGCCGCCAGGCCGATACAGCCCACCGCCCAGTCGGTGGAGGCACCCCGTGTCGAGTGGGGAGTGCGGCCGCCAGGAGCCGTCTGAGCGGCCCCCGGGCCCGCGACCCCACCCAGAACCCCGGCCACCGACCCAAAAGGCCGCAGAGCGCTCCAGGGGCGCTCCGCGGCCTTTTGGGTGACGTCCCGCTCAGCGGTCGACGAGACGGTCGAACTGCGTCGTCGTGTGCCGCAGATGAGCCACCAGCTCATCCCCGACCTTGGGCTCCTGCGCGTCCGACGGCACGAACAGGATCGACACCTGCATATGCGGCGGCTCCGCGAACCAGCGCTGCTTGCCGTCCCAGACGAACGGCGACAGATTGCGGTTCACCGTGGCCAGACCCGCCCGCGCGACACCCTTCGCACGAGGCATCACCCCGTGCAGCGCCTTCGGAGCCTCCAGACCCACCCCATGAGACGTCCCCCCGGCGACCACCACCAGCCAGCCGTCGGAAGCGACCTTCTGCTGGCGATAGCCGAACCGCTCCCCCTTGGAGACGCGGGTGACATCCAGAACGGAGCCCCGGTACTCCGTCGCGTCATGATCCCCCAGCCACAGCCGCGTACCGATACGGGCCCGGAAGCGGGTCTGCGGGAACTGCTGCTGCAACCTGGCCAGCTCCGTGGCGCGCAAATGACTCACGAACATCGTGTGCAACGGAAGCCGCGCCGCACGCAGCCGGTCCATCCACGCGATGACCTCCTCCACCGCGTCGGAACCATCCGTACGGTCCAGCGGAAGATGCAGGGCGAAGCCCTCCAGCCGCACATCCTCAATGGCCGCGTGCAACTGCCCGAGCTCCCCCTCCTTCACGCCATGGCGCTTCATCGAACTCATGCACTCGATGACCACACGAGCGCCCACCAGCGCGAACACGCCATCGACGGACGAGACCGAACGCACCACCCGATCGGGCAGCGGCACCGGCTCCTCACCCCGCCGGAACGGCGTGAGAACCAGCAGGTCACCACTGAACCAGTCCTTGATCCTGGCCGCCTCGTAGATGGTTCCGACGGCCAGCATGTCGGAGCCGAAGCGCGTGGTCTCATCGGCGAGACGCTCATGCCCGAAGCCGTAGCCATTGCCCTTGCAGACCGGGACAACCCCCGGGAACTGCTCGATGACCGACTTCTGGTGCGCCCGCCAGCGCGCGGTGTCGACGTAGAGGGAGAGCGCCATGCCGGTCCGGAACCTTTCTCTCGGCTGCCGTGAATCGAAGAGATGGATGAACGAGGAGGAAAAACGAGGGGGGAGAGGAGACGAGGGGGGAACGAAACGAAGAGGGAACGAAACGAAGGGGGAAGAACCGACCGCCGCACGGAGACGCCCACCGGGCAAGGCCGCCGGCCACCGCCGTGGTCAGCGACGCGACATATAGATGTCAAGCGCCTTGTGCAGCAGCTTGTTGAGCGGGAAGTCCCACTCACCGATGTACTCGACAGCCTCGCCGCCGGTACCCACCTTGAACTGGATCAGACCGAAGAGATGATCGGTCTCATCGAGCGAGTCGGAGATCCCGCGCAGGTCATAGACCGTCGCACCCATCGCGTACGCGTCACGCAGCATCCGCCACTGCATCGCGTTCGAAGGCCTGACCTCACGCTTGTGATTGGCCGACGCACCGTACGAGTACCAGACATGACCGCCGACGATCAGCATCGTCGCCGCCGCGACATTCTCACCCTCGTGACGGGCGAAATACAGCCGCATACGGTTCGGGTCCTCGTTGTTCAGCACCGTCCACATGCGCTGGAAGTACGACAGCGGACGCGGCCGGAAATGATCCCGCTCAGCCGTGATCTCGTACAGCCGCTGCCACTCACCGAGATCCTCGTAGCCGCCCTGCACCACATCGACGCCGGCCTTCTCGGCCTTCTTGATATTGCGACGCCACAACTGGTTGAAGCCCTTGAGGACATCATCCAGCGACCGGTTCGCCAACGGCACCTGGAAGACATAACGCGGCTGCACGTCACCGAAGCCCGCGCCGCCGTCCTCCCCCTGCTGCCAGCCCATCTTGCGCAGCCGGTCGGACACCTCGAACGCACGCGGCTCGATATGTGTCGCCTCGACATCACGCAGACGCTTCACATCCGGATCCTGGATACCCGACTTGATCGCACCCGAGTTCCACCGGCGGATCACCACCGGCGGGCCCATCTTCACCGAGAAGGCACCCTGATGCTTCAGATGCGCCAGCATCGGCCGCAGCCACTCGTCCAGATTCGGGGCGTACCAGTTCAGCACCGGCCCCTCGGGCAGATACGCCAGATACCGCTTGATCTTCGGCAGTTGACGGTAGAGCACCAGCCCCGCGCCGACCAACTGGTCGTTCTTGTCGAACCAGCCCAGGTTCTCCGAGCGCCATTCCGTCTTGACGTCAGCCCATGCCGGGACCTGGCAATGACTCGCCGCCGGCAGACTCTGGATATACGCCAGATGCTGCTCTCGACTGATGGTCCTCAGGGTCAGGCTCATGCGGGGCGCTCCTCGGCAGGTGTGTCCCCATCGATACAGGGGCTCCGGCTCTCGCGCCGAAGCCTACTGCGCCGATGGAGCGCCCCGTCTGGCTGTGGGCGGAGCGTCCGGCTATCCGACGACCCCACCGAACGGTCCGCCATGCGCCATTCCGAGGAAGAACCCGACCGCCGAGGCGCCGAGCCCGATGATGATCAGGAACCGTTCACGCGTCGTCACGGAGATGAACTGCCCGTACGCGCCCGTCAGGATCCCCACCAGCCCCGCCCACGAACTGAGCAGATGCAGATTGTGGAAGAAAGCCGAGACGAAGGCGAGAACGCCCAGCGTCAGCGTCACCGCGACCAGGGTGTCCTGGAGCGGATGACGCTTGCCGTCCGTGGAAAACAGAGAGGTGGCGGAGTTCGGTCGCATTGCGTGTGCCATCTGGCACCTCCTGGCCTTGCCGGAAGGCGGCGCATCGTAGCGCCGCGCACACCCGATGTGTACAGATTGCGTCCGCGGGCGGCCGGATTTCAACCGGAAGCCGGTCTGTGAGTAGTCTGTACGGTCTGCGCCGGTGTCTGCCCACGCCAGAAAACGATCCCCTCGCCCGGCGAGCCGGATTGTCAGTGGCGGCCGATACCGTTGCTTACGCATCACGACCCTCCTGCCACGGAACGACCGTGGCCGCTGAGTCCAAAGGAGGTGGGTTCCACATGCGTCACTACGAGGTGATGGTCATCCTCGACCCCGATCTTGAGGAGCGCGCTGTCTCCCCGCTGATCGAGAACTTCCTCTCCGTCGTCCGTGAGGGCAACGGAAAGGTCGAGAAGGTCGACACCTGGGGCCGTCGTCGTCTCTCTTACGAGATCAAGAAGAAGCCCGAGGGCATCTACTCGGTCATCGACCTGCAGGCCGAGCCCGCAGTCGTCAAGGAGCTCGACCGACAGATGAACCTGAACGAGTCGGTCCTCCGGACCAAGGTCCTCCGTCCCGAGACCCACTGAGCTCCTAGCTCAGAGGTCATCGGGTCCGAGCAGCAGCAAGCAGCCAGAAGCAATCCCCGCCGAGAGGTTCACCCATGGCAGGCGAGACCGTCATCACGGTCGTCGGCAATCTCGTCGACGACCCCGAGCTGCGCTTCACCCCGTCCGGTGCGGCGGTCGCGAAGTTCCGCGTCGCGTCCACTCCCCGCACCTTCGACCGCCAGACCAATGAGTGGAAGGACGGCGAAAGCCTCTTCCTGACCTGCTCGGTCTGGCGTCAGGCGGCGGAGAACGTCGCCGAGTCGCTTCAGCGAGGCATGCGCGTCGTCGTGCAGGGCCGGCTGAAGCAGCGGTCCTACGAGGACCGCGAGGGCGTCAAGCGCACGGTCTACGAGCTGGACGTCGAGGAAGTCGGCCCCAGTCTCAAGAACGCCACGGCCAAGGTCACCAAGACCACCGGTCGCGGTGGCCAGGGCGGCTACGGCGGCGGCCAGCAGGGCGGCGGAAACTGGGGCGGCGGCCCCGGTGGTGGTGGCCAGCAGGGCGGCGGCGGAGCACCCGCCGACGACCCGTGGGCCACCAGCGCGCCGGCTGGCGGCAGCCAGCAGCAGCCGCAGAGCGGCGGGGGCAATGGAGGCGGCTGGGGCGGAAGCTCCGGCGGCGGCTACTCGGACGAGCCGCCCTTCTAGGGCGGGCTCGCACCCCACTTCTTGATCACACAGGAGAAACACCATGGCGAAGCCGCCTGTGCGCAAGCCTAAGAAGAAGGTCTGCGCATTCTGCAAGGACAAGACCCAGTACGTGGACTACAAGGACACGAACATGCTGCGGAAGTTCATTTCCGACCGCGGCAAGATCCGTGCCCGCCGCGTCACCGGCAACTGCACGCAGCACCAGCGTGACGTCGCCACGGCAGTCAAGAACAGCCGTGAGATGGCGCTGCTGCCCTACACGTCCACCGCGCGATAAGGGAAGGGTGACCGAATCATGAAGATCATCCTCACCCACGAGGTCTCAGGCCTCGGTGCCGCCGGCGACGTCGTCGACGTCAAGGACGGCTACGCTCGCAACTACCTGGTCCCGCGTGGTTTCGCGATCCGCTGGACCAAGGGCGGCGAGAAGGACGTGGCGCAGATCCGCCGCGCCCGCAAGATCCACGAGATCGCCACCATCGAGCAGGCCAACGAGATCAAGGCCCGCCTCGAAGGCGTGAAGGTGCGTCTGGCCGTTCGCTCCGGCGACGCCGGCCGCCTCTTCGGCTCCGTCACCCCGGCCGACCTCGCCTCGGCGATCAAGTCCGCCGGTGGCCCGGAGGTCGACAAGCGCCGCATCGAGCTCGGTTCGCCGATCAAGACCCTGGGCTCGCACCAGGTGTCCGTCCGGCTGCACCCCGAGGTCGCCGCGAAGCTCGGCGTCGAGGTCATCGCCGCCTGAGCAAAGCGCTCAGCAGTACATGGAGAGGGCCGCATCCCCCAGGGGATGCGGCCCTCTCGTCGTCCCTGAGACCGTTCGGGACCGGCCGTGTTTCACGTGAAACACGGCATGTGTTCTCCCGTCAGCGGGTGGCGCCTATGACCAGCCAGCGGCCCGAGCGGGTGCGCAGCCAGAGCGTCAGCATACGGACCCCCATCATCAGCCCCATCGTCCACCAGAGAGCCGTCAGACCACCGCCCCAGGCAGGAACGAGCAGAGCGACCGGGGCGAAAACCGCCAGCGTCACCAGCATCGCTCCCGCCAGATACGGGCCGTCCCCGGCGCCCATCAGCACACCGTCCAGCACGAAGACGATCCCCGAGATCGGCTGGGTAACGGCCACCACCAGCAGAGCCGGCAGCAACGTGTCCCGCACCACCTGGTCACCGGTGAACAAGGGAATGAACAGCGGACGCGCCGCCACGATCAGAACACCGAGCACCACACCCGCCGCGACACCCCACTGCACCATGCGACGGCAGGCATCCCGGGCGCCCTGAGTGTCACCCGCCCCCAGATAGCGGCCAATGATCGCCTGTCCCGCGATGGCGATCGCATCGAGCGCGAAAGCCATCAGGCTCCACAACGACAGAATGATCTGATGGGCCGCGACATCCGCGTCACCCAGACGCGCGGCGACCGCCGTGGCGATCATCAGAACCGCACGCAGCGACAGCGTACGAACCAACAGCGGCACGCCGGCCTGGGCACTCGCCCGTATCCCCGCCGCGTCGGGACGCAGCGACGCCCCATGCCGGCGCGCTCCGCGGATCACCACCACCAGATAGACGGCCGCCATGGCGCACTGAGCCAGCACCGTCCCCCAGGCGGAACCGGCGATCCCAAGACCGGCACCGTAGACAAGCACGACATTGAGCACCGCGTTGGCACCGAACCCGCCGATGGCGACATACAGCGGCGTCCGGGTGTCCTGGAGCCCGCGCAGCACGCCAGTGGCGGCCAGCACGACCAGCATGGCGGGGATGCCGAGACTGGAGATCCGCAGATAGGTCACCGCATAGGGGGCGGCGGTGTCCGATGCCCCGAACAGACCGACAAGCCACGGTGCGGCGGGCAGCGTGACGGCGATGACTACCGCGCCGAGCAGAAGAGCGAGCCAGATACCGTCCATACCCTGGCGGATGGCGGCCTGGAGATCGCCCGCGCCCACGCGCCGGGCCACGGCCGCGGTGGTGGCGTAGGCGAGAAAGACGAAGATGCTCACCGCGGTCGTCAGCAGGGCCGCCGCGATCGCCAGTCCGGCGAGTTGGGGAGTGCCGAGATGGCCGACGATCGCGCTGTCCACCATCACGAAAAGCGGCTCGGCGACGAGAGCGCCGAAGGCGGGAACGGCGAGGGCGATGATCTCGCGATCGTGCCGTCGAGGGCCTGTCCTGGATATCGCGGGAGCCTTTGTCATGCGCTCAATCTAATCTTCCACAGGTAAGTGACGCAATGCCATTTGGGTCCTTACTGGACTGTCCGGTGGAGGCTCGGCTGTGTGCCGTTTGTTCTGATCTTGGTCCAGTCGGGAAAGTTTTTCTCCCCCACAGTCGGTGGATGGAAAAACCCCAGCTCAGGGTGGGTGCGGCAGAGCTGCTATGAGTTTGTCCACAGTGCTGTCCCCCGGTCCGTGCACAGGATCGCAGGGGTTCTCCACAGCATCTGATCGGTCGTCCACATGGCCTGTGGATAACCAGATTGGCTGACGGTGCCGACGGGCCTACCGTGGACCGGCGTCCGACGCGCCGGAACCGGAGTCAGGCCTCTCGTTTTGTCAGTGTCGTGCCGTAGAAAGAGTGGCACGGCGAGGTCCGCTGAGCGGACGTGAGGAGGTGGCCGGTGAGCATTCCCGAGCCATTGGACGACCCTTGGACCGACGCCGGTCCCAGTGACCGTCTGCCTGTCTCCCGGCAGCGCCGTGGCGAGGGCCAGGGCCGCGAGGAGCAGCACGAGCGCGGCCGGGACAGTGGTGCCTGGGACGGTGGGTCTCCCGGGTTCGAGCGGGTCCCGCCGCAGGATCTCGATGCCGAGCAGTCGGTTCTCGGCGGCATGCTGCTTTCCAAGGACGCCATCGCCGATGTGGTGGAGATCATCAAGGGGCATGACTTCTACCGCCCCGCGCACGAGACCGTCTTCCAGGCGATCCTCGACCTCTACGCGAAGGGGGAGCCGGCCGACCCGATCACGGTGGCGGCCGAGCTGACCAAGCGGGGTGAGATCACCCGCGTCGGCGGGCCGTCGTATCTGCACACGCTGGTCCAGTCGGTGCCCACGGCGGCCAACGCCTCGTACTACGCGGAGATCGTCCATGAGCGGGCGGTGCTGCGGCGGCTTGTCGAGGCCGGCACGAAGATCACGCAGATGGGATACGCGGCCGACGGCGATGTGGACGAGATCGTCAACTCCGCGCAGGCCGAGATCTACGCCGTCACCGAGCAGCGGACCAGTGAGGATTATCTGCCGCTCGGCGACATCATGGAGGGCGCGCTCGACGAGATCGAGGCGATCGGTTCGCGCAGCGGTGAGATGACCGGTGTGCCGACCGGCTTCACGGACTTCGACTCCCTCACGAACGGGCTGCATCCCGGCCAGATGATTGTCATCGCGGCCCGTCCCGCCATGGGTAAGTCCACGCTCGCTCTGGACTTCGCGCGGGCCGCGTCGATCAAGAACAATCTGCCGAGTGTGATCTTCTCGCTCGAAATGGGGCGCAATGAGATCGCGATGCGTCTGCTGTCGGCGGAGGCGCGAGTGGCGCTGCACCATATGCGATCGGGCACGATGACGGACGAGGACTGGACCCGGCTGGCCCGTCGTATGCCGGATGTCTCGCAGGCTCCGCTCTATATCGATGATTCGCCGAATCTCTCGATGATGGAGATCCGGGCCAAGTGCCGGCGGCTGAAGCAGCGCAACGAGCTGAAGCTGGTGATCATCGACTATCTGCAGCTGATGCAGTCGGGTGGTTCGAAGCGGGCCGAGAGCCGTCAGCAGGAGGTCTCGGACATGTCGCGAAACCTGAAGCTGCTGGCCAAGGAGCTGGAGCTGCCGGTCATCGCGCTGTCACAGCTGAACCGTGGTCCGGAGCAGCGTACGGACAAGAAGCCGATGGTCTCCGACCTGCGTGAGTCGGGTTCGATCGAACAGGACGCGGACATGGTGATCCTGCTGCACCGCGAGGACGCCTACGAGAAGGAGTCACCGCGGGCGGGTGAGGCCGACCTCATCGTGGCTAAGCACCGTAATGGCCCGACGGCGACGATCACGGTGGCGTTCCAGGGCCACTACTCACGCTTCGTGGACATGGCACAGACCTGAGAACCCGATGTGTAGGGTCTCAAATCCAGCTTCATAATCTCAGGGCCAGCTGCAAATGGATGGCATTTATGCAGCCATTGTGAGACTCGCAGCTCGGAGCGTTCACTCTTCCGAGTGGCGGAACGGGCGACCTCTCCACCCGGGGAGCGCTGGCACCTTGGCTACACGGGCAGTCACTCGTGGGCTTGAGGGTGCGGTGGACATCGCTGCGACTGTGAGCGTGCGTCGTCAGAACGGTCAGGTCGTCGAAGATCGCTTCTGGGGCACGGAGCCAATCAAATCTCTGGCTTCGGCCATGCCCTGGCGGACGTTCCGCTGGTACAAGGGCCAGAAGCACTACTCGGGCACCTACTGGCCGGCGACGATGCGCGATCACGTGATCTACGAGTCGCGACTGGAGCTGTCGCGGTTGCTCTTCGCTGATTTCGATCTGTCCGTACGCGGCATCGTGGCCCAGCCCTTCTTGCTGAAGACGGTGCTGGAGGGGAAGGTCTGCAGGCACATCCCGGACTACCTCCTGCTCACCGGGCAGGTGCCGGTGGTCGTCGACGTCAAGCCGCTGCACCGGTTGTCCAAGCCAGAGGTGGCTTTCACCTTCGGCTGGACTCGGCGGGCGGTGGAATCACCGGGATGGAAGTACGAGGTCTGGAGCGAGCCTTCGGCCGTGGAACTGGAGAACATCCGGTTCCTAGCGGGCTATAGAAGGGACTGGCTGTTCAGCCCCGAGGTCCTGGAAGTCCTTCGGGGAGCTGAGCTCGAAGGTGTCCCCTCTGCGGCAGGCCGCGTGCTGTGACGACGCGGCGGAGCGAGCCACGACACCGCCCTCCGCACCACCGACGAGGTCGCCGACGCTCCTGCCATCCCGCGCAGGGCTCTCACCAGCCAATACGCATGGCAGCGGCTCCGGCGATTCGCCGCCGCATTGCCCTACCCCACTCTCGGCGAAGCCGCCCCGAAGCTTCGGTCTCAACCCGGAAGCCCTGGTGACCCAGATCAATCGGCTCGAAAAGGATCTGGGCCAGCCCTTGATCGAGCGTGCCGAGCGGGGACGCAGAAGGCAGCCCACCCTGTTCGGCGCGGAAGTTGCCGCTGCTGTCCAGTCCACGGTGCCCCCTGTCGGGGTACGCGGTTCCTTCCCCAGCCCGGTACGGGCGAGAGTCCTCGCCTACAGGACCGTCGCACGTCCGGCGCCAACCGATCGCTAGCCAGCCCCGGGATAGGGCCCCGGTGGGGGACCCATCGCGTTTTACGGACAGAGGTCGGCTGGCCCATGTTCCCAAACCTGCGCACCGCCGTCCCTGCCTGTGGCTTCCTCGACCGAACCGCCTTGCCGCTCCCGCTGTCAGTGGCTCACGGCACGATGGGCGTGTCCAGTATCGATGGAAGGAACACCCCGTGCCTGCCCGCAAACGAGAGTCCTTACCGACCGGCACCCAGCTCGGCATCTACACCGTCACCGGGCCCTCAGTCGCCAAGCAGGTACCCGGCCGCAGCGGCCAGGCCGCGGCCCGCAACCGGTACTTTGTGCCGCTACGCTGCCAGAACTGCAGCCGCGAGATCGATGTGCGCGAAGACGACTTGGAGCGCCGGGTCGCCACTCCGTGCGGCTACTGCTATGCCGGCGCTGACATGGACCCGGAGGACCGCATCGCGGTCACGCGTGTTTGGAACGGCCAGGTCCAGCACTACAAGCGCTACCGCTTCCACGGTCAGTCCCGCACCCGCCTCCACTCCGTGTGGACCCACATGCGCGAGCGGTGCTCGAACCCGAATTCCGAGAAGTATCCCCGGTACGGTGGCCGCGGTATCACGGTCTGCGACGAGTGGAACAACTTCCGCGCCTTCGCCGCCTGGGCTCAGGGCAATGGCTATGCCGAGGGCCTCAGCATCGACCGAATCAACAACGACCGCGGCTACAACCCAGACAACTGCCGGTGGGTGACAGACCTGGAGAACCTGATGAATCGCAGCCGCTACCTGCCCGAGCCCTTACACGCCGCCCTCGAGCAACGCGCGGCCGCGGACGGTACGGACACCTACACCGTTATCCGGCACGCCCTTCAGGCGGCACGCGCGAGCACGCGCCCTGCAGGTGGCAACGGATGAGCGTGGCCGCTGCCCAGCCGCCGACGCAGGTGGGCGACGTGTACGGGCGGCTGACCGTCGTCGAGCTGTTAGGCGTACGCAAGATAAACACCGGAGCTCGCGTCAACTTCGCGCTGGTGAAATGCTCATGCGACGACGAGACGGTCAAGGAAGTGCGCCTCGGCAATCTGCGCAGCGGCCGGACAAATAGCTGCGGTTGCCTGTGGCGCGAGCGGATGATCAAGCACGGCCAGTGCACATCACGGCTTCATCGAATCTGGACCGGCATGCGCTTTCGCTGCTCCAGCCCCAACACTCGCAGCGCCCACCGCTATGTGGGACGCGGCATCACCGTCTGCGACGAATGGCAGGACTTTGCCGTCTTCCAGGACTGGGCCCTTGCCAACGGTTATGCCGATGGCAAGGAGATCGACCGCAGGGACAACGACCGCGGCTACAGCCCAGACAACTGCCGCTGGGTGACCAAGCTCGAGAACCTGGCAAATCGCTCCAAGTACCTCCCCGGCGAGCTCCAGGAGTGGCTGCACGCTGAAGCAGGCCGACAGGTTTGCTCACCGTACGAAGTGCTCAAGCAGGCTTTGGAGCGTTACCTCGGGACATCCAGGACCGGTGGCAGAGCGATGCGCAGGGAGGCGCAGGACTCTGAACAGTAAGGCCGCAGCACGGTCCGGACCTTTCATAGTGAGAACCGCGGACTGGACACAGGTGACTCGCCAGACTTCATGATCGACTCATGGTGGATTTCTCAGCAGGGGCACGCCCCACCTACAGGTTGGGGACGGAGCTCCGTACCTCACTGGCCAGGGTGTATGCCGACACCCCCTGGCACTGAGGGGTCTCCGCCTGTCAGCGAAGGTTCTTCACCATCACCTGTTCTCTGACCCCGGCGTCGGACAAGAGATCCCCGAGTTCTCCGGAGAACTCGAACCCGTGGCGTTGATACAGCGTCCCGCAGGCTCGTTGCCCGGGATCACCGCCAGCCTCAACCTGCTGGAGCCCGAACGCCGGGCCCACGCCTCGACCACCGCGACCAGGAGATCTCCGACGCCGCAGCCCCGAGCCTCGGGGCTGACCCATACCGATCTCAGCTCGCAGGCGTCGCTGTCCACAAGAAGACCACTGGCCATGCCCACCGCTTGCCCGCGCAGAAGCACGACGATGTTGTGAGCCTCGGGCATGGCCAGACGCGCGTGCCACCGCTCCTTCCCACCGCAGTGCCAGTCCTCGAGCCGGGACTTGAACGAGTGTGGAGCCTCAGCCAGCGCAGCGAGCCGAACGTCCCGCCACAACGGCCAGTCGTTGGTCGTGAGAACCCGCAGACGCACCATGCGAGCGAGTCTGCCGCGATGTCTGTGCAGCGGTCCAACCCCTACCTGCCCGGCTGGGTCAGGCTGCGGGCTGCAGGTCAGCTGCGAGGAGTTGCTCGGTGAGCAGGCGGCGGGTCCTGGCGTTGCGGTCAGGACCGGTGAGCCAGGAATCCAGGAGCCGCCAGCCGTGGAAGTAGCTGAGGACGTACAGGGCCATACCTCTGGCCCGTAGTGAGGCCAGTGCTGCGCCGGTCTCGGCGTCGGAGAGCAGGGCCCAGCGGGACAGGTAGGCGGCCAGTTCGGTGTCCGTACGGCCTTCGGCTGCCAGGAGCGCGGTGTTGGCCCAGACACCGAACAGGATGTTCTGCGCGCGGTGGATGGCGGCGAAGTCGCTGCCATCGGGGGCCATGTCGTATTCGGTGAGGACGTTGTCGGTCAGCCACGCCTGGGCTTCGTCGCCGGGGAAGACGATGTCCTGGGCATGCAGGCCGAGCCCTTCACTGATCACGAAGAGGGAGTGCGGGTGCGGGCCGCTCATGTCCGAGAGGTCCATACCGGTTACCGATCGGGGTTGCCGGAGTTGGCCGCGAAAGAGGAGCCGAGGCCGGAGTACCTTCCTGACCTGCCTCTTTATGACCGATACGCGAGCAAGGCCGCTGAAGTCGGCGTCACGGTTCGTGCAGACCACCGCCATCATGGGCTCGTGAAGACATGGATGCGCTGCTACTGGGACGAGGAAGATGTCTGGTTCTACTTCGAGGTCGACTCCGAAGGCTGGGTGACCCGGCAGATCGAACTCCAAGGGCCTGGGCTGACACCGATCGCAGCCGCGTCTCTCGACGAATGGCAGCAGGCCCACGGCGCAGGTCGCCTCGATGAGTACGACAGCAGGTTCGGGATCACGGCCGAGCTGCCCATCTCAGAATGGGAAGGCGACGACCCCGAGCAACTCACCTCCCAGGAGTTCGAGGAAGTCTGGGGAGCTGCCCGTCGGCAGATCGCATCCCGGCCCCGCTGACCGCTCTGCCTGCGGAGGCTTCCTGGCACCATCTCGACGTGACCCCGACCCTTCCCCGCACCGTCCGAGCCGTCGACACCGCTCAGCTCCTGGGGCTGGCCCAGGAGGCCGCCATGCACGGCTTCAGCCAGCGGCTCCCGGTCGACCCCGACACCTTCGACAAGCTTCCGGAGACCTTGGACACCACGTCCAAGAGGGACGTCGTTGGCCGCATCGAGCGAGCGATGACCCAGCGCGAGTGGGTGGAACGGATGGCCGCTGATACAGACCCTGACGAAATGCCAAGGAACTGCAAGGCGTGATCAGATGTTGCTGGGAAGCGGTCACGGTCATGCTCTGACGAGCAGACCCCGACACCGTCACGGTCTTCGGCGGGAGCTGGTGAGCCCTGCAACCCGCAACGCCTTCCGTTCTCTGGCCACGGACCTGACCGTTCGGATCGTCGCCGAGTTGCGGGAGGACCACGGGTTTGCGCCCGTTCCCCCAGATGAGCTGAAGTACCAGGATCCAGCTCAGCGGCGTACGGAGTTCATGCTGTACGCGGAGGGCGTGGACTGGTCGGATCCGAACCAGGTCCGACGTGTACTCCTGGTCTTCGAGGACTTCATCCGTGCATACCGGAACCCGGACGATCAGGGCACGCCGAAGTGGCCGTGGCGCTGAAGCTCGACGCTGCCTCGGCTCCTGACGGACCCGACGGCAGCAAGGCCGTGAAGAAGATCCTCTCGGGACCGGTGAACATCGCGATCGGTGTCGCCGAACTGCGTAACCAGGGCTTCGGTAGCGGTCACGGTCAGGCGAGCGCACCGTCCGGGCTCGGAATGCGTCATGCCCGCCTGACGGTCAACGCTGCCGTGACCTGGTGCGAGCTGATTCTCGACACGCTCTCGGAGCCTGCCGCTCCGTGGCGCAAAGCGAAGGTCTGATCAACGCCGGAGGAATCAGGGTCACCCCCTGTTTGAGCGCGCCGAGTGCGGGCGCCCGATGAGGTCGACACCGGTTGGCGAGGAGGTGTCCACTGCAGTGCAAAGGCTCCGGCGACGGGTGCCGAGACCCGCACCGAATCCTGTCGGACGGGGAAGGCACAATCGGCGCATGCCTGAGACCTTCGTCGACCTTGGATCCGTCAATGTGCCGACTG
Organism: Streptomyces sp. NPDC056835; assembly: GCF_042789485.1. Classification (NCBI taxonomy): domain Bacteria; kingdom Bacillati; phylum Actinomycetota; class Actinomycetes; order Kitasatosporales; family Streptomycetaceae; genus Streptomyces; species Streptomyces sp. NPDC056835. Next base: position 59,068 of record NZ_JBHUBB010000042.1, read on the forward strand.
GTGTGCTGGTGCTCGGCATGGCTGGGTGGATCGACTACTGGCGGGAGCTCGGGCAGCCCTTGTCCGAGCGCGCCAGGGCGGCAGCGGCGTCAGGAGGAGGCCATCTTCGTGAGTGGTTGTGTGAAGCGGTCGCAGTACCGGCTGCCCATGACCGGCCGTTGAGGGTGAGGGCGAGCACCTCGCCGCCCCGTTCGACGAGGAGCCGACGATCGCGACTCTGGAGATCAGCCTCGGTCTCCAGTGGCCCGAGACCGCGGACCGAATGGTGCCGGTCCGGCTCGGGGACCTGCCCGTCGACCGGTGCGGCATGGTCATCGGCGACGCCTCGGGGCTGGACGCATGGACGGGGATGAACGACGAGCCGGCCGACGGGCTCGCCGACGTCACCTACTGGGGCCGGTACGAGGACGACGCGCATGCGCAGTTCGGTGGCGAGCGGATCGCGCAGTGCGGCGTCGACGGACCGCACGGCTGGCTCGACCTTCCGCTGGCCGAGGCAGCCGCACGCGCGGCCGAACTCACCGCCTGGCGCGACCGAGTCCACGGCAAGGGCCTCATGGTCTCGATCGACAAGCACAACGACTTCAACCGCTTCCGGCGCGCTGGGTGGCACCATCCGCTCCACGTTGGTGCGATCGAGGTCGGCGGCTGCAAGGTGCTCGGCATCGAATGGGACCAAGGCGATCACTCGATCAGACACCGTGGTGAACGGGACTCCGGCCAGGTCTATCCGGTCGCGCTCGAAGCCGACGCGGCGGGCGGGATGGTGTTGCGATGGACCATCCCGCCGTACGACTTCGATGACGAAGACGAGTGACGAGCCCAGCTCTGGGGATCCGCCACCGTGGTGGGACTAATCAACCCCGACACGTGGTGAGACAGATCCGGTAGCCGCAGGTCACGGCGGCGATCTGTGCCACGAGCCGCGAGGTCCTGCACGATGTGTAGGGCCTCAGATTTCGCTGCGCAGTCTCACCCTCCGCTTCATACCGGCTGCACTTATGAAGCGGCCGTGAGACAAGCAGGTCGGCCGTGGCGGGTATTCCGCTGGTACCGAGGCCAGACGCACTACTCGGGTACCTACTGGTCGGCGACGTCGCACGGCAGCGGCTCTCGCGGTTCCTGGCCGGCCGGTCCTACTCCATGCTCACCGAAGCAGCCCGAGACCTCGGCATCCGCCAGTCCGCTCTGGTGACCCGGATCAACCGTCTCGAAGAGGACCTCGGACAGCCCTTCTTCGAGCGGGCAGAGCGCGGCAGGGCCATGAAGCTGACCCGATTCGGGAAACGCGTCGCCGCAGCCGCCCAGACGATCCCGGCTGAGGAAATGCCACGAGGGTGAGAGGAAACACCCATCCAAGCCGTGAGACAGCGGGAAGCTGCTCAGCGCCTCGTCTCGTACCTGGTCAGGACCACGCCGCCGGGAAACGTCCGCGTCTCCACCAGGTTCAGGTTCGCCCAGCTGTCCAGCGCGGTGAAGAACGGCGTGCCGTCGCCAACCAGGACCGGATGGGTGGCGATCACGTACTCGTCGATCAGCCCGGCGCGCATGGCCGCCCCGGCAAGCGTTGCGCCGCCGATGTTCATGGGGCCGCCGTCCTCGGCCTTGAGCCGGGTGATCTCGGCGATCGCGTCGCCGGTGACCAGGCGGGTGTTCCAGTCGACCTTGTCGATCGTCGAGGAGAACACCACCTTCGGCGTGTCCCGCCAGTTCCGCGCGAACTGGATCTCCGCCGGGGTGGCGTTGGGCTGCTGGTCGCCGGTCGGCCAGTAGGAGCTCATCGCCTCCCATAGCTTGCGCCCGTACAGCGACAGGCCACTCGCCTGCTCGTGGTCGAGCCACCACTGGAACAGCTCGTGGCTCGGCGGTCCGCTCCAGCCGATGTCGTCGCCGACCGCGGCGATGTAGCCGTCCAGGGTCAGGTTCATGCCGTAGATCAGTTTCCGCATGGCCCAGCCTTCCATCCGTGGGTGTCCGGCGTATAGACCAGCGCGGCGCGGGAAACTCATCGGTGCGCGATCTGGGCTCGCCGGCAGTCCTCGTGCTCGGGGCTCAGCGTGGTGTACTCGGCCGACACGGGCAAGCCGCCTGATCTCGACCTCGCCCTCGCGAGGAAATGCCACGGATTTGAGACTGATCATGGGTGACAAGGCTGTGAGACAGCCAAGAACGCCCAGGTCACGCAAGATCGACATGTCACGAGCGGCGAGACCCCACACGATGGGTTTCTCGCTGACCGGCCTCTGGTCGTCTGCGTTCGCTTCGATCGTCGGGATCGGATCAAGAGGTTGAGTCACCCTCGTTCTCCTTCCGGAGGTGAATTCGCGCGACGCGGTTGTCCAAATCCACGCCGTGTGGCGGGCCTTCGGCGGGCCGGACGTTCTTGCGGAGCCTCTCCTGCTCCATCGCCCGCTTCACCGCTTGTGCTCGCGTCGCGCGGCCCCGCCGTGGGCGACTGCCCGGCCGGGGCCGCGTCCGTCAGGGGTCAGGCGTAGAAGTTGCGCTGCCAGCGGTGCTTGGCGAGCACGGTGAGTTGGTCGGAGGTCAGCGGGCGTCCGTCGCTCACGGCGGTGTTGCGCTCCACGTTGCGTACGGTGCGCATGCCGGGGATGACGGTGGAGACGGCCGGTGCGCTGAGCACGTACCGCAGTGCGGTTTCCGCGATCTCGTCGGGGGCGATGCCCAGCTCAGTAGTGATCGCGTTGACGTGCTGCTCGATGTGGGCGGGACGGTCGTCGCGGAAGTAGCGGCGGCGGAAGTCGCCGTCGGGGAAAGTGGTGCCGGCCGTGATACGCCCTGTCAGGCCTCCCTCGTCGAGGGCCACCCGGACGATCACACCGACTCCGTGTTCCTGGCAGGCGGGAAGCAAGGCGTCGGCCGGGGCCTGGTCGAAGATGTTGTAGATGACCTGCACGGTGTCCACCACGCCACTGCGGACCAGGGCGAGGGCGTTGTCGGGCTGATGGTCATTGATGGATACGCCGAACAGACGGATCTTCCCCTGCTGCTTCAGTTCGGCGATGGCCTCCAGCCAGTCGCCGCGGCCGACCCATTCGTCGCTCCAGACATGGAACTGCAGTACGTCGAAGTGGTCCAGGCCGCTGACGCGCAGGCTGGTCTCCAGGCTTTCGCGGATATGGGTGCCGGGGAAGGTCTCCGCGGGGTCCAGCCCGTCGGGGGCGGGCCAGATGCGGTTCTTCGGGGGCACTTTGGTCGCCACGTACACCTGGTCACCGGCCCGCTCGCGGATCACCTGGCCCACGATCCGTTCGCTCTCGCCGTAGCCGCGCGCGGTGTCGATGAAGTTCACGCCCTGATCGATGGCGCGGTGCAGGGCGCGTACGGACTCGTCCTCCGTGGCGCCCACCCAGCCGGACTCGCCGATGCCCCAGGCCCCGTATCCGATCTCGGACACCGACAGTCCACTGCGTCCCAGCTCGCGGTAGCGCACAGTCTTCCTCCACGTCATGGTTGATCGGGATGGGTAGGTCAGGCCGCTCGTTCGGCGGCGCTGCGTTCCACACAGAATTCGTTGCCTTCCGGGTCTCCCAACACTCCGTTCTAGCGGTTCTGGAGTGCGGGCATGGTGGCATCAACGCTGGTCAGGGACGGTAACGGGAAACCTTCGCTCTCCCCGGGGGGTATGACCAGTACACCCCGAAACCCTCTCGCGGGCACGGTGTTCGAAACCGAGACCCTGCGGGGTGTCCGGTGCGTACGCCTGTCCGTCCTCACTGACGAGACCACCAGCCCCGAGCGGCAGCGCGAGGCCGACGACATAGCAGCGGCAGCACTCGGCATCGACTTTGGCGAGGGTGACCAGCTCCGCGAGGCTGTAGACCTTGACGTGAGCGCGTCCGCGTTCGGCCCGTTCGACCGTCCGCAGCTCGGCGGGTGGCTCGCGCGCCCCGATGACTTTGACGCGCTGGTGTGGTGGCGCTTTGACCGCGCCATCCGGTCCATGGCGCACATGCACGAACTCGCCAAGTGGGCGAAGCAGCACCGAAAGATGTTGGTCTTTGCCGAGGGCATCGGCGGGGGTCGGCTGGTGTTCGACTTCCGCAACCCCATGGACCCCATGAGCGAACTCATGATGCTCATGCTTGCCTTCGCCGCACAGGTCGAGTCGCAGAGCATCAAAGACCGCGTTACCGGCGCCATGGCAGCCATGCGGAAGATGCCCCTTCGGTGGCGCGGTGGGGGTCGCCCCCCGTACGGCTACATGCCCGCCCCGATGCCCAAGGAACACGGCGGGATCGGATGGACGCTCGTACCGGACCCCGACGCGGTCAAGGTCATTGAACGGATCGTGCGCGAATTGCTGGAAGGCAAGACCGTTTCGGCGGTTGCCCTCGGGCTCAATGCGGACCAGGTTCCGAGCCCGCGCGATCACTGGGCCGTGAAGATGAAGCGCGAAAAGGGCGGGAAGACCGGCGGGGCCAAGGGGTCGCACGTCGTGCGCTCAGTGTTCAAGTGGACCCCCACCGTCATTGCTCGGATGCTGCGTAACGAAACGCTGCTCGGCTGGAAGATGCACAAGGGCAAGCCCGTACGCGACGCCGAGGGCAACCCGATCATGGCGAGCGAAACGCCGATCATGACGCGTGAGGAGTTCGACCGTATCGGGGCGCTGCTCGACTCCCGCAGCATCGAGCACGGGGACCGGAAGGACACCGACGCGCTTCTGTTGCGCGTGATCCACTGCGACTCGTGCGGGGGTCGTATGTACTTGAACAAGCAGGAGAGCAAGAAGAATCAAGCCCCTGTCTACAAGTGCAACTACCACGCGCGGGGGGACAACTGTGAAGCGCCCGCGAACATTCGTGGTGACTGGGCAGACGAGCATGTGACCGCCGAGTTCCTGCGGCTGGTCGGCTCCGTCCAGACGACGCACGTTGTCGAGATTCCCGGGTACGACCCCGAGCCCGAACTACGCGCCACCCTCGCGGAGTTCGAGGAGCACCAGCAGCAGAAGGGACGCCAGAAGTCCAAGCACGCGGCGAACGCGTGGCAGGAACGGGCGGACGCGTTGGACAGCCGCATAGCCGAGCTGGAGTCCCGCGAAAAGGTCGAGCCGCAACGCGTCGTGACCCCGACCGGGCGCACGTTCGCGGACGAGTGGGCAGAGAAGGACACGGCGGGCCGACGAGCGATGCTCGTTGAAGCGGGGGTGCGGCTGGACGTCCGGCGCGGTGTCCGTGGCGGATGGCGGAAGCTGGACACTCGGCGCGTGGACTTCCACATGCGCGGAGAGCTGGACCCCGCCGCAGAAGCCCTTGCGGGAGAGGCGACCGAACTTGAATCCGAAGTGCGCGGAGACTCCCCGACCCCGGGCGCGAGTGTGCGTCTGATTGCTCCCGCAGCAACCGAACGGGTGCCCGTCGCCGCGTGAGCGCCCTGTAGGGCCCGAGTCAGCTCCGGTTGGCCCCAACGAACCGCCGGGGCTGTCTGCTGCCCGGAGGCGGCCGTACAGGGAGATACCGACAGAGATGAAAGGTGGTGGAGTGACGGTTCTACCGGTTTTTTGGGGACAACTAGAAAAACCAAGAGAGAAGAGAGACCAGGGCTCTGTTCGTCATCGCAGCACCTTGCGGCTACCGCTCGCCGGCTCGTCCCGCAGCAAGACAGGAAACCACCGCTCTCCCGTAAATAATGAAGGGGAAGTCAGATGGCTCCCACTCCTCACCATGTACCAGCGAGGAACGATGGATACCAAACGACACATTGAGGTGTGCGCGCTACTTCGCCAAGCCGAGAGAGCTGCGCAAGAGGCGTTGGACGGGAACCAGGATGCCGCTCGCCTGACGCTCGGCCTTGTCGCCGAAGTAAGACAGCGCACGGAAGAAACGCCTTCCGGACTCTGCGTACACCCCGACTGTTCCAACGAACTGTCCTACGCGGGCCGAGGGCGCCCGCCCCGCTTCTGTTCGGCGGAATGCCGTACGGACGTGTACCGGGCCACGCAGATTGCCGCGCGGGCGCTGCTGAAGTCCTCGGCGATTGCGCCGACGCAGAACTGACACTCCCGCAATAGGCACTGTCCTGAATGCTGTTCGTCCCCTGACGTGATGCACGCAGGGGCTTTTTCATGCCCGAACACACAGCAAGGAAGAAAACATGAGTGGCACTCTCGGCCGAGTCGCTTTCCTGGACGACTTTCCCGACAAGGACCGGATGCGCGCGGAAGCATTCAGGAGGGATGAGCGCATGGAACAGTTCGCCGCTCTCCGCGACGCGAACCCCGACGTCTTCGAGCGGATGGGCCCCACGGTCCGAATCAGCCTCGGCTACTACGAGAACGACAAGAAGAACGCTGCCGCACACGGCATCGATGTGACGAAGGAGAGCAACTGATTATGACGACGGACATCGAAAAGGCTGCGGAGCGCGTTGCCAAGCTCAGAGCGCAGGCGGAAAAGCTGTCTGTTCCACTCGCTGACGCACAGGCACAGTTGGAAGCAGCGCAGGAAACCGAAGCGGCCCGCAGGGCGGAGCGCGGGGCGGTTTATGACCGCGATTTCGCCGACACCTGGCAGGACCGAGCCAACGAGGCAGCACACTCGGGCGACGACGCTCATACGCGGTTCTTCGAGGCGCTGACGGCTGAACCCTGGTTCGCCGCCTATGTCGAATTCCGTGCGGCCCGCCACAAGCGCAGGCACGTACTCGATGAGGCGCAGCGCGCACAGAGGGCATTGCGCGAAACGGCCACAGTTCCCGAACAGCGCTATTATGAGGTAGCCATCCTCAACGAGATCGAATCCCATGCCGAGAAGAAGGCGCAGGAGAATGCTGCCGTGTTTTCTCGTGAACTACAGAAGGCGCGAGATGAGTTCCTGGACAGTAAGGATTGATGATGGCGGTTGACGCACTCGACCCCGGGCCGGACGGCGATTACCCGTACTTCCCCCGCGATGAACACGGGCGGCCCGCATGGGCTGATAAGACAACGAATTCAGAAACCGTGATGCCGAGAGGTATTCAGCGGATTAGGCACGATGGCCGGCTCACGGTTATAGACCTTACTCCCCACCACCCGGACGGAACTCCGATTGACCCTCCGGTCATTCCACCGAACGGCCCCCATGCCCCGTAAGCCCCGCCCCCCTTGCTCGGTCCCCGGGTGCCCCGAGCTGACCTCGGGTGGCCGCTGTGTGGCCCATGAGCGGGAAGCGACCGCGCAGCGTGTGACACCAGGGACGAGCGCGTACGGGCGCTTGTGGCCGCGTATCCGCCGCGCGTACCTGTACGCGAACCCGTGGTGTGTCCTGTGCGGTCGTGGCGCGTCGGTGGCAGACCATTTCCCGCTGTCGCGAAAGCAGTTACTCGCACAGGGCGCCGCAAATCCGGATGCCGCGAAGCATCTGCGTCCGTTGTGTACGTCGTGCCATAACCGCGAGACCGCACGCAAACAGCCTGGTGGGTTTGCTGCGGAAGCGCGTTCCCGTCGTGAATCGGGCGAGCGTCCGCCGTTCTGACCAGGGCGGGTGCCCCCTTCCCCTCCTGAGATTGCACGGCAGGGAGGCTAAAAACTCGCGTGGCTCATTAAGCCGTTTTGGTGGAGTCCCGCAATTCTACAGATTCCCCGTACTCGCCACCCGTACCAGGGCAGCGAGTGCGGGGATCTTTTCATTTTGCGCAGAGTTCACGAGAGCGCTCGGAGGTTTGCCGCGCAATCGAATTCAGTTGATAAGCTGAGAGCAGGGATGTGATTCTAGCCACCTGCCCGTCAATTCGTCCCGAATGGATAGCTGGATACTCATCCAGGACTGCATTCCAGGTAGCGCACGCTGCCTCTAGGTGGCCGACTTCGAGTTGCCTTTCGGCGAGCAGGGAGCTAAAGATCAGCTTACTTCGCTGCATGTCCGTGGAATCCCTGAGGCGGAAGTGATCGTGAAGGGATTCGATGCTTCCTTTCGTGTCACCCAAAGCGTGCCGCACTTCTGCCGTGGAATACGCCAACGTCGCAGAGCTGAAACCGCCGAACGTTCCGAGCTGGCTTTCTGCCTGATTCACGGCGCGTTCCGCCTCGCGCAGACTGTTGAGTGCGTTTGTCTTTTCACCGGCCAGAGCGTACGAGTGGGCTTGCTGACCTGCCATAAATGCGCGCATTCGGGGGCTGGACTCGGGCGATGCTTCTGCGGCAGCATTTGCAAGCCGTACCGCTGGTGTACCGTGACCGAGATTTGCGGCTTGTACCGACATGCCACGTAGGACATGGCAGTAAGTCATGTGGTCGCCGCTTGCGCCCGCAAGTTCTAGACTCTTTACGTAATATTGCTGTGCTCGACCGTGTGCACCCTCATCTACTGCCATCCATCCAGTCAGGTAGCATAGAAAGGAAGCAGCCGACATCATGGATTTGCGAGTTTCGCTTGATGCGCCTGCCTTCAAATAGGGGGCAACTGTGTTGACGAGAAAGGCGGCGGCCATGGGGCGCGCATAGCGTCCGCCGAATTCGTCGTCAAGGTCTGACAGGCGATCGGTCATTGCCGTTACGGCCTGCACCTCTGATTGTCCGATGCGGCGCAACGGGTCGTCCCTCATGGCCTCCATACGACCTACCACATCTGGCCATCCCGGAATGGTGAGTGCCACGGAGAATAGCCCCGCACCGAGAACGGAACGACGGGACGGGTCCATGTCTTGCCTCCCCAGATCTAACAACCCTTCCACCGTACTGGGGTGGTCGGGTTGCTGATCTTTGGAAGCCAGTGGAAAGCCTGCCTCACTGTGCGTCACTGGTCGGTGCAACCTGCGGGCGAGCGCTTCGAGAATCAGCGGTCGGACAGTTTCCTTCGGCAGGTGGCCACTCAACCACTGGTGCACTGAAGGCTGTTGGTACTTGAGAGGGGTTCCGCGTTCGGTTCCGATGCGGTTGACCTCCTGGGCGAACTGCCGCAGGGTCCACCCGCTCTCGCGGTACAGCCGCTCAAGTCCGGCGTTCGGCTGTCGTGTCGTCACTGGCCCCAACTCCCGCGCTCTGGCCGCTTAACGCTCTTAACTCTTGCCCGCTTCCCAACGGTACCGCTGTGCGTGGTCGGACGGTTGCCTAGTGCGAGCACCGACCACCGCAAGGGATGACACCGCAAGGAGGCCCGGACATGAAGGCGCACGCACGAACGGCCGTGGGTGACCCTGAGTTGTCCAACGCCGCAATGCCGGCGGCCTACTGGTGCGAAGTCCTCGCGGAAGGCGAGGTGTTCGGCACGCGCGAAACAGTCGGGTTCGTGCTGGGCACCTTTAGCACCATCTCGCCGAAACTCGCGCTCCGATGGCTCCGCAGTGAGGCCGAGCGCATCGCGGACCGGCTCGACCCCGACCCCGCGCACTCGGCGTGGGTGATGGCGTGGATGCGTGTGGACCCCGTACCTACGCCCGACTGCCCCACGGAGTTGCGTGACTGGATCAGCGACCCCCGAGAGCACCAAGCCGCGCGGGACCAACTCGCGGAGGGTGCTCCGCTATCGGTGGTCATGTCAGACAGCGGGTGTCGCTTCACCTTCATTGTCTGGCCCATCGTCCGGACGCCTCAGCCCCTTGCCGAGCTGCCCGCATCTGGCGGACAGCACACACACGCCCGCCCTGGTCGCACGAGCCACAGGAAGGCCCGTCGGTCGGGCTGGCTCGCCCCCTTCCTGTGACCAGGGTGGGTCGCCGACGACCGAGCGACGACGCATCGATGATGGAGCGCAGCTAGTGAGAGCCCATAACCCCAAGGCGAATCGACCACGAGAAACGCGAACCGTCACCGTGTTTACGTCCGTGGATCAAATCCAAAGGGGTCACATCCTGGTGGACCGCGACGCCGACATGGTGGGTGTGGTGGCTGACACCGACCGCAATTACGTCAATCTCGCACGGCCTACCGGATATCGGTGGCGCGTCCATTACAAACGCCTTTCCCCGGCTGGAAACTACGACATACGCAGGCTCCGAGCGATAGGGAAACTTCATAAAATCCAGTTGAAGGGCACATTGTGAGCGCAGCATCGAAGTGGGTACCGGGCACGGTCGGAGGCGACGTGATGACCGTTCATAAACTCGGGGTTGAGGATGTTCCGGGGCCGCGCGATTCGTTCACGTTGCTCCCGCCGCTGTGCGGAGCTGGTAAAAACGATGCGAGTCTCACTCGATGGCTACGCAATGTGAATTGCTGTGAATGTCTTGACCTTCCCTGAAAGCGCAATCGTTACCAGGTGGAGAACAGGAAGCAGGATGCGCAGAAAGCGGGCCGATATCGAGGCGGGCGAGAGCACCGCTGCAATTGCCCGTGAATACGAGGTCAATGTTCTCTGGCTCCGCGCATTGATCGACACTTGGGGAACTCGCCGAACAAGGCACAAAAGGCGCTCCAAGGTGGAATGCGAAGCGGCTCGGCAAGCTTTTCTAGCCGATCGATCAACCGTGACTGCCCGGTATGACGGTGGCGCCACACTCGTTCAACTGCAACGTGATTACGGTATTGCCTATCTCTTTATTCGCGACACGTTCGCCACCTGGAGAATTCCTATTCGTCCACCAGGGCGGAAAGCGGAACGAGGTTAATACCCCCCAAGACTCCCGCCCGGCCGTGAAAGAAGGACAGCGACAGCCGAGCGGGTCAGAAAAAGCACGCAACCGAGGGAGAACACAGAAATGAGTGCAACCCTTCCCGTCCCCGAGCAGGTGGCGGAGCGAGCGAAAGAGATCATGTCGGCCATTGAGGCCGACCCGGAGTTCAGCGCCTTCGCGGCAGCCGCGCTCAAGTACGACGAAGCGTGGACCTGCTTCACCGGCTTCCCCGTCATCGCCAATTGGGACTTGGACGCCGACAAGCGACCGCTTCTCACGGAGGGACTACGTGCCCTTTCCCTCAAGGCCGCCGTGTACGAGCTGGGCGGCCAGGACGAGGACATGACGGAAATCCCGGTCGCCGTTCCGGTGGACGAGATGATGCACGCGATGATCGCTCAACCGCAGCTTCTCGCCCGCATCGCCGAGCGCGTCCGCATTTCGGTCATCCACCAGACCGACAAGGAGCACCACGAGTACGCGCCCGGCGACTACACCCATAAGGCGTACGTGGCCGCGTGGGGCGAGCCCAACAACCGCTATTGGGTCGGCCACACCGAAGCAAACCGCCGACTGGAAATCCTGGACGCCAAATATGCGGCGGCGGGATTCCTCCGATCCGGCAAGGCGCACTCGTTCGACTTCGCTGCTGCGTAGTCGCTAGCTCATCGCACGGCGCAGCACGGTAAGTGGATCAAGATCCGGGAACTGTCGCCGGATCTCCGCTGTCGCTTGTGAAATAAGCCCGTCGAGAAGGACGGGGGCAGCGCCGTAAAGCAAGTCATGCAAGTACGAAACGAGTTCGGAAGGGTCGGGCGGCAAATGCACTTCAACGGTCAGCGGTGCCTTCTCGCTCTTGTAACGGGCAACCGGCAGCCCGACCCTATCCGGATGCACGCAAACCGGTGTCCCGTCCGGCGCGTACCGGTAGCCGTCCGCAGGATTGAACGGGCAATCCCTTGTAGGGCGTACCCACACATCGAATTCCCCGACCGGCAGCCGGCGCGAGGGGCAGATACCACAGGCAAGGTGCAGCACGTCATCATTCACAAAGGGCTCAGCCACGAAGCGAGCCTATGCCCAAAAAGGCACCCACGGATGCCCGTTCCGGTCGGAACAACCCTGGACAGGTCGAGTCGTCCGGAACGGGTGCACGGCCCTCTGATGCGGCCATTGAGAGCGCGCCTCAGAGGATGAGGGAGCGAAGCAACCTTGCCGGGATGCTCCCCTACGCCCCCGCCCACGCATCACCCCATGACGCGTGGGCGGGGTCCGCTAGTCGGCCTGGCGCTCGTCCTCACCGCGCTCCGCAACGTAGGTTCCCCGTTGGGGCACGGTGTAGACGTACCCGAGTTCTCGTAGATGTCGCACCGCACGCCGCGCCGTGTCCCGCGCCACACCCCAACGCTGGATGAGAGCTGACTCGGAGGGGATCGGGCGATCCACCGCAAGGACGCCTGCCTTGATGTCCCGAATGACCTCCGCAGCGATCTGCTGATACGGCGGTGTCGGAGCGTCGTAGTCAATCGTCGGACTCATGAGGAGAACCGTAGACAACGGGACGTGCGAGTGGCCGTATCCATACGTATCTAGACGTGGGTAGAGGAGTTGTTCTACGGTCGCAATGAAGACGCCCCGAAGAACCGGGCCTAATCGGTTCCTCGGGGCTCCGCCGAACAGCTAGTGAGAGCTGAAACGACATGCGTGATCTTATCGCCCAAGCCCTGGTGTGGGTGCTGCGCCTGGTGCTGCCCGCCCGAGGACACCACGGCGGAACGGCCACCCCGCCCACCCCCGAGCCCGCGCCCGTGTCTCCCTGGTCCCGCCCGTGGACTGCACCGTCATCAACGGACGTGCGAGCCATCTTCAAAGACGAGCGCACCCGAGAACTGCCCGAGCTACAGCGGGAACGGGTCTATGCGGCCGAGTTCGCCGCGCTCGGCGTGGACTACGACTATCCGACGATGCCGCTCGGCTCCGTCGTGCGCCGTACGGGGGTGGCCGCGTGACCCGCGACGAACAGATAGCCGCACTCACCGCCGAACCGAGCCCCGCCCCGACCGGCGCACGCTGCTGCCGTTGCCGACGGTGGACGTACGCGCCCGTTCAGGTCCGGTACATCGAGAGCCCAAGCGGCCCCGGATTCACCCTCTACGCATGCCCGAACCACGCCGTAGCGCTCGGCGCGGGCCCAACCCCCGAAGACGTCGTGCGCAACCCGTAGACGCGCACGCAGACAGCAAAACGCCCCGTGCGGCTCAACTTGAGTTCTAGTGGTCCTCGCAACACCCCAGCTCAGGGGATGCGATGGACTTCGAGATCCGGGACCGGACGGTCAACCGGGGGCGTAAGAAG
>NZ_JBHUBB010000043.1:0-64280 GCF_042789485.1 Streptomyces sp. NPDC056835
TCCCTCCCCGTTCCGTTCTCACCACTCCCTGTTCCTATGTTTTTTTTCCCCCGGCGGTCGCGGGGTGCCGATAACTCCCGCCCCCCGCGGCTCCGTTTTCCGTGCGGGCAGCAAAAAGGGCGCCCTGCTCTTTTCTCTTCATTTGTATACGGCGTGATTGTTAATTGCGGACGCTCGCGATGTTTACGGCATGTTGCGAAGCCCTCACCTTTTCCCCGCGGCGCTCCGGCCGCTTCAGCCGGTGTACCGCCGCGGTCCGCTCCGCGTGCAGCGACGTCAGCGTCCGCGCCCGCTCCGCGTCGCCGCGCGCCACGGCGTCCACGATCGCGCCGTGCTCCGCCCAGGACTCCACGGGGGCGGTGGGCTGGTCGACCACGTACATCCAGGCGATCTTGTGCCGGAGCTGGGTGAGCGGGGCGGTGAGCGCCAGGCTTCCCGACGCCTGGGCGAGCGTCTCGTGGAACCACGCGCCGAGCGAGCGCAGATCCTCGCCCTGGCCTCTGCGGGCCCGCTCCTGACCCAGTCTGACCAGGCCACGCAGGACCTTGAGATGGGCTTCCGTACGGCGCTGGGCGGCGCGCGCGGCGCCCAGCGGCTCCAGCAGCAGCCGCACCTCAAGCAGGTCCGCCGCCTCCTGCTCCGTGGGCTCGGCCACACAGGCGCCGACATGGCGGCGGGTGGTCACGAAGCCCTCCGACTCCAGCGTGCGCAGGGCCTCGCGCACCGGGACGCGGGAGACGCCGTAGCGCCGTGCCAGCTGCTCCTCCGTGAGCCGGCTGCCACGTTCGAATACGCCGGAGATGATGTCGTCGCGAATCGCCGTGCATACCGAGTGCGCGGGAATGCGCATGTCCGAACCTCCGCCTTAATCCGCGCGAAACGCTGCCGATTGACGCCTGTTCCGTGACTCTATTGCAGTCATCGAGAATTTCCGATGGGTGCCCGTAATCCATGGATATCTTTTGGCCAGCGGAGCGTGGCCGGGGGCGGGGGCGGGCGGAACGCCGAAGGCCCCGGCGGTGCGCCGGGGCCTTCGGGTGGGCGGAGTGGTCAGACGTTCACGCCGTGCGCGCGCAGATACGCGACGGGGTCGATGTCCGAGCCGTAGTCGGGGCCCGTCCTGGCCTCGAAGTGGAGGTGCGGCCCGGTGGCGTTGCCGGTCGCGCCCGAGAAGCCGATCCGCTGTCCCGGGGTGACGCTCTGGCCGACGGCGACGCCGATCGAGGAGAGGTGGCCGTACTGGGTGTACGTGCCGTCGCTCATCCGCAGCACGATGTTGTTGCCGTACGAGCCGCCCCAGCCCGCCTCGACCACGGTGCCCGCCCCCACGGCCACGACGGATGTGCCGGAGGCGGCGCGGAAGTCGACACCCGAGTGGCTGCCCGAGGACCAGAGCGAGCCGCCCGCCCGGTACCCGGTCGTGACGTACGAGCCGGCGATGGGGAGCTGGAAGGCGTTGAGGCGCTCGCGCTCCGCGGCCCGCGCCGCGCGCTCCTTCTCGGCGCGGATCTCCTGGGCGCGGGCCTCCGCCTTGCGCGCCGCCTCCGCCTTCGCCGCGGCCCTCGCCCTGGCCTCGGCGGCGGCCAGACGCTGCGCGTCGGCCTGGGCGTCGATGGTGCCGGCGAGGGAGTCGTTGATAACCAGGGCCTGGATCAGCCCGGTCTGCCGGGCGGCGGCCACGTCGGTGTCGGCGGCGAGCGCCGGGGAAGCGGCGAGGGTGCTGATGACGCCGGTGGCGGTGAGCGTCGCGGCGCCCGCGACCTTCGCGCTCCCGCGGATCCTGCGGCCGCGGGCACGATGCTTCCCGGTGGCACGGGTGAACGCCATGGAGTGGCTGGTCCTTTCCTTCCTTCTCGCCTACCGGGTTAGCTGACGGGTTCGGAGCAGGAAGGTCTCCTACGGACCCCTCCACGCGATCGAGCCGCGAAGGCCGTCCGATTCACCCCAGGGACTTCATGGGTCCCCGGCTCCCCGGGCTCGCGCCTGGCGGGGACTCGGCGATGACTGTCCGGTGCCGCGGACGCGGCGTAACTGGCGGACAGCCGGACCGACGTTAAGCGGGTCGTCTTTCAATCACCAAACAGACAGGCCCCTTTGTAGCGCACACCACAGGGCATACAGCCACTCTCCCCAACAAAGAGGGACATAAAGGGAAACCCCGGCGGCCGAAGCCGCCGGGGTTCCATGGAGAGGCCGGATCAGCCGGTGACGACCGTCACTTCACCGATCCCGAGAGCCGTGACCGGCTCCTTGATCTGGGCGGCGTCACCGACGAGCACGGTGACGAGCCGGTCCACCGGGAAGGCGTTGACGGCCGCGGCCGTCGCCTCGACGGTGCCGGTCTCGGCCAGCCGCGCGTACAGCTGCGCCTGGAAGTCGTCCGGGAGGAACTGCTCGACCTGGTCGGCCAGCGTGCCCGCGACGGAGGCCGCCGTCTCGTACTTCAGCGGGGCCACCCCCACCAGGTTCTGAACGGCCACATCGCGCTCGGCGTCGGTCAGTCCCTCGGCCGCGAGGGTGCGCAGCACCGTCCAGAGGTCGTCGAGCGCCGGGCCGGTGGACGCGGTGTCCACGGAGCCGCTGATGGCGAGCATCGCCGCGCCGGTCGCACCGCCCGGGGCGTCGGGTGCCGAGGAGCGCAGCACCTGGCCGAAGGCCCGGACACCGTAGGTGTAGCCCTTCTCCTCGCGCAGCACGCGGTCGAGCCGGGAGGTGAGGGTGCCGCCCAGGCAGTACGTGCCGAGGACCTGGGCGGGCCAGACCCGGTCGTGCCGGTCGGCGCCGATGCGGCCGATCAGCAGCTGGGTCTGCACGGCGCCGGGCCGGTCCACGATCACCACGCGGCCCGTGTCGTCGGCGGTCACGGGCGGTACGGGACGGGGTGCGACGGTGTCGCCCGTCCAGGTGCCGAGGGTGTCGGCAAGGACCTCGTCCAGATCGACACCGGTGAGATCACCGACGATCACGGCGGTGGCGGTGGCGGGGCGTACGTACGCCTCGTAGAAGGCGCGCACGCCCGCGGAGTCGATGCGCTCCACCGTCTCCTCGGTGCCCTGGCGCGGCCGTGACATGCGCGAGGATGCCGGGAACAGCTCCTTGGAGAGCTGCTTGGCGGCGCGGCGGCCCGGGTTGGCGGTCTCGTGCGGGATCTCGTCGAGGCGGTTGCGTACCAGCCGCTCGACCTCGCTGTCCGCGAAGGCGGGCGCCCGCAGCGCCTCGGCGAGCAGGCCCAGCGCCTTGGGCAGCCGGGAGACGGGGACCTCCAGGGAGAGCCGGACGCCCGGGTGGTCGGCGTGCGCGTCGAGCGTGGCGCCGCAGCGCTCCAGCTCCGCGGCGAACTCCTCGGCGCTGTGCTTGTCGGTGCCCTCGGAGAACGCCCGCGCCATGATCGTGGCGATGCCGTCGAGCCCTTCGGGCTCGGCGTCCAGCGGGGCGTCGAGATTGATCTCGACCGCCACCACCTGCTGTCCGGGACGGTCGCAGCGCAGCACCGTCAGGCCGTTGTCGAGAGCGCCGCGCTCGGGGGCGGGGAAGGCCCAGGGCCTGGCCTCGCCGGCCGTCGGACGCGGGTGGAAGTCCATGGTCACGGCAGCGTCGCTCACTGGTCCGCCCCCTCGTGCTCGTCGGTCTCGTCTTCATCGGCGGAGGCGTCGTCGCCGTCGGCGGTGACCGGCTCGTAGACCAGCACCGCGCGGTTGTCGGGGCGCAGCCGCGCCGCGGCGACGGCTCGTACCTCTTCGGCGGTGACGTCCAGGACGCGGGTCACGGCGGTCAGCGCCAGCTGCGGGTCACCGAAGAGCACGGCGAACCTGCACAGCTCGTCGGCGCGGCCGGCGACCGTACCGAGCCGGTCCAGCCACTCGCGCTCCAGCTGCGCCTGGGCCCGCTCCATCTCCTCCGCGGTCGGGCCCTCGGCGGCGAAGCGTGCCAGCTCCTCGTCGACCGCGCTCTCGATCTCCGGGACCTCGACTCCGCCGGACGTCTTCACGTCCAGCCAGCCGAGGGAGGGCGCGCCCGCCAGGCGCAGCAGCCCGAAGCCCGCGGCGACCGCGGTCCGGTCGCGGCGCACCAGCCGGTTGTGGAGCCGGGAGGACTCGCCGCCGCCGAGGACGGTCAGCGCCAGATCCGCGGCGTCACACTCGCGGGTGCCGTCGTGCGGCAGCCGGTAGGCGGCCATCAGCGCGCGCGCCGGGACCTCCTCGTGGATCTCCTCGCGCAGCTGCTCACCGATGATGCCGGGGAGCGAGCCGTCGCGCGGCGGCTGCTTGCCGTCGTGGGACGGGATCGAGCCGAAGTACTTCTCGATCCAGGCGAGCGTCTGCTCGGGGTCGATGTCGCCGACGACCGAGAGCACCGCGTTGTTCGGCGCGTAGTTCGTACGGAAGAACGCGCGGGCGTCCTCCAGGGTCGCCGCGTCCAGGTCGGCCATCGAGCCGATCGGGGTGTGGTGGTACGGATGGCCCTCGGGGTACGCGAGCGCGGTCAGCCGCTCGAAGGCCGTACCGTAGGGCACATTGTCGTACCGCTGGCGGCGCTCGTTCTTGACGACGTCCCGCTGGTTCTCCATGGACTCGTCGTCGAGCGCGGCGAGCAGTGAGCCCATCCGGTCGGCTTCCAGCCAGAGCGCCAGCTCCAGCTGGTGGGTGGGCATCGTCTCGAAATAGTTGGTGCGCTCGAAGCTGGTGGTGCCGTTCAGGGAGCCGCCGGCCCCCTGCACCAGCTCGAAGTGGCCGTTCCCCTTCACCTGCGCCGAGCCCTGGAACATCAGGTGCTCGAAGAGGTGGGCGAGTCCCGTACGGCCCTTGACCTCGTGGCGTGAGCCGACGTCGTACCAGAGGCACACCGCGGCGACCGGGGTCAGGTGGTCCTCGGAGAGCACCACGCGCAGGCCGTTGGCCAGGCGGTGCTCGGTCGCTGTCAGGCCGCCGGAACCGGCCTGCGCTGTGGCCGTGTGACCCATGGGCATGTACGTCCCTTCGATCGCGATATGGAGAAGTCCTGCCACTGTATGCAAGCGTGCTCGCACCTGGCGAAGTTCCCGGTGCCGGGCACCCCCGACGCGTGCTCAACGACGGGTCGAGGTCGGGGTTGTCAGTGGCGCAGTCCACAATGGTCCGCGTCAGTCAGAGAAGTTGCCGTTCAGAACCTGTGAAGGAGCCGCAGCAGCGATGGCCCGCCGCAGCACGAAGACCCCGCCGCCGGAGGACTTCGAGGAGAAGATCCTCGACATCGACGTGGTCGATGAAATGCAGGGCTCCTTCCTTGAGTACGCCTACTCGGTGATCTACTCCCGGGCCCTGCCGGACGCCCGCGACGGTATGAAGCCGGTGCACCGCCGCATCGTGTACCAGATGAATGAGATGGGCCTGCGCCCCGACCGCGGCTATGTGAAGTGCGCGCGCGTCGTGGGTGAGGTGATGGGCAAGCTCCACCCGCACGGAGACGCGTCGATCTATGACGCGATGGTCCGCATGGCACAGCCGTTCTCCATGCGGCTGCCGCTGGTGGACGGCCATGGCAACTTCGGTTCGCTCGGCAACGACGACCCGCCGGCCGCCATGCGTTACACCGAGTGCCGGATGGCCGACGCCACGTCACTGATGACGGAGTCGATCGACGAGGACACCGTCGATTTCGAGTCGAATTACGACGGGCAGGAGCGGGAACCGGTCACACTTCCGGCCGCGTATCCGAACCTGCTGGTCAATGGCGCCTCCGGGATCGCGGTCGGGATGGCGACGAACATGCCGCCGCACAACCTCGGGGAGGTCGTGGCGGCCGCACGCCATCTGATCAAGCACCCGGGCGCGGACCTGGAGACGCTGATGCGTTTCGTGCCGGGCCCCGATCTGCCCACCGGTGGCCGGATCGTCGGGCTGACCGGCATCAAGGACGCCTACGAGAAGGGCCGGGGCACGTTCAGGATCCGGTCCACCGCGACGGTCGAGGATGTCTCCGCGCGCCGCAAGGGCCTGGTCATCACGGAACTGCCGTTCTCGGTCGGTCCCGAGAAGGTGATCGCGAAGATCAAGGATCTGGTTTCGGCCAAGAAACTCCTCGGCATCGCGGACGTCAAGGACCTCACGGACCGCGCGCACGGACTGCGCCTGGTCATCGAGGTCAAGAACGGTTTCGTGCCCGAGGCGGTGCTTGAGCAGCTTTACAAGCTCACGCCCATGGAGGAGACCTTCGGGATCAACAATGTGGCGCTGGTCGACGGCCAGCCGCTGACGCTGGGCCTGAAGGAGCTGCTTGAGGTCTATCTCGACCATCGCTTCACGGTGGTGCGGCGGCGCAGCGAGTTCCGGCGTACGAAGCGGCGTGACCGGCTTCACCTGGTCGAGGGACTGCTCGTCGCGCTCATCGACATCGATGAGGTCATCCGGCTCATCCGGTCCAGCGACAACTCCGCGCAGGCCAAGGAGCGGCTGATCGAGCGCTTCTCGCTCAGCGACATCCAGACGCAGTACATCCTGGACACGCCGCTGCGCCGGCTCACCCGGTTCGACCGGATCGAGCTGGAGAGCGAGCGGGACCGGCTCAATGGCGAGATCGACGAGCTGACCGGAATCCTGGAGTCGGACGTCGAGCTGCGCAAGCTGGTCTCGTCCGAACTGGCCGCGGTGTCCAAGAAGTTCGGCACCCCCCGGCGCACGGTGCTGCTGGAGTCCGCGAGTTCGTCCGTCGCGTCAGTGCCGCTGGAGGTCGCGGACGATCCGTGCCGGGTGCTGCTCTCGTCCACCGGTCTGCTGGCCCGTACGGTCAATGGCGAGCCGCTGGAGGGCGGTGAGGGCAAGCGCGTCAAGCACGATGTGATCGTCTCGGCCGTGCCGGCGACGGCCCGCGGCGACATCGGCGCGGTGACCTCCACCGGACGGCTGCTGAGGATCGCGGTGATCGACCTGCCCCAGCTGCCGGACACGGCTTCGGCGCCGAGTCTGTCGGGCGGGGCGCCCGTCTCGGAGTTCCTTGCGCTGGAGGGTGACGAGGAGCTGGTCTGTCTGACCACGCTGGACGAGTCGTCCCCGGGGCTCGCGCTGGGCACGCTCCAGGGCGTGGTCAAGCGGGTGGTGCCCGACTACCCGTCCAACAAGGACGAGTTGGAGGTCATCAGTCTCAAGGAGGGCGACCGGGTCGTCGGCGGCGCGGAGCTGCGGACCGGCGAGGAGGATCTGGTGTTCATCACCTCCGACGCCCAACTGCTGCGCTATCCGGCCTCGCAGGTACGGCCTCAGGGCCGGCCCGCGGGCGGTATGGCGGGGATCAAGCTCACCGAGGGCGCCTCGGTGATCTCGTTCACCGCGGTGGATCCGGCGGTGGACGGCATGGTCTTCACGGTCACCGGCTCGCACGGCACGCTGGACGATTCGGTGCGTACGGCCAAGCTCACCCCGTTCGACCAGTACCCGCGCAAGGGGCGGGCAACGGGCGGTGTGCGCTGTCACCGGTTCCTGAAGGGCGAGGACATGCTGGTTCTGGCCTGGGCGGGAGCGAGTCCCGTACGGGCGGCCACGAAGGCCGGGGCTCCGGTGGAGCTGCCGGAGCCCGACCCGCGCCGGGACGGCTCGGGTACGCCGTTCACGAAGGCGGTCGAGACACTGGCCGGCCCCGCGCACTGACGGACGGTCCGCTCACGGCATGTCCGGGTCCGGGCCTTCGGGCTCGGACCCGGGCTCGGATCCGGACCCGGGCTCGGGCTCGGTCAGGTCGGGTACGTAGCGCAGGACGCCCCACATGGCGCTGTGGTCGGCGGCGGGGGCGGCCTGTGGTGCCTGTGCCTGCGATGCCGCTGCCTGTGGCCCCTGCTCCTGGCAGGCGTCCAACTCCTTGAGCAGGGCCTCCCGGTCGATCCCCGCGCCGATCAGCACCAGTTGGGTGAGGCGTTCCCCGCCGCGGCCCCAGGGCGCCGGGTGGAAGCGCAGCGACCGGCCGACCGCGTGCAGGGCATAGCGGTTGGCCGGGTCGGCCGCGCCGAAGTCGACGAATCCCTTGATCCGGTAGAGCCCCGGCGGCCGGGAGTCGAGAAAGGCCATGAGCCGCCGCGGGTTCATCGGTGCCCCGGCGGTGAAGGACACGCTCTCGTAGGCCGTGTGGAGATGTCCGTCGTGGGACGCGTGATCGTCGTGATCGTCGTGGGCGGCGCGCGCCACCTCGCCGTGCGCCACCTCGCCGTGCGTGTCCTCGTACAGGTCCTCGTACAGGTCCTCGAAGGAGAGCTGGCGCGCCTTCTCCTCCTCGTCGGGACGGACCGCCGGGTCGAAGAGCAGTTCCGGGTCGATCCGCCCGTACGAGGCGGAGACCACCGGCGTCCCCGGGCCCAGTCCCTCCAGGGTGGCCAGTACGCGCCGGTGTTCCGTCTCCGCCACCCGGTCGGTCTTGTTGAGCACCACGAGATCGGCGATCGAGATATGCCGGTCGATCTCGGGATGGCGTGCCCGGGTGGCGTCGAACTCGGCGGCGTCGACGACCTGGACCAGTCCCCCGTACACGGCGTGCGGATGGTCGCCGGTGAGGATCATCCGGACGAGTTCCTGCGGCTCCGCCAGTCCGCTGGCCTCGATGACGACGATGTCGATCCCGGCGGAGGGCCGGGTCAGCCGCTCCAGATAGCCGTCGAGTTCGCTCGCGTCCACGGCACAGCACAGACAGCCGTTGCCGAGCGAGACCGTCGAGCCGACCTGTCCGGCGACCGTCATGGTGTCGATCTCGATGGCGCCGAAGTCATTGACGACCACCGCGATCCTGTTGCCCGCGCGGCGGCGCAGCAGATGGTTGAGCAAGGTCGTCTTGCCCGATCCCAGAAAGCCGGTGAGGACGACCACCGGGATCTGCTTCCTGCTCACGCGCGCGCCTCCGTGCCGTGCCGGGTCCGGGTCCGGTTCCGTCCCGCTCAGCCGGCCGGCACCGGCTGGGGCGGGGGCGGTCCGACGTAACGGGCCGCCGGGCGGATGATCTTGGAGTCCGCCGCCTGCTCCAGGATATTGGCGCTCCAGCCGACCACCCGCGCGGCGGCGAAGGTCGGCGTGAACATCGCGCGCGGCAGCCCGCAGAGCTCCATGACCACGCCCGCGTAGAACTCCACATTGGTGTGCAGCTCACGGCCCGGCTTCAGCTCGGCGAGGATCGCCTCCACCCGGGACTCGACCTGGACGGCGAAGTCGGCCAGCGGGCCGCCGAAGCTCTCGGCGATCTCGCGCAGCATGCGGGAGCGGGGGTCCTCGGTGCGGTAGACGGGGTGTCCGAAGCCCATGATCCGGTCCCCCGCGCCGACGCGTTCCCTGATCCAGGGGTCGATACGGTCCACGCTCCCGATGGCGTCGAGGGTGTCGAGGGCCCGGCTGGGCGCGCCGCCGTGCAGCGGCCCCGAGAGCGCCCCGACGGCGCCCACCAGAGCGGCGGCCAGATCGGCCCCGGTGGAGGTGATGACCCGGGCGGTGAAGGTGGACGCGTTGAAGCCGTGGTCGATGGTGGAGATCAGATAGCGCTCGATCGCCCGCGCCCGCTCCGGGGCCGGTTCCGAACCGGTGAGCATGTAGAGGTAGTTGGCGGCGTGCGGCAGATCGCCGCGTGGTTCGACCGGTTCCAGGCCCTGGCCGAGCCGGTACAGGGCCGTCAGGATCGTCGGTACGGCGGCGCAGGCCGCGAGGGCGTCCGTACGCCGCTCCTCGGCGTCGATGTCGTACAGCGGGCGCAGCCCGGCGCGGGCGCCGAAGAGCGAGAGGGCGGTGCGCAGCCCGGCGAGCGGCCCTGACCGGGCGGAGGCCCCGGCGATGACGGGCAGTGCGGCCCTGATGTCCTCGGGCAGCCGGCGCAGGCGGGCGGTCCGCTCGGTGAACTCCGCCAGCCTCGCTGCGTCCGGCAGTTCGCCGTGGAACATCAGGTACCAGACGTCCTCGAAGCCCCGCTCCCGTGCCAGTTCGACGGCGGAGTACTGGCGGTAGTGGTAGAAGCCCTCGGCTCCCCTCACGTCCCCGAGCGCGGTGTCGGTGACGACGACGCCGGCGAGTCCGCGCGGTACGGCGGCGGGGGCCGGAGCGCGGGCCGGGGTGACGGCAGGCGTGCTGGCGGGGGTGGTGGTCCCGGTGGTCGGCATGATTCCTCCTTGAGCTTGATTCGACTGTCCATGCTTTACTCAATCACTGTCAATATTGATTGAATCAATACATGTACGGTGAGCCCATGGGCGATGAGGAACAGCGGCTGACCACCCGGGAGGCGGCCGATCGGCTCGGGGTGAAGCCGGAGACGGTCTACGCGTATGTCAGCCGGGGCCAGCTCTCCAGCCGCCGCGACCCGGCGGGACGCGGCAGTACCTTCGACGCCGGAGAGGTCGACGCGCTCGTCCGCAAGGGCAGGCGCGAGCCCTCGGCGGGCGGCGACGCCCCCCAGATCCGTACCGGCATCACGCTCATCGACACGGACCGCTACTACTTCCGGGGTGTGGACGCGACGGAGCTGGCGCGGCGCTTCCACTACGAGGAGATCGCCGACTGGCTCTGGACGGACACGCTGCGCACGGGGGTACGGTTCAACGCCCCCGCCGAAGCCCTCGCCGCCGCCCGGCGCGCGGTCGGGGCCCTGCCCGCGCACAGCGGCCCGACGGACCGGCTGCGGGTGGCGGCCATCGCGGCGTCGGTCGCCGATCCGCTGCGCTTCGACCTCTCACGGGACGCCGTACTGGCCACCGCCCGTACGCTCATCCCCACGCTCGTGGACGCGCTCCCCGCGGTCGGTCCGCCCCGGGACGGTGACGGCCTGCTGGCCCGCCGGCTGTGGTCGCGGCTGACCGCGCGCGACGCGGGTGAACCGGGCGTACGCGCCCTGGACATGGCGCTTTCCCTGCTCATCGACCATGATCTGGCGGCTTCCACGCTGGCCGTCCGGGTCGCCGCGTCCGCCCGCGCGCACCCCTATGCCGTGGTGTCGGCGGGTCTTGGCGCGCTGGAGGGACCGCTGCACGGCGCGGCCAGCGGCCTCGCCCACCGGATGCTGACCGACGTGCTGGAGCGGGGCAGCGCGGCGGCCGTGGTGGCGGACCATCTGCGGGCAGGCCGCCGGGTGCCTGGCCTCGGCCACCGCCTCTATCCGGGCCGGGACCCGCGCGCCGAGGCGCTGTTCACCGTCGTGGCCGAGCTGCCGGGCGCGGGTCCCGTGCTGGCGGCGGCGCGCGAGGTGGAGGCGACCACCGCTCGCCATGTGACGCTCTACCCCAATGTCGATCTGGCGCTGGCGGCGCTGTCGGTGACCGCCGGCATGCCGGCCGAGGCGGGCGAGACGGTCTTCGCGGTGGCCCGTACGGCGGGGTGGATCGCGCACGCCATCGAGGAGTACGCGGAACGGCCGCTGCGGATGCGCCCGAGCGGCCGGTACAACGGCCCCCGTCCCCCCAGGGACCTGCCCTGATCGGGACGGATCCGAGCTGAGCGGACGGGGACCGTACGGCATGGCCGTCGCGGATGCCTGGACGAGTAAGAGGCGCGGCCTCCAAGTCCGCGGGTCCCGTCCGCGGACTCGCTCGTCCGGTGGCTCAGCTCCGCAGCCAGGCCGCCGTGTCCTGCGGGAGGCGCCCGCTTTGCAACGGGCCGCTGGTGAGCAGGACACGTGTGTGGGCGGGGAGTTCCGCCGGTTCCTCCGCGAGGTTGACCACACAGACCAGACCGTCGGTGCGGGCGAAGGAGAGCACCCCGGCAGCGGCCTCCAGCCAGCTCATCGGTCCGTCCCCGAAGCCCGGTTCCGTACGGCGCAGCCGAAGCGCCTCGCGGTAGAGGGCGAGCATCGACGCCGGATCGGCCCCCTGGAGATCCGCGGCGTACGAGGCCCATGACTCCGGCTGCGGCAGCCATGGTTCGGTCTCCGAGCCGAACCCCGCGTACGGCGCGTCCGCCGTCCACGGCAGCGGCACCCGGCAGCCGTCACGCCCCGGGTCCGTGCCGCCGGAGCGGAAGTGCATCGGGTCCTGGATCCGGTCGCGCGGGATCTCCACCTCGGGCAGCCCCAGTTCCTCGCCCTGGTAGAGATAGACGGCGCCGGGGAGCGCCAGCGAGAGCAGCGCGGCGGCGCGCGCCCGGCGGGTGCCGAGGGCCGTGTCCGTCGGGGTGCCGAACGCCTTGGCCGCGAAGTCGAAGCCGCTGGCCTCCCGCCCGTACCGGGTGACCGTGCGGGTCACATCGTGGTTGCAGAGCACCCAGGTGGCCGGGGCGCCGACGGGCGCGTGCTCGGCGACCGTCTCGTCTATCGCGGTGCGCAGCAGGTCCGCGTCCCACGGGCAGGCCAGGAAGTTGAAGTTGAACGCCGTGTGCAGTTCGTCCGGGCGCAGATAGCGCACGAACCGCTCGGTGTCGGGCAGCCAGACCTCGCCGACGAAGATGGCGTCGTACTCATCGGCGATGGCGCGCCAGGAGCGGTAGATGTCGTGCAGTTCATCGAGGTCGACATAGGGATGCGGGTCGCGGCCCGCGGTGAAGTCGGGCAGCGCCGGGTCCTTGGCGAGCAGCGCGGCCGAGTCGATCCGTACGCCGGCGACGCCCCGCTCGAACCAGAAGCGCAGCACGTCCTCGTGTTCCCGGCGCACCGCGGGATGGGCCCAGTTGAGATCGGGCTGCTCGGGGGCGAAGAGATGCAGGTACCACTCGCCGTCGTCCAGCCGGGTCCAGGGGGTGCCGCCGAATTCGGAGATCCAGTCGTTCGGCGGGATCTCACCGTTCTCGCCGCGCCCGGGTCTGAAGTGGAACAGCTCACGCTCGGGGCTGCCTGAGCCGGCGGCCAGCGCGGCCTTGAACCAGGCGTGCTGGTCGGAGACATGGTTGGGTACGACGTCGATGATCGTACGGATACCCAGTTCACGCGCCTCGGCGATGAGCTTCTCGGCCTCGGCGAGGGTGCCGAAGGCGGGGTCGATGGCGCGGTAGTCCGCCACGTCGTAACCGCCGTCGGCGAGGGGCGAGAGATACCAGGGGGTGAACCAGATGGCGTCCACCCCGAGTCGCACGAGATACGGCAGCCTCGCCCGTACGCCCGCGAGATCTCCGGTGCCGTCTCCGTCACCGTCGGCGAAGCTGCGTACGTAGATCTGGTAGATGGCGGCGTCGCGCCACCAATTCGTGTCGGCGGGCGCCAGAGGGCTGCCTTCCATACGACTTCCTTTCACGATGTTGGGCCCTGGGGGGTTCTGGTCAGCCCTTGATGCTGCCGGTGCTGATGCCGGCGATGATGTGGCGCTGGAACACCAGGAACATCAGGACCATCGGGATACTGGCGATCACCATGGCGGCGATGAGTACCGACAGCGGGATGTTCTGCGACAGCTGGACCAGCGCGACGCTGATGGGTTGTTTGTCGGTGTCCGAGAAGACCATCAGCGGCCAGAGGAAGTCCTGCCACACGGCGACCAGCGCGAAGATGGAGACCACGCCGAGCACCGGCCGTGACATGGGCAGCAGGATCGACCAGAGGGTACGGAACTTTCCCGCACCGTCGATCTCCGCCGCCTCCAGCACATCGCGCGGGATCTGGTCGAAGAACCGCTTCAGCAGATAGAGGTTGAACGCGTTGGCCACGGCCGGCAGCCAGATCCCCAGCGGGTCGTTGAGCAGACTGGTGTGGATCAGCGGCAGGTCGGCGATGGTCAGATACTTCGGTACGAGCAGTGCCTGGGCGGGGACCATCAGGGTGGCGAGGATGCCGCCCAGGATCACCTTCCCGAACGCCGGCTTCAGTTTGGACAGGGCGTAGGCCGCCGCCGTACAGAAGACGAGCTGGAGGATCCAGGCTCCGGCGGCCTGGACCACGGTGTTCCACAGATGAGTCGGGAGCTGCATCAGGTCCCAGGCATCGGTGTACGCGCTGAGATGCCAGCTGTCGGGGACCAGCGTCGGCGGTGTCCGCACCAGTTCGTCCGGGGACTTCATGGCCCCGGAGGCCATCCAGTACACCGGGAACAGGAAGGCCAGGACGAACGCGATGACGACACCGGAGAAGACGGTCCAGTAGAGCGTCCTGCCCCGGGTGCTCGCGAGCGCGAGCGGGGAGACGAGGGTGCGTACGGCCGGGGTGCGTACAGCGGGGGTACGTACGGCCGAGGTACGTCGGTTCATGCGCCGCGCTCCTCTCTCAGTCGTCGGTGCGGGTGAACCGCAGATAGAGGGCGGAGAAGAGGCTGAGCACGATCAGCAGCATCACGCTCAGGGCGCAGGCCCCGCCGAAGTCGTTGTAGAGGAAGGCGTACTTGTAGATCAGGTAGAGGATCGTGACGGTGGAGTTCTCCGGCCCGCCGCCGGTGATCACGAAGGGCTCCGTGAACACCTGCATCGTGGCGATGATCTGGAGCAGCATCAGCATCAGGATGATGAAGCGGGTCTGCGGGATGGTCACGTGGCGCACGCGCTGCCAGATGCTGGCGCCGTCCAGCTCCGCGGCCTCGTACAGCTCTCCCGGGATGCCCTGGAGCGCGGCGAGATAGATCAGGACCGTGCCGCCCATGTTCGCCCAGGTCGCGACGATGACGAGGGAGAGGAGCGCGGTGTCCGCGCCGTTCGTCCAGTTCGAGGTGGGCAGATGGAGGAAGCGCAGCGCCTCGTTGGCGAGACCGGCGCCCGGATCGTAGAACCACTTCCACAGCAGGGCGCTGACCACCGGCGGGATCATCACCGGGAGATAGACGACCACCCGGAAGAACGCCTTCGCGTGGCGCAGTTCATTGAGGACGAGCGCCATCACGAACGGGACCGCGAAGCCGATCAGCAGGGCGATCAGGGTGAAGGTGAGGGTGTTGCGCCAGGCCGCCCCGAACTCGGGGTCGTCGAAGACATGGGTGAAGTTGGCGGTCCCGACCCACTCCGGAGCCGATCCGGGGGTGTACTTCTGGAAGGCGATGATCACCGCGCGGATCGCCGGATACCAGGAGAACAGCGCGAAGCAGATGAGGCCGCCGATCAGGAACCCGTAGGCGCGCGCCTGATGGGACAGCTTGCGGCGGAGGGGGCCCGCGGCGGCGCGGCCCGCCGGGCGCGGCCCCGGGGTGGCGGGCGGCGCGGCGGCGGACCGGTGGGGGGCCTGGGCAGTCTTCATCGACGCGTCAGCCTCGTGCCAGGATTCCGTCGATCTTGGACTGGGCGTCCTTCAGGAGACCGTCGATGTCGGCGTCCTCCTTGGTGAGGACCGCGGAGACCGCCCCGTCGAGGACCGAGTAGATCTGCTGGGCCTTCGGGGGCTCCAGCTTCGCGGTGAGCTGCTGGCTGCCGTCCAGGAACGCCTGGTAGTTCTCGACCGGGACGTTGGCGTACTGCTTCTTCAGCTCCTGGTCCTTGGCATCCGTGGCGCCGGTCCACAGCCGGGGCTCGGGCAGACCGACCGGGGCCTTCAGATCGGCGGCGCGCTTCCAGTTGTTGCGCCCGGTGCCCGGACCGTTCGGCTCGAACTCCAGCCACTTCAGACCGGCCCTGATCTGCTCGGGGGAGGCCTTCTTGTTGAACATGTAGCCGTCGCCGCCGATGAGCGTGCCCTTGCCGCCGGGCATGGGGGCGAGCGCGAGGTCCTCGTACTTGCCGCCCTTCTCCTTGACCAGGATCGGCACGTTGTCCGGCGCGGAGATGTACATACCGAGCTTGCCGGAGCCCATCATCTGCTGGACGTCGTTGAGGATCAGGAGCTGCTTGGTCCCCATGGAGTTGTCGGTCCAGCGCATGTCCTTGAGGTTCTGCAGGACGGCCTTGCCCTCGGGGGTGTCGACGGCCCCCTTCTTGCCGTCCGGGGTGACGACATCGCCGCCCTGCGAGTAGATCTCGGCGGTGAAGTGCCAGCCGCCCTGGTTCTGCGCGCTGTAATCGGCGTATCCCACATAGCCCTTGCCGAGCCCCGCGATCTTCTTGGCGGCGGCCCGGACCTCTTCCCAGGTGGCCGGCGGCTTGTCGGGGTCGAGACCGGCCTGCTGGAAGAGCTTCTTGTTGTAGAGGAGGCCCATCGAGTAGTTCGACCGCGGAACGCCGTAGACCTTGCCGTCGACGGTGTAGACGTCACGCAGCGACTGCTGCATGTCGCTGTAGCCCTTCATCTCCTTCACGTACGAGGTGATGTCGGCCGCCTGGTTGATGTCGACGACGTGCTTGGCGTCCGTGAAGTACGTGTAGAAGACGTCCTCCATCTGACCGCCGGCGAGCTTCGCGTCGAAGGTCTTCGGGTCCTGGCAGGGGAAGGCGTCGCGGCCGACGACGTCGATGTCCGGGTTCGCCTTCTCGAACGTCTTGATGTCGTCCTCGAAGCTCTGCCGGTCGGTCTTGGCGCTCTTCGGCGGCATGCAGTTCACAGTGATACGCGTTTTGCCCCCGGCGGTGTCCTCGCTGCCCGAGCCGCACGCGGCCAGACCAGTGAGGGCGAGCGCGGAGGCTATGGCTGCGGTACAGGTGCGGCGGAACCCGGAACTTCTCATCGGTGGGACCCCTCTTGGGCAGGAGCGTGGGAAACCCACAGCTGCTCGCTGTGTGGCGGCGCTCACTCAACCACCAACTACGGATGTCCGCAATATGTCGCCCCGATTTCGCAAATACTTGACAGCTGGTGCGCATGTCCGGTCATCTGTATGCGGAACGGCCCCGCAACGCGGCGGGCCCCGCACGCTGTTCGCGTGCGGAGCCCGGATCCTGCCTGCCGTCGTACCGTCGTCGCCCGGCCACCGTCGTACGGCTCGGCGTATCAGCCCGTCAGCCGCGCGGAGCCTGCGCCGTGGAACCGCGTACGACCAGTTCCGGCTCGAAGAGCAGCTCACCGGGCGGCACCGCGCCGCCCTGGATCTGGGCGCTCAGCATCTCGACGGCCGCCCGGCCCATGGCCTCGATGGGCTGCCGGACGGTGGTCAGCGGCGGCTCGGTGCAATTCATGAAAGCGGAATCGTCGAAACCGACGACGGACACCTCACGCGGCACGTCGAGACCGCGCCGGCGGGCGGCCCGTACCGCGCCGAGCGCCAGTGGGTCACTCGCGCAGATGATGCCCGTGACACCCCGGTCCAGCAGCCGCGACGCCGCCGCGTGACCGCCCTCCAGCGAGAACATGGCCCGCTCGACGCACTCGTCGGGAAGCTTCACCCCGGCGGCCTTCGCCGCCGCCAGCGCCGCCGCGAGCTTGCGCCGGGAGGGCACGTGGTCGGACGGGCCGAGTACGAGACCGACGCGCTCGTGGCCGAGCGAGGCGAGATGGCGCCAGGCCTGCTCGACCGCCACGGCGTCGTCGCAGGAGATACAGGGGAAGTCGAGGTTCTCGATGGGCGCGTTGATCAGGACGACCGGGATCTTGCGCTCGGCGAGCAGCCGGTAGTGGTCGTGCGGGGCGTCTGCCTGCGCGAACAGCCCGCCCGCGAAGACCACCCCGGACACCTGCTGCTGAAGCAGCAGTTCCACATAGTCCGCCTCGGAGACGCCCCCCTTCGTCTGGGTGCACAGCACAGGCGTCAGGCCCTGCTGGGCCAGCGCCCCGCCGATCACCTCGGCGAACGCCGGGAAGATGGGGTTCTGCAATTCCGGAAGCACCAGACCGACGAGTCGGGCGCGCTCGCCGCGCAGCTGCGTCGGCCGCTCGTAACCCAGGACGTCCAGCGCGGTCAGCACCGACTGGCGCGTGGCCTGCGAGACCCCGGGCTTGCCATTGAGCACCCGGCTGACCGTGGCCTCGCTGACCCCAACCTTCTTCGCCACCTGAGCAAGTCGTCGCGTCATACACGCAAGACTATCGCAAGGCATGCAAGCTACTTGCTTGAGAGCGTAATTCGAGCGTCAAGGCGCCGGTAAGCGAGGTGCCGACCGGAAGCGACCCGGCCGGCACCCACACTACGGCCCGCGAGGGCCCGCGCCCCCTCCTACGGGTTGATGTTGATCTTGAAGTTGGGCGTGGTGTTCTTCACGTCCAGGGCGTTGTTGTTGAGCGTCAGACCGTTGAAGGTGACCTCACCGACGGCCGGCCCCTGACCCGCCTCCGGCATCTCGTTGGCCCACAGTCCGAAACCGGACTTGGCGTCGAACGCGTCACCGCTCTTGCGTGCGCCGGTGATCGAGATGTCCGTGAGGATGGTGTCCTTGATCGGGAACTGCGGCTGACCGCCCACATAGTTGGTCTGGAACATGATGCCGCTGTAGGTCGGATCGACGATGTCGACATTGTTGATCCGGATCCCCTGGAACACCTTCGACGCCGAGAACAGCCAGATCCCCGGGAAGGTCTGCGCTCCCCAGAAGTGGCCGCCGGCCCGGACGATCGACACGTTCTCGATCGTCGTCGGTTCGGTCCCGAAGCCGTTCATCGGATAACCGAAGTCCAGCGAGCTGACCGTGATCCCCGAGTAGACGAGGGTGTCCGCGATATGGATGTTGCGGAAGGTGTTGCGGTAGCCGCCGTACACCGCGAGACCCGCCGCACGCCAGGTCAGCGTCGAGGACAGATTCTCGTAGACGTTGTTGAACATGTCCGCGCCGCCGGCATCGATCGCCGAGAACAGCGCGAAGCTGTCGTCTCCCGTGGCCCGCGCGTCATTGTTGACCACGTGGTTGTCCGTGGAGCCGTTGGTCATGTTGATGCCGTCGGCGAACATGTTCCGGATCCGGGAGTTCTTGATCGTGATCCGGTCCGCGTTGGCGCCCCAGTACAGGCAGACCATGTGCTCGTTCCAGATGTTGTCGATCGTGATGTCGGAGACATTAGCGAAGTCGAACACCTTGCCGGGACCGTCGATGCGCGAGGTGTAGTTGCCGAAGTACGCGAAGCCGGTGAAGGACGAGCCCTTCGCCGCGGCCTCCGCGCGGAAGCCGATATCGGTGTTCTCCTGCGTCGCCGGGGCATGGAACCTGGTGAACCAGGGACCGGCGCCGACGACCTGCACCGGCTTCCCGTACACCTGGAACTTGCTGGACGTCTGGTAGTCACCGGGCGGCAGATAGACGCCGACCAGCTTCCCCGTGGTGTCCATCCGGACCCGGTCCAGAGCGTTCTGCACGTCCTGGTGGGTGAATCCGGCCGGGACCGTGTACGTGGCCGGGTCCGGGTTGGCGATCTGCGCGACCTGCTCCAGGTTGATGAAGTCGATCGCGTACGTGGTGGTGTTGGCCGCGTCCTTCTGGAGCCTGATCTTGCTGCCCGCCGGGACGGTCTTGCCCAGCATGACGTTCGCCTCGTCGTAGATGTGCCGGGGCGCACCGGAACCGGGCGAGTTGCCTGGGCCGGTCTCCGCTCCGTACAGCCACGCGTACTTGGAGGTGAGGTCGATCGCCTTGAGGTAGGTGCCGTCGACATAGACGTTCAGCGTGGAGTTGATGCCACCGCCGCCCGCCGAGTCCGGTATCGAGAACCGCGTGACCAGCGTGTTCGTGCTGGCCTTGGTGGTGAACTCGACGTAGTTGCCGGTGTTGTTGAGCGTGACGGCCTTACGGCCCGACGCCTCGCCCGCGACATCACCGACGGTCCTGTTCGGGCCGACGACCTGTGCGCCGCCGCCCGTGGTGCCGTCCTCCGCCTCGTACATGTCGTACGGCATGTTGGCGCCGCGCCCGACGAACAGCGGCTGCGTGCTGGTGTTGTTCGCGCGCTTGACCGGCAGTTCGTTGGTGTCGTCGGCGAGGACCACCTTCACCGTGTACGAGCCGTTGGCCGCGGCCCAGGTGCCGAGGCCCACCGGCGGGGTGGTCGCCCCGGCCGCGATGGTGCCGTTGTACGCGCCGGTCAGGGTCTTGACCGTGGCGCCCTTGGAGTCGAGCAGGGAGAGCGTGATGCCATGGGCGCCGGCCGCGGAGGCCACCGTGCCCTGGTTCTTGACCGCCACCGAGAAGGTGACGGTGTCCCCGGCCGAGGGCGAGGACGGTGAGGTGGAGACGGTCGCGGCGACCAGGTCCGAGCTGGAGACCGGCCTCACCACCAGCGCGGTGGGGCTGGTGTAGGAGTTGTTGGTCTCGTTCTGCTCGATGACCGCGTTGGCCGGGTCCGCGACCGCGCCGAGCTGGTACGAACCGGCGTCACGCGGGCCGATGTCCGCCGTGACGGTGGCCGAGGCCCCGGCCGCCAGGGCGCCCACCGAAGCGGTGGCCGCCTTGCTGCCGCCGAGCTGGAACTCGACCGTGCTGGCGGGCGCGGCGATCGCTCCGGAGTTGCGTACGGTCGCCGACAGGGTGATCGGGTCGGACTCGACCGGCGCGGCGGGGGCCGCGCTGACCGCCGTGACCTGGAGGTCGGGGTTGGGCGCCGGGTCGCCGAGCACCTGGAACTCCGCCACCTGTCCCGCGCCCGAGCCGGTGTTGGAGGTGAACTTCAGCTGGACGTCGGCGACGCGCGCGGTGACCGGAATGGTCACCGAGTTCCCGGTCGCCGGGCTGAACGCGTAGTCCTTGGCGGCCACCAGGCTGGTGAGGCCCGACGCGCTCTGCTCACGTCCCAGTACCTGGATGTTCTGGGTCCGCGCTCCCCAGCTGCTGTCCGGGTTGAGCTTGACGACGACGCTCTGGGTGTCGGCGTTGGCGCCCAGTTTCACGGTGAGGGTGTTGGGGTAACTGCCGCCCGCGCCCTCCCAGTAGGTGGTGACGCTGTTGTCGTTGGCGTTCTCCGCGACGAAGGTGTGGACCACGGAGGACGCGGAGATCGGCTTGCCGACGGCGAGGTTCGACGCCGAGCCGCTGCTGCCGTTCCTGGTGACCGTGTTGCTGTTGCCGGAGCGGTTGCCCGCCGCGTCCTTGGCCCGTACGTAGTACGAGACGGTCGTCCCGGCGGGCTGGGTGTCCGTGTACGTGGTGACATCGCCGGCCACGGTCTGGCGCAGCACGTTGTTGGCGTAGATCTCGTACCCCGTCACGCCCTTGTTGTCCGTCGAGGCGCCCCAGGTCAGCTTGATCTGACCGGAGGACGGCTCGGTGAAGGCGAGGTTGGCGGGGGTGGTGGGCGCCTGGGTGTCACCGCTGTCGCCCTGGCGGGTGACGGTGTTGCTGTTGCCCGAGACGTTTCCGGCCGCGTCCTTGGCCCGTACGTAGTACGCGACGGTCGAGCCGGCGGGCTGGGTGTCGGTGAACGTCGTCACATTGCCGGCGACGCTGGTGCGCAGCTCGTTGTTGGCGTAGATGTCGTAGCCGGTCACGCCCGTGTTGTCGGTGGACGCGTTCCAGGTCAGCTTGATCTGGCCGGTGGCCGGCTCGGTGTAGGCCAGCCCGGTGGGCGCGCTGGGCGCCTGCGTGTCACCGGTCTCGGGGCCGTAGATCTCCAGTTCGGAGAGCTGGCCGCCGGGCTGGCCGGTGTTGGCCGTGATCAGCACGCGGACATAGCGCGTGGTGACGGCGTCGAAGGGGATCGTCACCGCCTGGCCGCCCGCGGCGTTGAAGGTGTACGCCTTGGACGCGGTCAGATCCGTGAAGGCGGAGTTGTTGTCGCTGCCCTGGATCTTCAGCGTCTGGTCCCTGGCTCCCCAGCCGTCAGGCAGCTTCAGTACCACCTGGTTGACGCGGACCGAGGAGCCGAGGTCGGCCTGGATCCACTGCGGGAAGGTGTTGTTCCTGCTCTCCCAGTAGCTGGCCTTGTTGCCGTCATTGGCGTTGCCGGGCCCGTAGACCTCGGTGAAGCTGCTCGCCGTGAGCGTCCTGCCGAGGGCGAGGTTCACCGACGCCGCGGCGGCCGCGTGCACCTCAAGCTCGGAGAGCTGGGCCTTCTTCCCTGCCGTGTTGTCCGTGATGTTCGCCCGTACGAAACGTGCCTTGGTGGCCGGGAAGGACACGGTGACCTTGTTGCCCGCGCCCTTGCTGAAGGTGTACGTGGCGGAGGACTTCAGCGTGGAGAAGCTGGTGCCGTCCGCGCTGCCCTGGAGGGAGAGGGTCTGCTTCCGGGACTCCCACCCCGCGGGGAGCTTCAGCACCACCTGGTCGACACGCTTGCTCGACCCCAGGTCCGACTGCACCCACTGGGGGAACTTCTTGCCGTCACCTTCCCAGTACGTGGACTGATCCCCGTCCGTCACGTTCCGGGCGGTCCCGTCGCCCGACGTCGTGCTCGCCGCCGCGGTCCGCCCCGCGGCGATATTGGGACCGTCGGCCGCCGCAGCGGTCATCGACGGCCAGCCGATCATCAAAAGACTGGTGGCTATGGCGGCGGAGAGGACCCGCCATCTCCGGCGTAGCGATCTCATGGATCCCCGATCTTCGGCCTCGGCGCGGGGGGCGACGAGGGCGCGGCTCTGGCTGCGTACCTGTAGGACAGGCATTTCTGCATTGCTGAACAGAGACTTTTGCGTTTTGCGGTCAGAGAGTTGCAGAGAAATGCGAGTGCGTCCACCGCTCGGACAGAACCAAATCCCCAGGTTCCCCACCCGGGTTGGCCGCCAATGCGCCACACACGCCGGTTTCCCGCCGCTCAACAGGGAACCGTAAGTACGCCGCAAATCTTGCAAGCCATTTGCGTCAATGTGGAAGTTTCGGAAAGAGCGTCCGGCCCTCTACCGTTCGTACATATGAACGCCGCACCGAGCACCGCGGGCAGACGACGGCGATTCGGCTGGCCACGCCGGGTCTTCTCGCAGGTGCTGCTGATGCAGCTCGCCATCGCCGCGGGCGTCACCGTGCTGGCCACGGGGCTCTTTCTCGCGCCCTTCAGCGCCGAGCTGGACGACCAGGCGATGCGCCGCGCGCTCGCGATCGCCGAGACCACGGCGTCCACCGATGTGGCCGCCGACCTCGTGGCCACGGACCCGACGGCCGACGGCCCCGTACAGGCCGAGGCCGAGCGCATCAGACAGTCCACCGGCGCCGAGTATGTGGTGATCATGGACAGGCGCGGGGTGCGCTGGTCGCACACCGAGCTGAACGAGATCGGCAGGGTCGTCTCCACCGACCCCAGCGACGCCCTCGCGGGCAAGGACGTCATGGAGCTGGACAGCGGCACGCTCGGCCGTTCGGCCCGGGGCAAGGTGCCGTTGCGCGACGAGAGCGGGCGGATCGTCGGAGCCGTCTCGGTCGGTATCGCGTACGACAGCGTGCGCGACCGGTTCCTGGCCGCGATCCCCGGGCTGCTCGCGTACGCGGGCGGCGCGCTGGCAGCCGGGGCGCTCGCCGCGTATCTGATCTCCAGACGTCTCCAGCGGCAGACCCATGACCTGGCCTTCTCCGATATCTCGGCACTGCTCACCGAGCGCGAGGCCATGCTGCACAGCCTGCGGGAAGGCGTCGTGGCGCTGGACGGGACCGGCCGGATCCGGCTGATGAACGACGAGGCGCAGCGGCTGCTCGGGCTCGGCGCCGACGCCATCGGCCGGCCGCTGGATGACGTGCTCTGCGCCGGGCGCACCACCGAGGTACTGGCGGGGAGGGTGGTCGGCGAGGATCTGCTGGCCGTCCAGGGCAGCCGCGTCCTGGTCGCCAACCGGATGCCCACCGACGACGGAGGCGCCGTCGTGACCCTCCGCGACCGTACGGAGCTGGAGCGGCTCGGCCGGGAGCTGGACGCCACCAAGGGGCTGATCGACGCCCTGCGCGCCCAGGACCACGAGCACGCGAACCGGATGCACACCCTGCTGGGGCTGCTGGAGCTGGAGATGCACGAGGAAGCGGTGGAGTTCGTCACCGAGGTCGTCGGGGTGCACCGGGCCACCGCCGAGCAGATCACCGAGCGGATCTACGATCCGCTGCCGGCCGCGCTGCTGGTCGGCAAGGCCACGGTCGCGGCGGAGCGGGGCGTCTCGCTGCGGCTCTCCCCCGGCACGCTGCTGCCGGACCGGCTGATCGATCCGCAGGGCCTGGTCACGGTCGTCGGAAACCTCGTCGACAACGCGCTGGACGCGGCGGCCGGCTCCGAGGACCCGCGGATCGAGGTGGAGCTGCGCGCCGAAGGCCGTACGGTCGTTCTCGTGATCTCCGACAGCGGCCCCGGCGTCCCGCCCGACCAGCGTGAACTGGTCTTCTCCGAGGGCTGGTCGACCAAGGAACCACCGGCCCACGGCAAACGCGGCCTCGGGCTGGCCCTGGTGCGCAGACTCGCCGAACGGCAGGGCGGCACCGCACTGGTGGGCGCGGGGGCGCACGGCGGGGCGGAGTTCACGGTCGTCCTGCCGGAGGCACTGACGGAAGCCGAACCCGGCGGGAGCATGGAGCGCGACGGGACCACGGGGTCCGGGGCGCCACCCGGGACGGCCAGTCAGCAGGCCACGGCAGGGGAGACACGATGATCGACGTACTGGTCGTGGACGACGACATCCGGGTCGCGCAGATCAATACGGCCTATGTGGCGAAGGTCGCGGGCTTCCGGGTGGTGGCGCAGGCCCACACCGCCGCCGAGGCCCTGGGCCGGATCGCCGAACACCCCGTCGATCTCATCCTTCTCGACCACTATCTCCCGGACGAGAACGGGCTCGCGGTGGTACGGGAGTTGCGGCGGCTCGGCCATCAGACCGACGTGATCATGGTGACGGCGGCGCGCGATGTCGCCACCGTCCAGTCCGCGATGCGCCACGGCGCGCTCCAGTACCTGGTCAAACCGTTCAACTTCGCCGGGCTACGGGCCAAGCTGGAGGCGTACGCGACGCTGCGCCGCACCCTGGAGGGCGGCGGCGAGGCGGAACAGTCGGAGGTGGACCGGATGTTCGGGGCGCTCTCCGCCGCGAGCGCCCCCGCCCTCCCCAAGGGCCACTCCCCCACCACCGCCGAGGTGGTGCGCAAGGTGCTGATGCGCGCCGACGGACCGCTCTCGGCGCAGGAGATCGCGGAGCGCGCGGGGATGAGCCGGCAGACCGCGCAGCGCTATCTCAAACTGCTGGAGCGGGCCGGGCGGGTACGGCTCACGCTGCGGTACGGGGAGACGGGGCGCCCGGAGCACCGCTACGCCTGGGCGTCGAACGGCTGACGACCGCGCTTCCGGACAGAAGCCGCCGATCAGCCCGATGGACCGGATGTCCCGGGTCGCGGGATGAGCCCGCGCTGATAGGCATAGCGCACGGCCTGCGCGCGATCGCGCACACCGGTCTTGGCGAAGAGGTTGTTGATGTGGGTCTTCACCGTGGCCGCCCCGATGTGCAGCCGCTGCGCGATCTCCTTGTTGGAAAGCCCCTCGGCGACCAGCGAAAGCACCTCGGCCTCGCGGGCGGTGAGCCCGTCGGGCAGCTCCGCCGGTGCGGGATCGGCGGGCGGGGCCGTGACCTGCTCCAGCAGCCGTCGCTGTACGGCGGGCGCCAGTCCGGCCTGCCCCGCGAGTACGTCGTCGACGGCCCTGACGATCTCCTCGCCCCCGGCGTCCTTGGTGAGATAGCCGCGGGCCCCGGCCCGGAGCGCGGCGAAGAGCGAATCGTCGTCGGCGTATGTCGTGAGCACCACGACCTGGGTGCCCGGGTACTCCGCGCGGATACGGCGGGTGGCCTCCACGCCGTCGCAGCGCGGCATCCGCAGATCCATCAGGACCACATCGGGGGCGAGTTCGGCGACCAGGGCCACGGCCTCCTCGCCGTCCCTCGCCGCGCCGACGACCTCAATGCCCGGCAGCAGCCCGAGCAGCATCACGATGCCCTCGCGCACCACGGCCTGGTCATCGGCGACGATCACCCTCGCCGTCATGCGGGCACTCGCAAACGCACGTTGAAACCCTTCTCGTCGGGGTCCTCCGGGCCTCCGGGACCGGCCTCCAGAGTGCCGCCGAGCAGTTCGGCGCGCTCCTTCATCCCCAGCAGACCGTACCCGGAGCCCGAGGACCCCAGCCCGGCCGGGGCCGCGCCCTTCCCGCCGGAGTTCCTTACGTCCAGCGTGACCTCGTCCGCGCCGTACGTGAGCCGGATCAGCACCCGGGCGCCCGGGGCGTGTTTCCGTACGTTGGTCAGCGCCTCCTGCACCACCCGGCGCACGGTCTGGGACGCCTCCGCGGGCAGCGGCCGCGGCTCGCCGCCGATCACGACCTCGGCACCGTCCATCGCGGCCAGTTCACGCAGGTAGTCGCCGAGGGGCGTCATCTCGCCGCGCAGCGCGGAGAGCGCCTGCCTGGTCTCGGCGAGTCCTTCACGTGCCATGGAGCGCGCGGCGACGACCCGTTCCAGGATCTGGTCGCGGAACGGGCCCCGCGGCTCGCGCTCGATCCGCAGCCGCGCCGCCTCCAGATGGACGAGCTGCGCGGAGAGGCTGTGCGCCAGCACGTCATGGATGTCCCGGGCGATCCTGGCCCGTTCCACGAGGGCGGCCGACTCCGCCTCGGCGGCGAGGGCGGCGCGCTCCTGGGCAAGCAGCCGCTGGGCGTTGCCGCGCGCCTCCGCGGCGAGCCGCAGTACGTACCCGCCGAGGAGCAGCCCGGCGGTGGTGATCGTGATGGTGACCCAGCTGTCCTGGTTGTACGCCGTGAACCCGCCGAGGGCGGCGAGGGTGACGGGCAGCGCGGCGAT
The DNA here is from genome assembly GCF_042789485.1 of Streptomyces sp. NPDC056835. Lineage (NCBI taxonomy): Bacteria > Bacillati > Actinomycetota > Actinomycetes > Kitasatosporales > Streptomycetaceae > Streptomyces > Streptomyces sp. NPDC056835. The sequence goes on from NZ_JBHUBB010000043.1 coordinate 26,357, forward strand.
GAGCGGCAGCCGTTCCATGGCGACGACCGCGCAGCCGCACCAGAGCACGGTGGCCGGGATCTCGAACCCGCCGTGCCGCGCGCCGACCGCCCCGCCCATCAGCAGGACGAGCAGCCCGACCGACGACCAGAGATCGTTGCGCAGCGTGGTGCGGTGGAAGCACCAGGCGAGAAACCCGGTGAGCAGCACCGCGGCGACGGCCGCGACCACGCCCCAGCCGACCACCGGGCGCTCGCTGAACGTTGACCAGAGAAGGGCACCGAGGACCAGCGCGCGAATGCCGCCGTTCAGCCATCGCCGTGCGTCGGTGCGGCCCGCCCGGGAGAGAGCTTCCCGGGAGGGCCAGTTCGTCCAGGCCTCGGGGGTCACACACGGTCCTTCCACGGTTCGGCGGCTACGCCGTCACCGTACGACGGCCGGCCGGCGCGGGCCCGCCACACCAGCAGACCCCTGCGGACCAGTACCGAGGCGGCGAGCGCGAGCAGCAGCGCCCCGCTGCCCTGGTGGACGCCGATCAGCGCACCGACGCCCATGAGCCCCAGCCGCAGGGCGATTCCGGCGACCCAGACCGCGGCGGTCGCCCTCGTACCCTTCGACCATACGGAACCGTCCCGCTCGGTCCAGAGATGACTGGTCCGGGCCCAGCCCACGCCCATCAGCAGCCCCACGACCAGCTCGGCGCCGAGCAGCAGCGCCGACAGCGACGGTTCCCGTGTGTCGAGGAGGCCGGGCTCACGCAGCGCGATCACGACCAGGATGACGGGCAGCACCAGCCAGCGGTGCCCGTCGGCGCTGACCCGCTGGGGCTTGAGCTGCCGGGCGGCGATCAGGGCGACCACCGCGACGGCCACCAGTACGTTGAGGAGCGAGGACATCGGGGCCTCCGGGGACGAAGAAGTTCAACGACTTCGACGCTACGGAGAAACACCAGGTCAGAGCATCGGCGCGAGGGTTGATCACGGGTGGAAGTACGGCCTCCACCCGTGGGTGGAGGCCGTTGTCCCGCATGCCCTCGGCGTATCCCTCGGCGTATGCCTCAGGCGTCGATGCGCGAGCGGTCCAGCGTCGCCGCGGAGCTGGTGATGAACTCCTTGCGGGGAGCCACCTCGTTGCCCATCAGCAGATCGAAGATCTGCTCGGACGACTCCAGGTCCCCGATGTTGATCCGCCGCAGGGTGCGGTGGCGGGGGTCCATCGTGGTCTCCGCCAGCTGATCGGCGTCCATCTCACCGAGGCCCTTGTAGCGCTGGATGGAGTCCTTGAAGCGCACGTTCTTGCGCTGGAACTCCAGCAGCGTCTGCCGCAGCTCGTTGTCCGAGTATGTGTAGACGTACTTGTCCTGGCCCTTCTTGGGCTGGACCAGCTCGATCCGGTGCAGCGGCGGCACGGCGGCGAAGACCCGGCCCGCCGCCACCATCGGCCGCATGTAGCGCTGGAAGAGCGTGAGCAGCAGGCAGCGGATATGGGCGCCGTCGACATCGGCGTCGACCAGCAGCACGATCTTGCCGTAACGGGCGGCGTCGATGTCGAAGGTCCGGCCCGAGCCCGCCCCTATGACCTGGATGATCGCCCCGCACTCGGCGTTCTTGAGCATGTCCGAGACGGATGACTTCTGGACATTGAGGATCTTGCCCCGGATCGGCAGCAGCGCCTGGAACTCGCTGTTCCTGGCGAGCTTGGCCGTACCGAGCGCGGAGTCGCCCTCCACGATGAACAGCTCGCTGCGCTCGACGTCGTCACTGCGGCAGTCGGCGAGCTTGGCCGGCAGCGAGGAGGACTCCAGCGCCGTCTTCCTGCGCTGCGCCTCCTTGTGCTGGCGGGCCGCGATCCGCGTACGGGCGGCGGCGACGGCCTTCTCCAGCACGGCGCGGGCCTGCGCCTTGGCGTCGCGCTTGGTCGAGGTCAGGAACTCCTTGAGCTCCTTGGCGATGACGTTGGCGACGATCCGGTTGGCCGCGGACGTACCGAGGACCTCCTTGGTCTGGCCCTCGAACTGCGGCTCGGCGAGCCGCACCGTGACCACGGCCGTGAGGCCCTCCAGGGCGTCGTCCTTGACGACGTCGTCCTCCGCGACGCGCAGCATCTTGGCCGAGCGCAGCGCCTCATTGACCGTTTTGGTCAGAGAACGCTCGAATCCGCTCACATGGGTGCCGCCCTTGGGGGTGGCGATGATGTTCACGAACGACCTGACGGTGGTGTCGTACCCGGTGCCCCAGCGCAGGGCGACATCGACGCCCAGCTCGCGGGTGACCTCGGTGGGGGTCATGTGCCCGCGGTCGTCCAGGACCGGCACGGTCTCCTTGAAGGTGCCCTGGCCGGTCAGCCGCAGCACATCGCAGACGGCCTTGTCCTGCGCGAGATATTCACAGAACTCGCTGATGCCGCCGTCGAACCGGAACGTCTCCTCGCTCGCGCCGCTGCCCTCACCCGCGCCGAGATCCCGCTCGTCCCTGACGACGATCGTCAGTCCGGGGACCAGGAAGGCGGTCTGCCGGGCACGCTGGTAGAGCGTGTCCAGGGAAAGCTTGGCGTCCTTGAGGAAGATCTGCCGGTCGGCCCAGTAGCGCACACGCGTGCCGGTACGGGTCTTGGGCACCCGCTTGCCCTTGCGGAGCCCGTTCGCGGGATCGAAGGGGCTGTCGGGGCCCTGCTCGGTGAACATCCCGGGGACACCGCGCCGGAAGCTGATCGAGTGCGTGGTGTTGCGGTCCACCTCGACGTCCAGCCGGGCGGAGAGGGCGTTGACGACGGAGGCGCCCACGCCGTGCAGACCGCCCGAGGCGGCGTACGAGCCGCCGCCGAACTTTCCGCCGGCGTGCAGCTTGGTCATCACGACCTCGATGCCGGAGAGGCCGGTCTTGGGCTCGACGTCGACGGGGATGCCCCGGCCGTTGTCCTTGACCTCGACCGAGCCGTCCTCGTGGAGGATCACCTCGATGTGGTCGCAGTAGCCGCCAAGGGCCTCATCGACCGAGTTGTCGATGATCTCCCAGAGGCAGTGCATCAGGCCGCGGCTGTCGGTCGAGCCGATATACATTCCGGGGCGTTTGCGGACCGCTTCGAGCCCTTCAAGGACGAGCAGGTGCCGCGCGGTGTAGTTGGAGCCGTCACGGTCTGCTGTCAGCAGCGCAGTGGACGGCACGGACGTATCGGCGGTCACGCGGTTCGCTCCTCGCTGAATTTGAGATGGGCCTCCGTGGGGTAAAGGCCCGGCGTCTGTCACCGGTCAGAGGGTACAGAGGCCTGGTAGAGCCGTTGTCACGCCACCCTCGCGAATTCTCATGCTAGTCCAAGGTCGCATAGGTGTTCGATCCTTCGATGGAGTGAAGCACACATCACGTTCCCTTCCAGGCATGAACCATTTAGGCTCCGGGCACGTCCTCATCAACAACCGGCAAGCCGGCCGGCGAGGGCGATCCCCCTGACAAGCAACGTCAAGCAACGCGAAACCCGTAGTGCGAAGCCCCGCGAGCAATACGGCCCATTCGCCGCCAACCGTCAGCAGCCAGCCACAACGGAAGAAACTTTCGAGGAAAAGCCGAGAGCGGGAACGTTTTCGGCCTGGTTGGATGTTGACCCTGGTACGACAGCTCGTCGAGCTAGAGAAGAGGCGACGTGACTACTGTTCTGACCCCCGCGAGCCCGCTGACCGCGGCTGATCGCTGCGACCGGTGCGGCGCCCAGGCCTATCTGCGCGTCCTCCTGTCCAGCGGTGGTGAACTGCTCTTCTGCGCCCACCACGGACGCAAGTTCGAGCCGGAACTCAAGAAGATCGCCGCGGAAATACAGGATGAGACCGACCGACTGACGGCCGTACCGGCCGGCGGCGGTGAAGAGGAACACTGACACCTCGCATCCACGACGAGCCAAGGGCCGGTCCCGAGCCGGCCGACGGGCGGCCACCCCTGTACCGCAGGGTGACCGCCCGTTCTCAGTCGTCGTGGCCGACCCGTTCGGCGTGGCGACCCCACGTCGACCCGGGAACCCCACGCCGATCAGCGCGGGGCCCGTGCTCCCACCGCGTCGGCGACGGCCCGCGCGCCCGTGGTGATCCGGGTATAGACGCCCGGACTGTCCGCGCGCCCGCAGCCACTCCCCCAGGAGACGAGCCCGATAAGCCGCCCCTGGGCCACCAGCGGCCCGCCGCTGTCCCCCTGGCACGCGTCATGCCCGCCCTGGGGATCGCCCGCACAGAGCATCGTGGAGGCCTCGTAACGGTCCCCTGAGCCCCCGGGGTACGCCCGCTCGCAGCTGGAGTCCGGCAGGACCTTCACAGGCGCGGAGCGCAGCGCCTGCGCGTAGTCGGCGTTACCCGACGTATCGCCCCAGCCATAGACCGCCGCGTCGGTGCCGGGCGCCGCGGCCGGGTCCCCCGGTTCCGCCGGCCGGATCGCGTACTCCCCGGGGAGGGCGCGCGCGAGCGTCAGTACGGCGAGGTCCGAAGCGTTGGAACGCGGCTCGTACGCCGGATCCACCTGGACGGACCGTACGGCGACCTCGCGCCCGCCGGAGCCGCGCAGCCGCTCACGGCCCGCGATGACCCGGAGGTCCGGGACATCCTTCGGGGCATCCCCGAGGACGTCCCTGCCCACGCAGTGGGCGGCGGTCAGCACTTTCGTCGGCGCCACCACCACGCCTCCGCAGAACTGGCCCGCACGCGTACCCCCGAAACGGTCACGGCTGGACAGGGCCACGACCCATGGGCTGTCGGCGATCCGTACCGCCTGACCGCCGACGATCACCCGTTCGGCAGCGGCGGGGACAGGCATCACGAGTGGCAGCACCGCCCCGGCGGTGATCACGGCCAGTCCTCCGGTCAGCACTCGGGCTACGGAACGACGCATACAGTCTCCTGACTCTCCGGTGGACTCCGATCTACCCAGAGTCATCCCACCGGTCGAGTCTCGCACCCCCGCGCACGACGCGAAGGCCCGGATCCTCGGTGGCATCCGGGCCTTCACTCGTGCTTCGCGCGCCCCCTGGGGCTCAGCGACTAGTCGAGGTAGTCGCGCAGAACCTGCGAACGCGAGGGGTGGCGCAGCTTCGACATCGTCTTGGACTCGATCTGGCGGATGCGCTCACGCGTCACGCCGTAGACCTTGCCGATCTCGTCCAGCGTCTTGGGCTGGCCGTCCGTGAGACCGAAGCGCATGGAGACCACGCCCGCCTCACGCTCGGAGAGGGTGTCGAGCACCGAGTGCAACTGCTCCTGGAGGAGCGTGAAGCTCACGGCGTCGGCCGGAACGACCGCCTCGGAGTCCTCGATGAGGTCTCCGAACTCGCTGTCGCCGTCCTCGCCCAGCGGAGTGTGCAGCGAGATCGGCTCACGGCCGTACTTCTGGACCTCGATGACCTTCTCGGGGGTCATGTCGAGTTCCTTGGCCAGCTCCTCCGGGGTGGGCTCGCGGCCCAGGTCCTGGAGCATCTGGCGCTGCACCCGCGCGAGCTTGTTGATGACCTCGACCATGTGCACCGGGATACGGATGGTGCGGGCCTGGTCGGCCATGGCGCGGGTGATCGCCTGACGGATCCACCAGGTGGCGTACGTGGAGAACTTGTAGCCCTTGGTGTAGTCGAACTTCTCGACCGCGCGGATCAGACCGAGGTTGCCCTCCTGGATCAGGTCCAGGAAGAGCATGCCGCGGCCGGTGTAGCGCTTGGCCAGTGAGACCACCAGTCGGAGGTTGGCCTCCAGCAGGTGGTTCTTGGCCCGGCGGCCGTCCTCGGCGATGATCTCCAGCTCACGCTTGAGCTTCGGCGCGAGCTTGTCGGAGTTGGCCAGCTTGTCCTCGGCGAAGAGACCGGCCTCGATGCGCTTGGCGAGCTCGACCTCCTGCTCCGCGTTGAGGAGCGGGACCTTGCCGATCTGCTTCAGATAGTCCTTGACCGGGTCGGCGGTGGCACCGGCGACGGCGACCTGCTGGGCCGGCGCGTCGTCCTCGTCGTCGTCGGAGAGTACGAAGCCCTTGTTCTCGCCCTCGGCCTCCTCCTCCTCGCCCTTGCCCGCCTGCACCTCATCGGTGGGCTCTTCGCCGTCGGCGGCCTCGTCGGAGTCCTTCTTGCCGACGGCCTTCTTGGCAGTCGTCTTCTTCGCGGCGGTCTTCTTGACCGTGGCCTTCTTCGCGGCGGTCTTCTTCGCGGCCGCCTTCTTGGCGGGGGCGCCGGCCTCGTCGGCCGCGGCTTCCACGATCTCTGCCGCCGGAGCCGAGGTGGCGGCCGCGACGGTCTTCGTCGTGGTCGTCTTGGCCGCGACGGTCTTGGTGGCGGTGCGCTTGACCGGGCTCTTCGCTGCGACGCTCTTGCGGGTGCGCTTCGGCGACTCCGCGGCACTGACCATCAGCGTCACACCCTCTTCCTCGAGGATCTGGTTGAGGCTGCGCAGAACATTCTTCCACTGGGTTGGCGGAATCTGGTCGGCCTCGAAGGCCCGACGCACGTCATCGCCGGCGATCTGCCCATCAGCCTTTCCCCGCTCGATGAGCGCCATCACAGACTCGGACTCGGCGATCTCCGGCGGGAGCGTACGGGATGTGCTGGCCGACACGAACAACCTCTCGGAACGATGGAAACGGCTTCCGGCCCCGCCCAGGATCGGGCCGGAGCCGACGACCGTCGGCTGGGGATGTGCCGACGGCGCGGGCTAGGACCTCAGAGGTGAATACAGCGCCATGCGCGGCGGACGTATTCCCTCCTCGGCTGTCACCTCTTAGGTCATCGCGCTGTCTCCAGGAGTGTTACGCCCATTCCACGTGGCCCGAGTCACACTCCATTTGCGACAAAATGACCAGAAGGGGGATTTAAGACCCCATAATCGCGTCGCCGGACCCTCTGGGTCCGGCGACACACGACGCGTACATCCCCGTACGCCCGCCCCTCGGCGGCGCTCAGTGCTCGCGCGGTGCCGGAACGACACGCTCCACTTCAGGCTGAACGGTAAGCAGTTGACGCATGGCCGATTCGGCGGCGTGCGCGTCACCGGCGCCGAGGGCGTCGACGATCCGCGCGTGATGGGAGAGCGACGCCTCGGTGGGCCGGTCGCATCCGGTGACCGGGCCGCCGGAGACCTGGAGGGCCGCCGAGACGATCCCCGAAAGGTGCTCCAGCATGCGGTTGCCGGCGAGCTGGATCAGCAGGGAGTGATATTCGGCGTCCGCACGCGAAAAGGTGATCGAATCACCCTGCGCGAGGGAGTGGCTCATGATCCCCACCATGTCGGTGAGCCGCTGCTGGACATCCGCCCGGCCGTGGCCGGCCGCCAGCCGCGCGGCGAGGGGCTCGATCGTCCAGCGCAGCTCACTCAGCTCGCGGCGCTGATCGTCGCGCTGCGGCCCGAAAGCGCGCCATTCGATGATGTCGGGGTCGAGCAGATTCCAGTCGCTCACCGGACGGACACGGGTACCGACATTGGGCCGGGCGCTCACCAGGCCCTTGGCCTCCAGCACGCGCAGCGACTCCCGCACCACCGTGCGGGAGACCTCGAAGCGCTGGCCGATCTCCTCGGGTACGAGCGGCCGGTCGGCGCCCAGATCACCGGAGACGATCATCTGGCCGAGCTGCTGGACGAGTTGGCCGTGGAGCCCGCGGCCGCGGCTGCTCGTCGTACGTCGTCCCACCCGGCCCAAGTCGGTGTCGGCGCCGTCCCAGACGGGGGCGGCGCCGCGGTCGGCGCCGGGCGCCTCCGCGAAGGGGTAGCGGTCGAGTTCACCCGGCTCGGCGAGGCCGGACTCGACGGAACGGGCGGCGGTCATCATGGTGTGCGCAAGGGTACTCACGCATCCTTTGTCGGCGTTGCTCCCGCGACCCTTGAGGTCTTTGGTGAAAAGCACACGAAAGGGTGATCGGCGCCCGCCCTTCGATTGACGCCTTATCGGAAAGAAGCGGGCGTTATCAGGGGAGTTGCGAACACCATTGAACGGTCCGGTCGTTCCGTGGTCACCAACGGGCCCTGCGGCGAAGGCCGGTGAGCAGATATGCGCAGAGCAGGGCCGAGAGCGACAACGTGAGGGCCGCGGCGACCGGTTGGGCGACGAGTCTGAACGTGGCCATCAGCCAGTGGTCGGCCTGACGGGGCCAGTCCAGCCAGGCCAGCTCACGCAGCCGGCCCGGCAGTCCGACGACCGAACGCGCGGACGGACCGGCCTGCGCCCGCTGGATCAGCGGTACGACCAGGGTCGGTACGGCCACGACCGTGGCCACCCCCGCGGCCGTGACCCGGAAGACCCCCGCCCCCAGCAGCCCCGCCCAGGCGCAGCCGACGGTAAGTCCGGCCCAACCGGCGCTCAGCGCGAACCAGTTGCCCGGCACGGGCACGGCTTCGGCGCCGTACACCAGGCGCAGCGCCCCGGCGTCGGCGGCCACGGTCAGCGCCGCGAGCGCCAGCGCCGCCGCCGCTGTCACGACGAGCTTGGCGAGAAGCAGACCCAGGCGGCGCGGGACGGTGCCCCGCGCGCCGGCGAGCGCGGGGTAACGGAACTCGTCGCCGAACGAGTACGCGCCGAGCAGCCCCGCACCGAGGGCCGCGGGCGGCAGGGGCAGGATCGCGGGCCAGGCGCTGAGCAGACCGGGCAGCGAAGTGCTGCCGGTACGGGCGAGCGGCACGGCGAGGGCCACGGACGCGACGAGGACGGCGACGGCGATCACCGCCGTGGTGCGGATCCCGAACATATGACGGAGTTCGTAGCGCAGCGGCCGGAGAGGACTGCCTACCGGCCCCGACGACAGCGGCGCCGGGAGCGGACCGCGGTCGTGACGCGGAGGCCCGCCGTCCTCGTAACGGCGGTCGAGGTCGTCCTCGTAGCCGTACGCGTCATCGGGATCGCGGGCGGGATCGCGGGCGGGGTCGTAAGCGGTGTCGTGAGCGGTGTCGTGAGCGGTGTCGTAGGCGGGGGCGGGCGCGGGTACGGGCAGAGGCGAGGAGCCCGGCGTGGGACCCGTGTCGCCGACCTCGTCGGCGAGCTGATGGACGAGAACGCCGTTGCGGAAGGCGGTCTCCCCGATCTCCGGGCAGCTGCTGCCGTAGACGGTGAGCAGACTGCCCACACCGGGCTCGGAGACCACTTCGACGGAGCGCCGGTCCGCGCGGGCCTCGCGGCTGAGGGCGTCGGCGAGACGGGCGGCGTGCGGAGTCCTGACGGCGACGCGGGGACGCAGCCTGGTACGGGCGAAGGAAACCGCGTCCTGGTCGGCCACGAGCCGGCCCTCGTCGATCGTGACGACATGATCGGCGGTGCGCGCGGCCTCTTTGGCGTCCTGCGTGGTGTAGAGGACGGTGCCGCCGTGGTCGGCGTGCGCGCGCAGCAGTCCGAACAGCCAGCTGTTCTCGCGGGAAGACAGATCGGCGGACGGCGCGTCGAGCAGCAGGGTGTGCGGATCCCCCAACAGCGCGGAGGCGAGCCCGAGTCTGCGGTCCATGCCGAGCGAGAGCGAGCCGAGCCGTTCGTCGCGCAGACCGCCGAGGCCGACGACATCGAGGAGTTCGTCGGCGCGCGAGGCGGGCACTCCCGCGGCGGCGCAGAGCATCCGGAGCTGGCCCTTGACCGAGCGCGCGGGGTGGCCCGGCACATCGCCGAGGAGCACCCCGATCTCGCGTGCGGGATGGGCGATTCGATGGAGGGGGCGACCGCGGAAGTAGGTGACCCCGCGGCCTGGTTCGAGTTCGAGCATCAGCCGGAGCGCGGTGCTCTTGCCCGCGCCGGGGGCGCCGAGAAGCGCCGTGACAGAGCCGGACCGTGTTTCGAAGGTCAGATCGTCCACGGCGGGCGGGAGGTCTCGACGGGGGTTGCTGGTCAGTCCGATGGCCTGGAGCATCGCTTCTCTCGCGGGAGGTGAGACCGCTCGGCGGCAGGGTGGGTACCGCAGCAAGATAACGCGACATGTCCGACTTGTGGTGCAGGGTGGCGCCCCCGGGTGTCAGACGTCCGGCACGTGGCCCCCGTCAGACCTCCGGGCGCAGCATCGGCGGGTTGAGTACGGTCGCCCCGCCGGCCCGGAACAACTGGGCTGGCCGGCCGCCCTGGCGGGTCGTGGTTCCGCCCGACGGGACGAGGAATCCCGGAGTGCCGGTCACCTTCCGGTGGAAGTTGCGCGGATCGAGCGCCACGCCCCACACCGCCTCGTACACCCGGCGCAGCTCACCGACGGTGAACTCGGACGGGCAGAACGCGGTGGCGAGCGAGGAGTACTCGATCTTGGAGCGGGCCCGTTCCACCCCGTCCGCGAGGATCCGGGCGTGGTCGAAGGCGAGTTGGGCGGGCTGTTCGTCCTCGCGGGCGAAACCGCCGTCCTGGTTGAGCAGCGCGTCCACCGGGGCCCAGCGCGCGCTGTTGGCGTCACCTCCGGCACGGGGCGCGGGAAGGTCGGGCGAGAGCGCCAGATGGGCCACGCTGACCACCCGCATCCGGGGATCGCGCCCGGGATCCCCGTAGGTGGCGAGTTGTTCGAGATGGGCCGCGTTCCCGGGCGCGGGGGAAACCGGGTCGTGCGCGCAGAGGCCCGTCTCCTCGGTGAGTTCGCGCGCCGCCGCGCCCGCGAGGTCCTCGTCGGCCTTGACGAAGCCGCCCGGCAGCGCCCACCGGCCCTGGAACGGCGGCTCCCCGCGCCGCACCACCAGCGCGCAGAGCGCGTGGCGGCGCACGGTGAGCACGACCAGGTCGACGGTGACAGCGAACGCGGGAAAGGCCGACGGGTCGTAGGGCGACATGCCGCGATCATAGTCGTCTGCCTGACGATAAACACTCCTTCCGTCACTCGCGCTGTCTACTTCTTCGCCATCTTCACGATCTTCGCGCCACCGGTCCGGCTCACCTGCCCGCCACGGCTCAGACCCCCATCAGACCCCCAGTTGAAGGCAAGGGGCCGCCTCCTCGACCATGCCGAGCCCGAGCGCGCTGACCCGTAGGGAGAAGGGCTCCTCCGCCACCCGCAGCCCGGTGAGCTGTACCGCCCCGAGCGGGGCGCAGCGGACCGGGCGCAGCGCGACGGTGCGGGCGGGCGCGTCCGGGCGGATACCGGCGAGCGCGGTGAGCAGATGGATTCCGGCGGCCGCCGCCACGGCCGCCGGACGGCACGCCGCGGGGTGCGGGACGGGAGCACCGCCCGCGGTCCGCCGCTCCCCCGCGTACATCTCGGGGAGCCGGTGGCCGAACGCCTCCGCCGCGTCCAGCACAGCCCGGAGCAGGGAGCCTGCCTCCTCGTCGTATCCGGCCGCGATCAGGCCCGCGATCGCGACGGCCGTCTCATGGATCCGTACCGCCCCGGCGCGGTGGCCGAACGGGTTGTGTCCGGGCTCCTTGCCCCCGAGGCCGCGCAGCCCCCACCCCGAGTCGAGGTCCGCTCCCCGGAGCATGGCGACCAGCCGCTCGGTCTCCGACGCGTCCAGCAGTCCCGGGGCCCGCTTCCCTCCGCCGAGCAGACCCGTGTCCAGGAGATGGGCGGCGCTGGCGCTCGCATGGGGAAGCAGCCGGCCGTCGGCACACCGCGCCGCGGCCGGGCGCCCGCCGGTGGGCTCATCGGCCCAGAACGTCCGCCGGAACCGCAGCCGCAGCGCGCCCGCCCACTCCCGCCAGCTGTCAGCCCCCGGCCGGCCGCAGGACTCCAGCAGATCGGCCCCGAGCAGCGCCGCGCGGTGTGCGTGGGCCTGGGTCTCGACGCGCCGGGGCCCGGTGGGGCCCGGCTCCCCCAGCAGCCCGTCGGCCCCGAGGGCGGTGCGCAGCCAGTGCAGACAGCGCTCCGCCGTGGGAAGCAACTCGGCGAGATCACTCTCGGGAAGCCCCCAGCGGCGCGCCTCGGCGAGGACCACGGGGAAGGCGAGCGTCGCCTCAACTCCCGTACAGCTCGGCGGCAGATGAGGCCCGGCGTCCCGCAAGGGGCCGGGAATGCGCCCGAAGTCGCGTCCTGGGCCGCGGAACTGGGTGCGGGCGAGCGTACGCATCGTGCCGGCGGCCAGCCGGGTGCCGAGCGGGAGAGCCATCCGTACCGCCCAGAGCGCTTCCGCGGCCGGCGGCCCGCAGCGCCAGGGCACGCCCGCGGCGGGGTGGACATCCGTGGAACCGCCGGGCCCGCGCAGCAGAAGCGCCTTGAGGTCGCCGAGGCTCGCGGCGAACAGCGGGCGAACCCGGGGGTCGTCACCCTCGGCGCTCGCCTCCGGCAAGGGGTTGCTGGCGGTCCGGCCGGTCGGCCGCGCCGCTCGGTCCGCACTGATCCGCAGCTCGATGGTGCGGGAGGCCCCGGGCACCAGCTCCATGTCCCAGCGGAGCAGTCCGGCCGAGGCCAGCGCGTCCTGCGGCGCCGGCTCGGCGGCGACGGCGGCGTGTTCGCCGTCGGCCGCGGCCCAGCGCAGACCCGCGGCGTGGACGCTCGCCGGGAGTTCGGGGCCGGCGCGGCCGACCGCGATCGCGGCCAGCTCCGCCAGATCCGTCCCCAGAGTGATCTCCACCGGGAACCGGCGGACTCCGCGGGCCGAGCTGTGCAGCGTGATGCGTTCGGTGCCGTCGGCGTCCCGCAGCCGTTCGACACTGATCTCCGGATCGGGTCCGGCGTCCGCCGGTGTACGGACCACCGCGCTGAACCGCGCCCGGTCAGCCGCAACCAGCCTGCCCTGCAACGGAAGGGGTTCCCGTCCGGCGACGCGCAACAGACAGCGGGAGAGGAGCCGACGGCCCGACTGGTAGAAACCTTCCAGCCCCTGGCCGGTGAGTTGGCCGTGCTCGGCCGAGACCGCGAGACGTGGCAGTGCGACACAGAGGAGCGCGCGGTGTACGTCGGGCAGCTCGCCGTGCGACGGGCCCCCGCTCCCCGCGGGCCCGGACGGTGCGGCACGGGACGGCGCGGCCCGCGACGGCGCGCCGCTCGAAGTACCTGGGTTGGGTGAGGGAAGGGCGGTGAGGGCCATGGGTGGTCTGCTCTGCCTTCTGTGCGCTCCGGAGAGCCGCGCTGTGTACGGCGGCGCGGCTCGTACGACTTCGCCACAGAGGTGAACGGCTGCCCGGGTGGCCGGGTCACGGCTCTCATCGGCCGCTCCTGGTCCCGCGCCGCCCGCTGCGCCTGGCACCCCGGCTGTGCGCGGCCGGCGCACCGGACGAGGACCCCTTGGGTGAAAGGCTCTTGCGGGGGACGGGCCTGCGCACCGGACGGAGTTTGGGCCGCCCACTCGTCCTGTGCGGGCCGGCGAGCGCCCGTGCACCGCGCTCCTCGCGCAGACAGCGGCGCAGCGTCTCGGGGTCCAGTCCTTCGTTGCACGCCTGGTGGAGCAATCGCGCGAAGACGTACTGGGGATCGAGCCGTAACGCGAGTCCCAGGGCGACCCGCGCGCTCGGTTCGTCGCCGGTCGACCAGGCGACCCAGCCGGCCAGGGTCAGCGGTGCGGTCGCGTGCTCGGCGTACGGACCGACGCAGCGCCGGGACAGCGCGCGCCAGAGCCGCAGGGCCGGCGCGGCCTCGGGTCCCTCCATCCACTCCGCGGCGCGGTCGCGGATCTCCCTGTCCTGGAGTCCGAGGATGACGGTGGCCGCCTCCTCGTGGGTGATGAGCCGGTCGTCCTCGGCGTCCGTGGCGGCCGGGCCCGCGCTCGGCGCCTCCTTCAGCCGCCCGATCAGGGCCCGCGTGAGCCGCAGCGTCTCCTCACCGACCCGTTCCCGGCTTCCACCGCCCAGGATTCGGGGCACGAGCGCCGCGCCCGCGTCGTCCAGCGCCCGCTCCTGCTCCTCGGCGGCCGGCGTACGCCAGGGCTCCAGCCGGGCTTCCATCTCCCGCAGCGATCCCCGCACCTGGACTCCGGCGTACGCGGCGGCCGCGGCCATCACCGACGTACCGGGCAGGGTCAGCCCGGTCCCCTCGGGCGGACAGCAGCGGACGTCGGGACAGCAGTAGGACCAGAAGCGCCCGTCGGAGATACAGAGCACCTCGTGCACGGGGACGTCGAGGTTTCCGCACGCGGTGCGCAGCCGCTGTGCGAGGGGGCGCAGCCGCTCCATCACCTGTCGGCCCGTCTCCCCCGCGGCCGGGTCCTGGCAGAGGAAGACGACGATTCCGTCGGGACGGCCGCCGCGCCGCTCGCTGCCCTCGATCAGGCACTCGGCCAGCTGATCGGCCACCGGTGGCCATTCCTTCGGCGAGCGCGGGATGCCGAGCCTGAGCCGTCCGCCGAAGCGTCCCCGGTCGCCCTGAAGCGCGACCATGACAATGGAATCGGTGGGGTGGAATCCGAGCAAATACGGGAGAGCGTCGGCGAGTTCCGCGGGACTGCGCAGGGTGATCTGCTGCTCGTCGGAGGATCCGGTCGGTTCGTGGTGCGTATTCATGGCTCGACGGTCCCGCGCCGGGCCGGATCCCGCGACCCCTGTGGATAACTTTATCCACAGGCTGTTCGGCGCATTCGCGGTATGTCGGAGCCATCGGGTTGCATGGGGGCATGACCAACGCAGACCGCTCGGCTTACCGTACGCGTGGCCGTTGCCCTCCACGACATCCCGTGATCACCGGGACTCCGGGGCCGTGCGTCATTGGACGGCCTCACTCTCACTGGGGGAACTCAGGTCACGGCCAGTCAGCGGGGAGGGTCGATGGGCAGCCGGCCCCACGCGCGCCTGAGCCGCACGAGTGTCGCGATCACGCCGATACCGAAGACAAAGGCACCGAGGCCGGCGCTGCGCAGCACACCAAAGGTGACCCCGACAGCGACCGCGATCAGGGAGCCGGATAACAGCATCTGGCGCCTCGGGTCAGTCAACTTCCAGAAACCGAGCAGCGAGAACACGAACCACGCGGCCACGTAGGCAATCGCTATGAGGACCATGACGGTTTCTCCTTGACCTGAACCCTGGGAGAGGGCGGACCACGCCCTCTCCCAGGATCAACTTCGCATTACCCTACGTTGTAGTCGGGGTCTCCACTTGACCCTTCGAAGCAGCTACGGCCCGCACGGTTAACGCCCGGCCCGTCCGTCAGGTCGATGCCCCAGGGATTGCCGCCATGCCCGGAGAGCTGGTCGCAATACCCGTAGGGGGTATTGTCGCCATTGAGGGTGGCGACCCGGCTGAAGCCCTTGAAATCACCGGTGATCACCGGCTCGAACGAGCTGACGTCAGAGCCGTCCAGTGCCATGGACTGGCCGTTGCGGTAGAGGTACTGGTTCGGCATGAAGCTGGAGCGCAGGATCGCGCTGCCGGCGTTCTCACTGTGCCGCTTACGGATCGTGCCGTCAGAGCAGGAGATGAAGTTGAGTTCTTGCCAGATCGGCGGGGACTGATTGAAGATCGATCCCGTGATGCCTGACTTGAAGAACGCGTTGTAGATCTCGCTCATCAGGTCGCGTACGGCCTGCGGCACGACGGTGCCGGACACGTTGGCCCTCGCGCGCCACGCGTTGACCTCGGCGTCCACGCCGGAGACGCCGAGCATCGGCCGGTAGCCGATCGAGCCTCCGGAGGTGTAGGCAGCGCTCACGCACTTGGCGTTCGCACCGGAGGCCGCGTAGCCCTTGGTGTCGGTGATCTCGGGCCTCTTGCCGACCGGAGCGTACGCGCGACCGGGGATGATGCCGGTCGAGTTGGTGTCCGTGGTGGTCGTGCGCCCGTCGTGCTCGTTGAGATCGCCCGTCGAGTAGTTCAGGTTCGGAGGGGCTATGCCGTAGTCCTTCTGGATCGCCTTGAAGCTGTCCATCACGAAATTCGGCAGGTGCGTGTCCGCGGTGCGAGAGTCGTAGTCGATGTCCTCGCTGCCCTCGATCACGGACCCGTCGTCGGCAGCTACATAGCTCACCTTCACCTTGCTCTTGATCTTGTACGTACTGTCGTCGGTGTCGAAGTACGACGGTTTGGTGGGTCCGGGACGGTCCTGGTACCTGTTGGAGAAATGCACCCACGCGGGGATGCTCTTACCGTCCGGGTGGTCGACCGGGTGCGTACCCGACTCCTTGACCCATGTGTTCCATGTGCCCATCGCCGCCTTGGTCTCGGGCTTCACGCACGACGGCGCGGGGCTGTCGACACAGGTGGGCAGGGTCAGGACCGCCTGCGAGGTGTCGATGCCCCAGTCATAGAGGGACTGTCGGTCCTTGAACGGCGTATCGAAGAACATCGTGCTGTTCGGGTCGGTGTCGACGTTCTGGTCCTCGTCGAAGAACGCGATGGCATCAACGGTGTCCTGGACGTAGCGGCCGGCGATCGGTTCCACAGCGATGGCGTCGAACGCGATGTCCTGATCGCCGGTGCCGTCCTTGGTGGTGGTGGACAGGCGCACGACGGGCGCGGCGTCGAACATGAACGCGCCGATGGGCACCCACCGGTTGCTGCTGCCCGGCTGGGAGACCACACGGGTCTTGGTCCCGTACTTCGTGTCGACCTTGTACTCGGCGTACTTGGTATGCGCGCCGTGGTCGGGCAGATGCACCCACACTTTTGCGGCGCCGTTGACGGCCTGGTTCAGCTTCCACGTGGCCGTCATCTTCAGCCGCTCACCCTTGGCGTCGTTCTGCCGGGTGTGGCCGAAGTAGAAGTGGCCGCCGAAGCCGGCGCCGAGTTGGTGCAGGTCGACCTTAGCGGGCCACACGGTGGAGATAGTGGTTCCGTCGTGGGCTACACCCGCTTCACCGGCACCGAAGTCGAGGCTGAAGCTGCCCGCGTTACTCCAGTCGCTGTTGGCACAGCTCGGCCGGACGGACGGGGTTCCCCCTGGCAGGTCGTCAATGATCATCGCCCGCGAGGGCAGACCGGAGCGGGAGCAGTTCGGCGGGTAGGCGGTGCCGTCCGCCTGCTCGGCGTCGTAGTCCGGGGAGGGGAACCGGAAGTACTCGTTACCGCACGAGTAGGAGCAGTCCGTCTTCCACTGCACCGACTGGTGGAACCAGCACTTGAAGTCCGCCTGGGTGCACGGGCCCTGTCCGGGCTCGTTCTGCGCGTTGTCCGAGATCTTGGAGGGCTCGCACCAGTTGTAGGGGCCGCAGAACAGGTCCTCCGGCGGCTTCACGCCCGCGCGGTTGTACTTCGCCGATCCCTTGATCGTGGCGTCCTCGCTGGTGCCGTTCCACCAGGCGCCGAGGAAGGCGGCCACCATCTTGCCGGGCGACTCGATAAAGGAGGGCGGATGAGCGGCGAACCCGAGCACCTTCTCCGGGTAGGGCCAGTTCTGCGGGCGCGCGGCGGCCGAGGCGTCCTCGTTGCCGAGGCGGTCCTCCAGGAAGGGCGTACGGCCCGCGTCCCACTCGGGGTTGGCGGGGTTGTTGGCCCAGCCCACGCCCCAGGGCTCGTTGCCGTTGACGTTCTCGTAGAACCCGCTGTTGTAGGACCAGAGGGCGAAGAACCAGTTCTCAAGGCGGTTCGGGTTACCGTCGTGGACGACGAGCCCGGCCTGCTTCGTCTGGTTCCACTTCGAGACCAGGATCTGAAGCCCGGCGGCGACGTTCGCCGCGTAGTCCAGGGCGACGGCGCGCTGCTTCTGGTAGTCCCAGGCCGTACCGCCCTTGCCGTGCTCACGCCCGGCCAGCCGCATGTGGTCGGTGACCTGGGTGATGCCGTAGCCGCAGTCCGCCTCGGACCAGTTGACGTCCCAGTCGTTGTCGCTGTTGCCGTCGTAGTAGTCGATGCCGTAGTAGTTCCCGATCAGCGGACTGCCCGTCACGCCGGGCACCGCCGAGCGGGCTGCCTGCCACATGTTCGACTCCTGCGCGGTGATGCCGAGCATCACCTGGGCGGGGACACGGCCACCGCCGTCGAGCGCCGGATTCGGGAAGAGGGTCTGCGGCGCGTACGCGGGCATCCCCAGGTTCTTCCAGTTCGCCGGGCGAGTGGCGCCGATGTCGAGCTTCCCTGTGATGGCCTTGTTGACGGCCCACTCGACCTGACGCGGCTTGGGCTGCATGGCCTGGTTACGCGGGTCGCTGCGCGGCACGGAGCAGGTCCGCTCGGACTCCACGATCTCCGTACGGGTGCCGGTCACATCGCCCGGGTCATCGGCCAGCGCGCGCGTCCCGCCGGAGTTCGTCCGCATCCCGCCGTCGTCGGACGCCGCACTCCTGGGAGTGCCCAGCAGCGGCGAGGGGGTACGGGAGGTCTCCCACTGCGGGGACTTGGCCTTGAGCGGGGTCACCGTGAACCCGGCCCGTTCGCCGCTGTCGCGCACCGACGCGGTGATCTTGACCGGGCGTGCGTCGGTGGCCTGCTCCGGCTGCAGGTACTGCGGGGATCCCTTGCCGTCCGCCCACACCGTGTGCTGGACGATCGCGGCGCCCGTGGTGGAGAGCGTCGCGTCCTTCGAGGTGCCGGCCAGGCGCGTCACCGCCTTGGGCAGGCTCGTCGCGGTCTTGACGTCACCGGTCAGGTAGACGTGCCCGCCCAGTCGCGTCAGGCCGGTGCCGCCGAGCGGTCCCGAGCCCAGCTTCGAGACCTTCTTGTCCGCCCAGCGGTGGACGAGCGCGGTCTCCTGCTGCTTGAGGCTGTCCCGCTGCACGCGCTCCAGGAAGACGTAACCGCCCTCGCTGTCCTTGCTGATGCGGTACGGCACGGTGCCCGTCGCCGCGAGCTTCTTCTTGGCGCCCTGGGTGTCGATCTCGATGAGCGTGCGTCCGGAGGCTCCCGCGATCTTCCCACCGCCGGCCGGGACCGAGGACGTGACCTGCCCGTCAGTTACCACCGGCTTGCTCAACTTGCCCGTGGCGGCGTCCACGCGGATCAGCCGGGTCTGCTTCTTGTCCTCGCCCGGGGACTGCGTCAGCACGGCCTCCTCACCAGTGCCGCAACCGGGGTTGTAGTACGACAGTGACGCGTTGACCTTCAGCTTCGTCACCGCGCCGCTGGTCAGGTCGACAATGGCGGTGAACCCGCCGCGTGCCAGCAGCTTCGGGTCGTTGGTGAACGTACGCGGCGCGTAGACAACGACCGCGCGCTTGCCCGAGCCGGTCACGCACGCGTTGCCGATCCACTGGTCCGCGTCAAACCCGGGCTCGGCCAGGGAAGCCAGGGTCTTCCACGTGTAGCCGCTCTTCTCCGTCGCGGTCAGCAAATGGAAGCCCTGGGCATCGCCGGTGGTGGTCCAGGCGATGTCGGCCGACTTCTTGTAGTCCTCGCCGAGAACCTTGGCGCGGTCGCTCGTGGGGAGTGAGTCCGGGGCGGGCTTCGCCGCCGAAGACGCCGGCGGATCCGCTGCCCGTGGCTCGTCAGCCCAGGCCGCGGCCTGGAGCAGACTTGTCAGTACCCCTCCGGCCGCTACCACGGCCATGGCCGCTCGTGTTCCTCTTCGTAATCTCAACGTCTCTCCTTCTGCCCTGCGGTGTCTTCCCGTGCTTCGCGGCACGGCTCGGCCCGCCCCGGTAGGCGGAAGTTCCGCGCCAGGACGGGAGTTCATGGGGGTGTCGCCGAGGTGGGCATGGCACGGCCGACCGCCCTGGTTCCCAAGGGGTCGGGGTCGGAGTCGGGGTCGGGACTGTGACGGTCGGCGGGAAGGGCTCAATGGGTCACGGCAAGAGGCTCCGGCTCTCTCGCGCGCTGTTGACCGGTGTTCTGCTCGTTCCGGACGTGCGGGTGCCGCTTCGCGTCTACGGTCACGTACGCGGCGCGTAGGCCGCCCCCGCCCTTTTCGGGATTGTGGCGGCCAGTTGGACTCGTGGGCCGTGGCCGGGTCAGTGGACCAGCGGTGAGCCGGTCACCTCCCGGATAAGGACGCCTTCGTCGGCACCGTCAATGTCCTGGACGACCGCGGAAACGAACCGGTCACAAGCGGCCGGATCGAACGACACGGCCGGCGTCCGGCAGATCAGGCCCTGGGTATTCACCCAGTCCTTGTTGAACTGCGTTGAACTGCCCTGTGAAGTCACACATTTTCGACGTGACTATGCCGTCCGCATCGGATGTGCCGGGTGCGACGGGTGCGACAGGTCCGCTTGTCCACCCGAGTAGTCAGCTTGAAACTGGTGAGGCGGGCGGACCTGTCGGCGAACTGGTCCTCAAGGATTTGTCGGCGGCTGCGGCGTCGAGGAGAGCGGCAGCGGCCAAGAGGGCATCAACGACACGACAGTTCATGGCAGTAGACACAAATATCCCCCGTCTAAAAAAATGTCAATAAATAAAAGCAGCTATGAGGTCCAGCCGAACGACCCGCCGGCCTGCGGGGTCCCACGCAGGAGTCGCGGTTCCATTGAGCCGACGCGCTGGAACAGGCACTGGGTATCCATGGCGCATTGCAGATGGGGATCGACGGCTGCTCTTACCCGTCGCAGAGCCCGACGCCCCCCGTTTCGCGAGTAGATAAGCAGCGGCATGTGATCAGCAACTGCCCGGTCACTGTAGCCGCGCCATGTACATGCAAGGCAACACTGACTTCTGGCCCGTAGTCAACGCTTTTTCACAAGCGGAACCGCCCGCCCTCGGACGACTGAGCAAGAAGAGACCGTGCCCATGACACGTGGGGTGTGTGAAGCGGAAGTTCAGGTGCAGTCCTGCTGACGCACCGTGATTGGCTCAATCCGGCCTCCCTGCTCGCGAACTGAGCCCCAGTTGTCCGCTCCGGCCAGCGCCCCCCACCGGGCCGGCCGACTTCGAAGCGCAGGTCGAGGACCATCCGACCGCGGCCCCGGTCGCGCACACCGATGAGAGCGGGGAGCGGACAGCGGGCAGCAGCCAGCCGACAAGCCGACAGGTATGAGACATTCCGCTTGGGCCATAAGGCACCAGGTCCCCGAGCGCAGGACGAGCCGCGTGATCATCAACGCAGGCCAACCGCCCCGCCCCGGGTCACGAGTCTCCTTGTTGAGGGCGTTTAGTTCCGGCCACGCCTCAGCGGCCACGATGGGCGCACTGGTCCGGTCCAGCCACAGCGCATACCATCGGCGCGCCAATCGACACGCGAATCCGAATTCAGCGGCTGAAGGAGGCGCACCCGAAGAAGAAAAATCGCGATATCGCTTGCGTTTGCGGCAGTGGCTGTCGAATCATTCCCACCTGGGGTTGGGCCGATGTCGACCCGCCGAAGCACTGCCGGTACCTACTGCCGGTACCTACTGCCGGTACATCTGGGGAAAATCGGCCAATTCTGCGCCGACGCGCGTATCCACGCCCGAATCATCGCGTTATCGCTTCACCTGTGATCGATCCCCTTCCAAGCCATGCAAAGGAAGCAGGAGCAATGCGAAAAAGACTTGCAGTCATCGCGGGGACAGTTCTCGCCTTGATGACTCCGACGGCGGCCATGGCCGGCGGCGATATCGACAACCTATGGGATCCGGCGGCATGCAGTAATCCCGACACTTCCGCGTTCAAATTTCACCTTTACTACAACTCGGGCCAAAATGGCGCCTACCGGAACATCGGGTACAACGTCTACAACTTCGATGTCCTTTGGAACGGGAACAACTCCCCCGGCGGTGGCACGAAGCTGCGTTACTGCATTCTGGGCGCCAGCAATCCGTGGCCCGGGTCGAATCAGCCGGTGAAGAACAATGCGGCATCCGGCACAAATGATCATTACAAATACAAGGCCAGGGTCCACTTCAACAGCGGATACGGGGGACCCAAAGACATTATGAACCCCTATCAGCACATAGACCGGTTCAGGTACGTTTACAACGAGAACGCATCCTTCTCCTGGGCCTGAACGCACCCAAGGAAAGGAATAGGGCCAACAAGACGGGGAGAAAAAGTGAATCCGAATAGAAAAATCGTCAAATTGTGCGCTCCCTTCGCGGCAGCAGCCGCTGTCGGAACGGTGGCGTTCGCCCTGTGGGGGACCCAGGGAGACGCGTCGGACAACGCGAGCCGGCCGATGGCGGATACGCGCCCCAACACGGCGGCCGCCGGTGTGCCGCAGGCATCCGTCGGCGACAAGGACAACCCCGCCACGTGGCGACTGCCCGTCGAGGCCTACATCCCGGCCAGAACAGAGGCCCGCATGGTCAGCGGTGTGCGGGACGATCTGATCGACGAGTGCATGGGGAAGGCGGGCTACGAGAAGTGGGAGCCTGCCCCGGACCTGCCGGACCTCAGCGGTGAGTCGCTGACCGACCGTCGGTACGGCATCCATGACGCCGAACTGACCGCCATACGCGGCTACCACCCGGACGCAGCCCTTCAGGAGGCGTACGACGCGGCGCTCGAAGTCGGGGCCGTCGACACATCGGGCTCCGACCCGGAGGCACTGCGCGGGTGTGTCCAGGCCGCTGACGGCGAGGCTCCCGACACGCAAACCGATGAGCTGGTGCAGCAGATCGACGGCGACTCCTACACCGAGTCGATGAAGGATCCCGCGGTGGTGGCCGCGTTCGCCAACTGGTCCTCATGCATGAACGACAAGGGCTACGCGTACAAGACACCGCTGGAACCCCTTGAGGACCCCCGGTTCAGTCACCCGACCGACGTGATCGAAAGCGAGATCACCACGGCCAAGGCCGACCTCGACTGCCGCACGCGGTTCGACGTCACACGCACGTGGTTCGACGCCGAGGCGAAGATACAACAGGCGCAGGTCCAGAAGAACTTGACCGCCCTGAACGAGGTCAAGGCGGAGAACCGTTCCGTAGTCGCACAGTCCGCCGCGATCGCCGGGGCCAGGTAGGCACCCGTCGGTTGTTCCGGCACCCGGCCGCAGATCCCGTCCCACTATGAAAAGGCATGACTGGGACGGGATCTGTAGGTCCCGGCCGGAGCCGCCGACCCGGCCGGCGACTCTCTTCGTGTCCCGTGTCCCGTGTCCCGTGTCCCGTGTCCCGTGTCCCGTGTCCCGTGTCCCGTGTCCCGCCTAACAGGACTCTTCGAGGTAAGTACGCGTCAGCGCACCGGCGCGCGTGAACCAGTCGGTGAGTACGGCGATCTCGTCGGACGTGTAGTCCGCGAAGAGCTCTGCGAGGAGCGCGTAGTACGGCCCGTAGACGGCCCGCACACGCTCGGCGGCGGCCGGGACCGCGGTGATGCGAACCCGGCGCCGGTCGGCCGGGTCCGGCCGGCGGGTCACCAGTCCGCCGCGCTCCAGGCGGTTGACGATGCCGGTCACCGCTCCCGTCGTGACGTGCGCACGCACGGCCAGGTCGCCGGCGGTGACCGGGGAGTCCCCCGCGTCCAGGACATACGCGAAGCAGGTGAGGTCAGTGACGCTCAGCCCCAGATTCCGGGCGAACTCCTGCTGACCGACGATTCTCGTCGCGACGAGGTCGTCCATCGCACTGCTCGCGTCCGATGCGGAGGCGGCGGGGCGGGGCTTGCCCTCCATTGAATTCCCTTAGCGCGTAGGATAAATTCCTCACTTACTAAGACATCATAGACCCTGCATCGAGCCGTGCCACGGCTTGGCGGGCGCAAGGAGGCAGGCACGTGAGCGAACACGACGAGGGCCATACCGTCGCGGGATGGGTTGGTTGCGCCATTGCCACAGCCGGGGCCGCGGTCGCCGGCGTGGGCATCGTCGGCTGGCGCCCGGGGATCTGGGTGGGGTCGGTCGTCATCGTGCTGGCGGCTCTGGTCGGATGGATCCTGCACCTCGCGGGTTGGGGCAAACCGCCCGGGGTTCGGACTCCCGGCCAGTGGGGCGTCACGGTGCGGGACCGCTCCGCACGCCAGGGGCACGCGGGCTGCCTCTGGTGCCGGCTGGCCGGCCGGCGCGCGGTTCCGGTACGCACGGCTGCCGCGCCCCAGCCCGCCCTCAGCACCTCCGGTGCGGATTCCTAGGCCGACCTGTTGTCCTGACGCGGGTGCCGGTGGGCGGGGCTGCCCCGTACCGCGGGTCTCGACCCGTGCGGGCCGTCACAGAACCGGCCATACATCGCGTGCGGCCGCTCATCGAGCCGCCGATGTCTCTCTTACGCGAGGCGAAGGGGCCCACGTCGTCGACGTGGACCCCTCTGCCCGCACCTCTGCCCTCTCCTACGCGACGGCGTCCAAGGCCGGTGCGATGACAGCGAAGGCCCGGTCGGTCAGTTCGGCGGGGTCCTCGGCGCCGTCGCTGTCGCTCCATCGCTGCAGCACGGTGTCGAAGGCGGTCAGGGCGATTCCGGCGGCCAGTTGCGGGTACAGGTCCGTCGCCGGGTCCAGGTCCAGCCGGTCGGCCACCTCCGCCGCGAGCCCGTCGCGCCACTGAGCCTGACGCTCCAGGAATCGGGCGTGCAGGGCGGGCGTACCCAGAATCAACTGCACCACGCGCAGCGCCTGATCGGTATGGCCGGCGCAGGCGTCGATGGAAAGCCAGACAGTGTGCCGCAGCGCCACCGACGGCGACTCCCGAGCGGGGCGGCCCGCCAGCTCCGCCCGCATGCCTGTGCCCATCTCGGCCAGGAACTGGATGACCACGTCTTCCTTGGACGCGAAGTACCGGAAGAAGGTCCGCTTGGACACGCCGGCGGCGAGCGCGATCTCGTCGATCGTGACCGCGTCGAACCCCTTCCGGGCCAGCAGCTTCAGCGCGGCGCCGGTCAGCTCGTCCGAGACGAGCTGACGCTTGCGTTGGGCCAGGCTCACTTCAGGGCGAATAGTCACCCCTCCATCGTATACGCCATGCCGTCGATGACACCCAGGGATCAGCTTGACACTGAATGCCACATGAGGCAGCTTGTGTCGTATGAGCAATCAGCAGCGCTGGACCGCCGAGCAGATCCCCGATCAGAGCAAGCGCGTGTTCCTCGTCACCGGTGCCAACAGCGGCCTCGGCCTGGCGACCACCCGGGCCCTCGCCCGCAAGGGCGCGCACGTGATCCTTGCCGTACGAGACGAGGCCAAGGGGCGCAGGGCGGTCGCGGAGATCACCGCCAAGCACCCGGGTGCCCGGCTTGAGGTGCGCCAACTCGACCTGGCGGACCTGGACTCGGTCCGCTCCTTCTCCGAGCAGCTGCACTCCGACCGCGCGCACCTGGATGTACTCATCAACAACGCCGGCCTGATGGCGCCGCCCCGGACGCTCAACGCGCGGGGTCACGAAGTGCAGTTCGCGGCCAACCACCTTGGCCACTTCGCGCTCACCGGCCTGCTGCTCGACCTGCTGGAGGTCGGGAACAACCCCCGCGTGGTCACGGTGAGTTCGCCCAACCACCGGCAGGGCACCATCTTCTTCGACGACCTCTCCGGTGAGCGCAAGTACTCGCCCATGGGGTACTACAACCAGTCGAAGCTGGCCAACGCCGTCTTCGGCTGGGAGCTCCACCGGCGGCTGACCGCGGCCGGCAGCCCGGTGCGGAGCGTGCTCGCCCACCCCGGCTACACCTCGACCAACTTGCAGACGAGCTCGCCGGTCGGCATGGTGAAGCTGCTGTTCGGCCGCATCCTCCTCCCGCTCGCCCAGTCCCCGGACGAGGGTGCGCTGTCCCAGCTGTACGCGGCGACCGCCCCGGACGCGGCGGGCGGGCAGTTCATCGGCCCCGGCGGTATGGGCGAGCTGCGTGGCGCGCCGAAGAAGGTGGAGCTGGCTCCCAGGGCCTCCGACGCCGAGACCTGCCGTCGGCTGTGGGAGCTGTCGGAAGAGATGACCACCGTGCGGTTCGCGTTCCCTGCCGCTGCCTGAGTCCGCGAAAGGCACGAAGGTGACCGCGAACATCACCGGAACCAGTCCGAACATCACCGGAACCAGTCCGTGGATCCGCCGGTACCACCCGGCCGCGAACGCGCGCGCGAGGCTGCTGTGTCTGCCTCACGCCGGCGGTTCCGCGTCGTTCTACCTCCCCTTCTCCCGCTCGCTCGGGCCCGACGTCGAAGCGCTCACCGTCCAGTACCCGGGACGCCAGGACCGCCGCGACGAGCCGTGCGTCGACTCCATCACCGGCCTGGCCGACGCGCTGGTCGGCGAGGTGCTTCCGTGGGCCGACCGGCCGCTCGCGATCTTCGGGCACAGCATGGGCGCGATGATCGCCTTCGAGCTCGCCCTGCGTCTCGAACAGCGGGGGACGCGACCGCTCGTGGTCTTCGCCTCCGGCCGGCGCGCGCCCTCCCGGCTGCGTGAGAACGCCGTTCCCGTACACCTGCGCGACGAGGAGGGCATGATCGCGGAGCTGCGGTCGCTCAGCGGTACCGATGCGCGGATCTTCGAGCACAAGGAGCTCCTGCGGATGGCGCTGCCCGCCATCCGCAGCGACTACAAGGCGGCCGAGACCTACCGCTATGTCGCCGGACCCCGGCTCGCGGCTCCCGTCCACGCGCATGTGGGTACCGACGATCCCAAAGCGACCCTCGACGAGGTGCGCTCGTGGGCCGAGCACACGGACGGCGACTTCGATATGCACACCCACCCGGGCGGCCATTTCTATCTGACAGACCAGATGCCGAGTGTCGCCGCCGCGGTGTCGCGGCAGATCGCGAAGCTGCTGTAGCGGACTTACGCGGAGGACTTCCGTGGGGACCTCCGTGGGGGACTTCCGTGGGGACTTCCGTGGACCTCCGAAGCCGGAATACGGAATTGATCCTTCCTTATCTCCGCTTGTGTGAGCTGGCTCACTGACGAACGTTTCTCGACCAACCTCCTTGTTAGACTGAACCCCTCTTTTCAATAACCGAGTTCCGCGAGGTGTTGAAGTAGTGGGGGACGTCATGGGGGATGCCGTGGAGAACATGGCAGACATAGATGTTGCCGGCCTTCCGGCATACCCGTTCATCGGTCCGGACGACAATCCATTTATTCCCGTCAAGGGATCCGACCTGGAGCGACTTGAGGGGCCCGTCGGTAAGGTCCGGCTTCCGTTCGGAGGCTGGGCCTGGCTCATCACCCGGCACGAAGACGTGCGGCAGCTGCTGCGCCACCCGGGTTTCAGCTCCGACCAGTACAAGCCCGGGTTTCCGGTGCTGAATCCGATTCCACCGAAGCAGGACGACGCCTCGGGCCTGTTCATCTTCATGGACGGCGAGGCGCACAGCCGCTTCCGGCGGATGCTGACCGCCGAGTTCATGATCAAGAACATCCGCCGGATCGAGCCGCTGATCGAGGAGTCGGTGGTCGAGGCCCTGGAGCGGATGCGCTCTCTCGGTTCGCCCGCGGACCTGATGTCCGAGTTCGCGCTGCCCGTGCCGTCGATGACGATCTGTCATCTGCTCGGCGTCCCGTACTCCGACCACGACTTCTTCCAGCATCACAGTCGCGTGATCATGGACCGGAACTCCGGCCCGGCGGAGGTCGACGAGGCCCTCGGCGCTCTGGCCGGCCTCCTCGGAGCCCTGGTCGAGGCCAAGCGGACCGCGCCCGGCGATGATCTGCTGAGTCGGCTCGTGATCGAGCGTGTGGTGCCCGGCGAGCTCCGGGAGGACGAACTCGTCAGCCTGGCCATGCTCCTGCTCGTCGCGGGCCATGAGACCACCGCGAACATGATCGGGCTCTCCGCCCTCGTGCTTCTTGACCACCCCGAGCACCTGGACGCCCTGCGTGAGGACCCGAGCCTGGCATCGGGGATGGTCGAGGAACTGCTCCGGTACCTCACCGTCGTACGTACCGGGCTGCCCCGCCTCGCCATGGAGGACGCCGAGATCGGCGGTCAGAAGATCCGCGCGGGCGAGGGCGTCGTGGCGATGCTGGCGATGTCCAACCGGGACAGCTCGGTCTTCCATGATCCGGAGCTGTTCGATCCGGCACGGCCCGAGGCGCACCGGCACATGGCGTTCGGCTTCGGCCTGCACCAGTGCATCGGCCAGCCGCTGGCCCGGGCCGAGCTGCGGGTGGCTCTCGTCGAGCTGGCCCGCCGCTTCCCCGAACTGCGGTCGGAAACGGCCTTGGCCGATGTCCCGCAGCGTCCCATGGCGGTGACGTTCGGGGTGGCCGAGCTGCCGGTGGCGTGGTGACCATGCGCATCACGGTGGACAGAGAGCGGTGCGTCGGCTCCGGGAACTGCGTGGTGAACGTCCCGGAGGTGTTCGACCAGGACGACGAGGAGGGCCTGGTGCTGCTGCAGATGAGCGAGCCGCCCGAGAATCTCCATCACCTGGTCGAGGTGGCCGCGCAGATGTGTCCGATGGGGGCGATCGACGTCGACGTCCAGCATCGCGTGATCACCCAATGATGTCGTGATCGCGTAGTAACGGTGTAACGGTGTAACACACGGGGGAATACGCCGCGTTTCGATACTCGTCACGGATCTCGACCCATCCCGCCCTGAAGCCTGGAGCCCGCCGAGTTCTTCTCGGCGGGCGACGGGCCGGATATGGGTCCGCTATTCGCAAGTACTGGAATATCGCGAAGATATCGAGCGTGCTGTCACGCTGTCCATTCATGCCCGGATTCGCATTGCGGTCGCCATCTCCGGGCGATTTGAGCCGATTGACGCGCGCGCGCCGAACGGGCTCAAGGATGGTTTATTGGCATGCGTTTTTCGCCCCCCGCATGACAGGAAAGTGAAAAAACTGACAGGGGCGTTCAAATTGAACGGTGTAATTCAGGCGCGAGTCATAGTGTGTGATCCACATCCATACGCACGTCGTGGCATCCGTAGGGCACTTGAGCAGGATTCCGCATTCGTCGTGGTCGGCGAGGCCGCCGACATCGTCGAACTCCTTTCGGCAGTGGAGTTGTACGAACCGGATGTCGTAGTGCTGGAGGGGCAGTTACAGATCGGCCAGGCGCAGGAACTCACCAGCATCGACGCGGGCATCGTCGTCGTGGGAGACGTGGACACTACCACGCGCTGGATCCGCTTCACCCAGGCCAATGTGCACGCCCTCGTCCACTGCGACGATCCCGAGGAGGAACTGGTGGAGGCGGTCCGCCGGGTGAGCGACGGCACCGGCTACGTCTCTCCCGGCCTCAGCGGGGCGCTGCTCAGGTTCATGCGCGCCACGCTGCCGCGCCACCTGTCGGCCGTGCCCACGCATGAACCGCTGACGTCACGCGAGTCCGAGGTGCTCCAACTGGTGCGAAGGGGAATGGCCAACAAGGAGATCGCCCGCCGCCTGGGCCTGAGCGAGAAGACGATCAAGTTCCATGTCTCCAATGTGCTCTCGAAGGCGCACATGGCGTCCCGGGCCCAGTTGATCGCGTCGGCCGTGGCCATGTGAGAGCTCCGCGAACGAGCTCCGCGTGCGAGCTCCGCGTGCGAGCTCCGCGTGCGAGCGAACGGGCAAGAGCGAACGAGCGAGAGGGGGCGTACGCGCGGTTCATACCGTGCGTACGCCCCCGTCGTCATGTCGGGACCCAGGACTCAACACGCCCTGGCCAAGGGCTGTCCCGTAGGCCTGGTCGAAAGTCCTGGTTCCACGGGACGGTCCTGCACCGAAGCCCGGCTGCCGAGCCCCATCCTCTGGCCGAAGTGCCGCCCCCGGTCGGAAACGGATACTCCCCCTATGAAGCCATCCATGTCAGGTGACCAGGGGATCGGCGGAACCCGCGAGACCGCCATCGCAGTGATCGGAGCCTCCTGCCGGGTCCCCTCGGCGTCCGGCCCGGCGGAGTTCTGGCGCCTGCTGTCGGAGGGAACCGACGCCGTCTCGTCCTGGCCGACGGAGCGCGGCCCCGGCAGCCGGTCCTGGCGTGGTGGCTTCCTGGACGAGGTCGGCGCCTTCGACGCCGCGTTCTTCGACGTGGAGCCGGCCGAGGCAGCCGCCATGGACCCGCAGCAGCGGCTCGCGCTGGAGCTGGTCTGGGAGGCGATGGAGGACGCCGGCGTCCGCGACGACCGGCTGCGGGGCTCACGCACCGGAGTGTTCGTGGGCGTCTCGTCCGACGACTACGCCACCCTCGCCGCCCGCGGCGACCGGGCAGAACACGGCGAGTTGCACGACTTCACGGGCCGGCACCGCGCCATCATCGCCAACCGGGTCTCCTGGTCCTTCGGACTGCGGGGCCCCAGCCTCGCCGTCGACGCGGCGCAGGCCTCGTCGCTGGTCGCCGTCCACCTGGCCTGCGAAAGCCTCCGCCGCGGCGACTCCGACCTCGCGTTCGCAGGCGGTGTGAACCTGATCCTCTCGCCGGAGAGCATGCGGACCACCGCCGCTCTCGGAGCCCTGTCGGCCAAGGGCCGCTGCGCCGCCTTCGACGAGAGCGCCGACGGGTTCGTACGCGGTGAGGGCGGAGGGGTGGTGCTGCTCAAGCCGCTCGACCGTGCGGTCGCCGACGGCGACCCCATCTACTGCGTCATCCAGGGCAGCGCCGTCAACAATGACGGCGGCGGTGACCGTCTCACCGACCCCGACGTCGCGGGCCAGCGGGACGTCCTGCGCCGGGCCTACGCCGACGCCCGGATCAGCCCCGAGGCCGTTCAGTACGTCGAACTCCATGGCACCGGCACCCCGGTCGGGGATCCCGTCGAAGCCGCCGCCGTGTCCGATGTCATCGGCCGGAGCACCGAGGACCGCGGACCGCTGCGAGTGGGCTCGGTGAAGACGAACGTCGGCCACCTTGAGGCCGCCGCCGGCATCGTGGGCCTGCTCAAGGCCGCGCTGTCCCTGCGTCACCGCCAACTGCCGCCCAGCCTGCACTTCAACGCGCCCAACCCGGCGATACCTCTGGCGGAGCTGAACCTCCGGGTGCAGACCGAGCTCGACGACTGGCCGGCCCCCGCCGCCCCTCTCGTGGCGGGCGTCAGCTCGTTCGGCGTCGGCGGCACCAACTGCCATGTCGTCCTCGCCGAAGCGCCGTACACCGGACGGCCCGACGCGCCGTACACCGGACAGCCCGACGCCCCGGTGAACCGCACCGCGGCCGGCCGCCCCGTGCCCTGGGTGCTGTCCGCCCGCACCGGCCGCGCCCTGAACGCGCAGGCCACCCGGCTGCTCACCCACCTCAAGCAGCGGCCGGACACGCACGCCGCCGACATCGCCCGGTCGCTGGCGGTCGGCCGGTCCACGTTCGAGCACCGCGCCGTCGTCATCGGCACGGACACGGACGCGCTCACGGCGAGCCTGGCACGCCTCAACGACGAAGCGGTGAACGGCGTCGCCACGACCGGCGGGACCGCCTTTCTGTTCTCCGGCGTCGGGTCCCACCGCGTCGGCATGGGGCGGGAACTGTACGAGACGTACCCGGTCTTCGCCGAGGCCCTTGACGAAGTGCTCGACCACTTCGTCCCCGGTCTCGACCTGCGCGAGGTGCTGCTCGGCGGCCTCGACGACGATGCCGCCGCCCAGGCTCTTGACGGCATGCGCTACATGCAGCCCGCCCTGTTCGCCTTCCAGGTCGCCCTCTACCGCCTGGTCACCTCCTGGGGCGTCACACCGGATCTGCTCGTCGGCCACTCCTTCGGCGAGATCGTCGCCGCCCATGTGTCCGGGGCCCTGCCCCTGGCCCACGCGGCCGCCCTCGTCGCCGCCCGCGGCGAGCTGATGGGGGAACTGCCGCCCGGCGGCGCCATGATCGCGGTCGAGGCGACCGAAGAGGAACTGCTCGCGGCGCTCGACGGCGCCGACGACGTCTCGGTCGGCGTCATCAACGGACCGCGGGCCGTCGTACTCTCCGGCGCCGACGAGGCGGTCACCCGGATCGCGGACGAGTTCCGCGCCCGCGGCCACCGCACAAACCGGCTGCGCGTCCAGAACGCCGCCCACTCGCCACTGATGGCACCCATGCTGGACGAGTTCGCCCGCAGGATCCGCGGCCTCGCCGTCTCCGAGCCCGGCATCCCCATCGTCTCCACCGTCACAGGGCGGACCGGGGCCGAACTGACGGAGGACTACTGGATCGGGCACCTCAGCGCCACCGTCCGTTTCCACGACGCGATCGCCGCCTGCCGTGAGCTGGGCGTGACCCGGTTCATCGAACTCGGGCCGGGCAGCGTGCTGACCCCGCTCGTCCCGACGTCCGAGACAGACCTCGCGGTTGCCCTCCAGCAGCGCGACCGCCCCGAGCCCCAGGCGCTGCTCACCGGGCTCGCCGAGGCCTGGGTCGCCGGCGTGCCCGTCGACTGGGCCGAGCCGGTCGGCGAGGCCCGTACCGTCGACCTGCCCACCTACGCCTTCCAGCGCCGGCGTTACTGGCTCGACGAACGCCCGCCCGCCGCCGAGGCCGAGGTCGCGGCCGAGCAGCACCTCAGCTCCGCGACGCTCGCCCTGCGCGACCGCATCCACGGCGAGCCGGACGGATTCCTGGTCCGCTGGCTGGCCGACCACATGGCAGAGACCACCGGTGCCGCCCCGGTGGACCCCGACGCGACCTTCCGCGATCTGGGCCTGGACTCCGCCCTCTCCGTACAGCTGCGCAACCGCCTCGTCTCGGCGACCGGTCTGCGGATGCCCGCGAGCATCCTGTTCGACTACCCGACGCTGAGCGCCCTCGCCGCACATCTGCACGACCAGATCCTCGGCGTCCTGGACACCGCGGACGACATGCGGGCCGCCGTCCCCGCGACGGCCGCCACCGACGACGACCCGATCGTCATCGTCGGCATGGCCTGCCGGCTGCCCGGCGGGATCGACTCTCCGCAGGAGCTGTGGCAGGCGCTCGTCGACGACGTGGACGCCACCTCCGAGTTTCCCGCCGACCGCGGCTGGGACCTGGCGAGTCTCTACGACCCGGACCCCAACCACCCCGGCACGACCTATACGCGGCGGGGCGGGTTCCTGTCGGGGGCCGGTGACTTCGACGCCGAGTTCTTCGGGATCAGCCCGCGAGAGGCCGCGGCGATGGACCCCCAGCAGCGGCTGCTCCTGGAGACCGCCTGGGAGGCCCTGGAACGGGCCGGCATCGACCCGGGCGGCCTGCGCACCAGCAGAACCGGTGTATTCGTCGGCGCCACGAACATGGAGTACGGACCGCAACTGCACGCCCCCGTCGACGGCACCGAGGGATTCCGTCTCACCGGCAACACCTCCAGCGTGGCGTCGGGGCGTATCTCGTATCAGCTGGGCCTTGAGGGTCCCGCGATGACGGTGGACACGGCGTGCTCGTCGTCGCTGGTGGCACTGCACTTGGCGGTCCAGTCGCTGCGCAACGGTGAGTGCTCGATGGCGTTGGCCGGTGGTGTGACGGTGCTGTCCACGCCGGGCATGTTCGTCGAGTTCTCCCGTCAGCGCGGCCTCGCCGCCGACGGCCGCTGCAAACCGTTCTCCGACGACGCCGACGGCACAGGCTGGGCCGAAGGCGTGGGCATGCTCGTGGTCGAGCGGCTTTCCGACGCGCGGCGCGAGGGACACCACGTACTCGCCGTCGTCCGTGGCTCCGCCGTCAACCAGGACGGCGGCAGCAACGGTCTGACCGCGCCCAACGGCCCGTCACAGCAGCGGGTGATCCGTGACGCCCTGGCCAGCGCGCGCCTCACCTCCGCCGACGTCGACGCCGTCGAGGCACACGGCACAGGCACCTCGTTGGGCGACCCCATCGAAGCACAGGCATTGCTGGCGACATACGGCCAAGGACGCGACAAGAAGCAGCCGTTGTGGCTCGGCTCGATCAAGTCCAACATCGGGCACACCCAGGCCGCCGCGGGCGTCGCCGGTGTCATCAAGATGGTGCAGGCGATGCGCAACGGCGTCATGCCGCGCTCGCTGCACGCCTCCACGCCGTCGCGTCACATCGACTGGGAGTCCGGTACCGTCAGTGTGCTGACGGAGAGTCAGGAGTGGTCGGAGCTTGGGCGTCCGCGCCGCTCGGCCGTGTCGTCCTTCGGCATCAGCGGGACGAACGCGCACGTGATCCTGGAGGGGGCGCCGCCGGTCGAGGAGGTCGTGTCGGCGGACGAGGCCGTGCCCGCTGCGCCGGAGGCGTCGGCTGTGGTGGACGCGTCGGCCGTGGTGCCTACGCCGGTCGTGCCGTGGGTGCTGTCGGCGCGCGGTGAGGCGGCGCTGTCGGAGCAGGCGACGCGGCTGCTCGCCCGGCTCGGTGACGGTGCCGAGCCCGACCCCCGGGACGTGGGATTCACCCTGACCGCCGGACGCGCCGTACTGGACCACCGGGCCGTCGTACTCGGCGGCAACGTGACTGAACTTGCCTCCGGCCTGGAGGAGTTGGCGGCCGGTCGCACGGCGAAGAATGTCATCGCCGGGCGTGCGGGGTCTTCGGGTGGTGTGGTGTTCGTCTTCCCCGGCCAGGGCTCACAGTGGGTCGGCATGGCACGCGAACTCCTCGACACCTCACCGGTCTTCGCCACACGAATGACCGAATGCGCCACCGCACTCGAACCGTATGTCGATGGCTGGTCACTGCTGGACGTGGTGCGTGACGGCGACGAGGACATACTGCGGCGCGTTGATGTGGTGCAGCCGGTCCTCTTCGCGGTGATGGTGTCACTGGCCGAGCTATGGCGGTCCCTGGGAGTACGACCCGCCGCCGTCGTCGGACATTCGCAGGGAGAGATCGCCGCCGCCTGTGTGGCGGGTGCTCTGTCCCTCGATGACGCGGCCCGCGTCGTGGCCCTGCGCAGCCGGGCGATCCTGCGACTGTCCGGACGCGGCGGCATGGTCTCCGTCCTCGCCCCCGAGGAACAGATAGCAGCACGTCTGACCGACGGACTCCAGATCGCCGTCGTCAACGGACCCGAGCAAGTAGTGGTCTCCGGACCACCCGATCAACTGGACGCGCTCCTCACCGGATGCGAGGCCGACGGCATACAGGCCCGTCGTATCGCGGTGGACTACGCCTCCCACTCACCACAGGTCGAAGACCTCAAAACCGAACTCCTCGACGTCCTGGCCGGCATCGAACCACGCACGGGCGACGTCCCCCTCTTCTCCACCGTGACCGGTGAATCCATCGACACGGCGGTGATGGACGCGGAGTACTGGTTCACCAACCTCCGTCAGACCGTCCGCTTCGACACCGCCCTGCACAACCTCCTGGAAGCCGGACACCGCGTCTTCATCGAAAGCAGCCCCCACCCCGTCCTCCTCGGCGCCATCACCCAAGCCGCCGAAAGCATGGGCACAGCAGGGGTGACGGCGGTAGGGACGCTGCGTCGTCGTGAGGGCGAGCGGGCGCGTCTGCTGCACGGCCTGGCCGAGGTGTTCACCGCCGGAGTGGACGTCGACTGGTCATCGTGGGTGGCAGGCGGCCGATTGGTGGAACTGCCGACCTACGCCTTCCAGCGACGTCGCTACTGGCAAACCGCCGCCGCCACGACCGCCGACGTTGGCTCCGCCGGCCTCGACGCGATGCGCCATCCACTGCTCGGCGCCGCCATACGCCTCGCAGGCAACGACGACGTCGTACTCACCGGACGAATCTCCCGCACCACCCACCCCTGGCTGGAGGACCACGCCGTCTTCGGCACGCCGCTGCTCCCGGGAACCGCCTTCGTCGAAATGGCCCTCCGCGCCGGCGACGAGGTCGACTGCGATGTGCTGGAGGAACTGACGCTGGAGCGGCCGTTGGTGTTGGCGCAGGACGCGTCGGTGGCGGTGCAGGTGTCGGTAGGGGCTCCCGATGATGCCGGGCGCCGCCCGGTCACAGTGCATTCCCGTGTCCAGGACGCCGACGCCGGGGTCGATCCCGGGCTGGAGTGGGTCCGGCACGCCGTGGGCGTACTGGCCGCCACTCCCCCGGTGGCCGAGGAGCGCCTGGAAGGTATGTGGCCGCCCACCGGCACCGAGCGGGTGGATGTCGCTGAGGCATACGAACTGCTGGCCGGCCTGGGATACGGATACGGACCGGTCTTCCAGGGCCTGCAAGCGCTCTGGCGGACCGGCGACGAGATGTTCGCCGAGGTCCAACTGCCGTCCGAGGTGGATGAGTTCGGCGTTCACCCGGCGCTGCTGGACGCCGCACTGCATCCGCTGCTCTCCGGGGAGCTGTGTGTGCCGTTCTCCTGGAGCGGAGTTCGGCTGCACTCGGTGGGCGCGTCGGCGCTGCGGGTGCACCTGTCGCCGCGTGGTGACGGGGCCGTGCGGCTCGCGGCGTTCGACGGTGCCGGGCAGCCGGTGGTGACCGTGGACGAGCTGCGGTTGCAGCCGATGTCGCAGGAACAACTGGGTTCGGCCGTGGCCGCCGACCCACTGTTCGAGGTGCGGTGGACCGACGTACCGGTCCCCGACAGCACCGGCGGCCTGCCACCCGAGATCGTGATCGAATACGTCGAGCCCGGCGGGGACGCCCGTACAAGCGTGGCCAAGGCACTGGATTCCCTCCAGCGGTTCCTGGCCGACACGACGGACCGCGAGGACAGGCAGCTCGCCGTGGTCACCCGGGGCTCGGTGAGAGGTACACCGGATCCGGCGACGGCCGCGGTGTGGGGTCTGTTGCGTTCGGCGCAGGCCGAACACCCAGGGCGCGTCGTGGTCGTCGATGTGCCCAGTGGCGCGGACGCCGAGGCGGCCATCGCGTCGGCGCTCGCCTCGGGTGAGCCTCAAGTCGCTGTGGATGAGGGCAGGTTGTTCGCCCCGCGACTGGTCACGGTGGCCACGGAAACGGTGACAGCGGCGGACTGGAAGCCCGACGGAACAGTCCTCATCACCGGTGCCAGCGGGGCACTGGGCCAATTGGTAGCCAGGCACCTCGTCACCGAACACGGAGTACGACACCTGCTCCTGATCAGCCGACGAGGCGCCGACGGCTCACACGAACTGGCCACCGAACTGACCGACGCCGGAGCAACCGTAACCTTCGCCGCCTGCGACGTAGCCGACCACGACGCACTGACCGCGGCACTCGCCGACATACCCACCGAACACCCACTCACCGCCGTCATCCACGCCGCAGGCGTCCTCGACGACGGCGTGGTAACCGCACTCACCCCCCAACGCCTCGACACCGTCATGCGCCCGAAAACCGACGGCGCCCAGCACCTGGACGAACTGACACGCCACACCGACCTCGCCGCCTTCGTACTCTTCTCATCCGCCGCCGGAGTCATGGGCACCGCAGGACAGGGCAACTACGCCGCAGCCAACGCCTACCTGGACGCACTCGCACAAACACGCCGAACCCAAGGACTCACCGCCACCTCCATGGCATGGGGCCTATGGACCAGCGACAGCACAATGACCGCACACCTCGACAACACCGACCTCGCCCGGCTGTCGCGCAGCGGCTTGGGGTCAATGTCGACGTCCCAGGGCCTCGCGCTGTTCGACGCGGCCCTCGCGGCCGACCGGGCGACCATCGTCCCGGCCCGATTCGACCTGCCCGCCCTGCGGAACCAGGCGGCACAGAACAGCCTGCCCGCCGTCTTCAAGTCCCTGGTCCGCGCACCCGCACGCCGCGCGGCAGCCCTCGGCACCGGCCAGTCCTCGTCCTGGACCGCCGACATGGCCGCCCTGGACGACACGGAGCGCACGGCCGCCCTGCTCGAACTGGTCGGCACACAGCTCTCCCTGGTCCTGGGCCACGGCTCAGCAGCAACAGTCGAAGCCGACCGAGCCTTCCGCGACCTCGGCCTCGACTCACTGACCGGACTCGAACTACGGCAACGGCTACAGACCACAACCGGACTACGACTCCCCTCCACACTCGTCTTCGACTACCCCACACAAACCGCACTGATCAGCTTCCTCAACGAACAAATCCAGGACACCACCGGCCGCCCCACCGCCCCGGCCGTGATCACGGCCACCACGGACGACGACCCGATCGTCATCGTCGGCATGGCCTGCCGGCTGCCCGATGGGATCGAATCGCCGGAGGAGCTGTGGCAGGCGACACTGGACGGCGTCGACGCGATCACCGAATTCCCGGCCGACCGCGGCTGGGACCTGGCGAACCTCTACGACCCGGACCCGAGCCACATCGGCACGACCTATGCACGGCGGGGCGGTTTCTTGTCGGGGGCCGGTGACTTCGACGCCGAGTTCTTCGGGATCAGCCCGCGTGAGGCCACGGCGATGGACCCGCAGCAACGGCTGCTCCTGGAGACCGCCTGGGAGGCCCTGGAACGGGCCGGCATCGACCCGACCTCCCTGCGCGGCAGCAGGACCGGCGTGTTCGCCGGACTGATGTATCACGACTACGGGTCCTGGCTCGCGGAAGCGACCGAGGACGTCGAAGGTTTGATGATCACCGGCAACAGCGGTGGTGTCGCGTCGGGGCGTATCTCATATCAGCTGGGCCTTGAGGGTCCTGCGATGACGGTCGACACGGCATGCTCGTCCTCACTGGTGGCACTGCACCTCGCCGCACAAGCACTGCGCAA
>NZ_JBHUBB010000044.1:0-59538 GCF_042789485.1 Streptomyces sp. NPDC056835
CTGGATGTGCATGAACTCGATGCCGGTGGTGCGGCAGTACGAGTCGCGCAGCACGCCCAGGATGTCGCGCAGCTTCATCATGGACTTGCCGGCGAAGCCGCCGACCGCGAACTCCCGCTCCAGGTCCCACAGCGTGAGCCCGTGCTCGGTGATGTCCAGGTCGGGGTGCTTGCGCTGGAGGTAGTCCAACGGGTCGGTGTCGGCCATGACATGGCCGCGGACCCGGTAGGAGTGGATCAGCTCGAAGACCCGGGCGGGCTTCGTGACGTCCTCGTCGTGCGAGGCGTCGATGTCCTTGAGCCAGCGCACCGGCTCGTACGGGATGCGCAGCGACTTGAAGATCTCGTCGTAGAAGTCGTTCTCGCCGAGGAGCAGTTGGCTGACGATCCGCAGGAACTCGCCGGAGGCGGCGCCCTGGATGACCCGGTGGTCGTAGGTCGAGGTCAGCGTCATGACCTTGGAGATGCCGAGCTTGTTCAGGGTGTCCTGCGAGGTGCCCTGGAACTCCGCCGGGTAGTCCATCGAGCCGACGCCCATGATGACCGACTGACCGGGCATCAGACGCGGCACGGAGTGCACCGTGCCGAGGCCGCCCGGGTTGGTCAGGGAGACGGTGACGCCCGTGAAGTCGTCCATCGTCAGCTTGTTGTTCCTGGCGCGGCGGACGATGTCCTCGTACGCCTGCCAGAAGTCGAAGAAGTTGAGGGTCTCGGCCTTCTTGATGCCCGCCACGACCAGCTGGCGGTCGCCGTTCGGCTTCACCAGGTCAATGGCCAGACCGAAGTTGATGTGCTCCGGCTTGACCAGGGTCGGCTTGCCGTCCCGTTCGGCGAAGGAGTGATTCATCGACGGCATGGCCTTGATGGCCTGCACCATCGCGTACCCGATGAGGTGCGTGAAGGAGATCTTGCCGCCACGCGCGCGCTTCAGGTGGTTGTTGATGACGATGCGGTTGTCGAAGAGCAGCTTCACCGGGACCGCGCGCACGGACGTGGCCGTGGGCAGCTCCAGGGAGGCGTTCATGTTCTTCGCGACGGCGGCGGACGGGCCACGCAGCGTCACATACTCCGGGCCGCCGGGCGCCGCGGTGGCCTCGCCACCGTTCGCCGCGGGCTTGGCCTTCACCGGGGCGGGAGCCGTCGCGGGCTTCGCCGGGGCGGCGGGCCGCGCGGGCGCCGGAGCGGCGGCGGCGGGCTTCGCCGACGCGGCGGGAGCCGCGGCCGGGGCGGCTGCGGGCGCCGAGGGTGCAGGGGCGGGCGCCGAGGGTGCAGGGGCGGTCGCCTGGGGCGCGGGCACCGCAGCCCCCGCGGCTGCGGTCGCCGTCGCCTCATCGGACCTGTCCGCCGTACCGGGGGTGCCCGGCTTGTAGTCGGCGAAGAAGTCCCACCAGGCACGGTCGACCGAATTCGGATCCTGGAGGTACTGCTGGTAGATCTCGTCGACAAGCCACTCATTGGCACCGAAAGCCGCGGCAGGGTTCTTGCCCTGCCCGTCTTCGTCGGTCGAGATGCTCGCGTTACTGGGGGACTGAGACGACACGGCGTGAACCGCCCTCTTCCGCTTCACAAGGTGATGGACAGCGGGAATCAAGGCTACGCCTACCAGGCCAGGAGGTGCAGGCCGGGCGTGCCATCGTCGTGCAAGTCACATCGGACGGCGAGTTTCAGCGTAACAATTGGCGGGAAACAAGCCAGGTTCCGCTGTACCGGGAACGTGTGACGCTCCGGGTACGTCCGGTACACGGCTTGTCGCTCGCCCGTCCCCGACTCCGTGTCCGGAGATCGTGCGCTTTCGGTTCGAACTCTACGTCAACGGCGGGGTCGCGGTGCTCCCGGCAGAGTGACCCGTATCAGGCAGCCGCGGGTGGATTCGGCCACCCCTATCCGTCCGCCGTGCAGTTCCACGGCCCAGCGGGCGATCGCCAGGCCCAGGCCCGTACCGCCGTCGCTGCCGGGACCGTGCGGGTACTGCGCGGTGCCCCGGTTGAACCGCTCGAAGACGCGGTGCCGCTCCTGCTCCGGAATCCCGGGCCCCTCGTCCTGCACCTCCAGGTCCAGCGACCCGGGGCCGGTGCCGCGCCGGGCCCGTACGGTCACCCGGCCATGTGGCGGGCTGTGCTTGACCGCGTTGTCGATGAGATTGGCGACGACCTGGTGCAGCCGCTCCGCGTCCGCGTGGGCGGTCAGCTCGGGCGGTGAGACATCCAGGTGGAGATGTACGTCCGTACGGGTGTGATGGCCGGAGCCGGAGATCGGCCCGCGCCGCGAGGACGCCAGATTGGCCTCCTTGAGCACCCCGGAGAGATACGGCCAGACCTCGAAGCGCCGTGACCGAAGCGGTACGACCCCGTTGTCCAACCGGGACAGATCGAGCAGCGTCTCCGTCAGCCGGCCCAGCCGCTCGGTCTGCCGCAGGGCCGTGAGCATCGTCTCGGGGTCGGCGGGCGAGACCCCGTCCACGACGTTCTCCAGCACGGCGCGCAGCGCCGCGATGGGCGTGCGCAGCTCGTGCGAGACATTGGCGATCAGCTCCTTGCGGTGCCGGTCCTCGGCCTCCAGATCGTCGGCCATGCGATTGATCGTGGAGGCGAGGTCGCCCAGCTCGTCCCGGCGGTCCGCGCCGCTGACCCGGCGGGTGTAGTCGCCGTGCGAGATGCCCTTCGCGACCGTGTTCATCTCGTCCAGGGGCGCCGTCAGACCGTGCGCCACGAACTGGGTGATGAGCAGCGTGGCGATCATCGAGAAGACGGTGATGAAGCGCAGCTCGGTCTCGGTGCGCAGGGCCACCATCAGCAGCCCGGTGGTGATGAGGACGGAGATGACGACGAGGGTGCCGAGCTTGGCCTTGATGGAGAAGGGCCGCAGCCCGGAGCCGTCGAGGCCGCGGGGTCCCGGGCGGAATTCCAGGGCCGGCGGGCGTCGGCCGCCGCGAGTGTCGCGGCCTTTGCCGGTCCCGGGCTTCCGCGGGGAGGCGGCGGCGGACGACCGAGCGCTCCGTCCGTCGCCGCGGCCGGCCGTGACTCTGTCCGCGTCGGCGCCGCCGCCGTCACCCGGCCCGGTCATGGCGCCGGGGTCTCCAGCGCGTAGCCGACACCATGGACGGTACGGATCCGCTCGGCGCCGATCTTCCGGCGCAGCGCCTTGATGTGGCTGTCGACCGTACGGGTCCCCGAGGCGTCCGCCCAGTCCCACACCTCGGCGAGCAGCTGCTCCCGGGAGAGCACCGCGCGCGGGGTGTTGGCCAGACAGACCAGCAGATCGAACTCGGTGGGCGTCAGGTGGACATCGTCACCGCGCACCCGCACCCGGCGCTGCGCGTGGTCGATCTCCAGCTCGCCCAGCCGCAGGATGCCGCTGCGCGGGGTCACCGCGGCGAGCGCCGCCCGCTCCACCCGGCGCAGCAGCACATGCACCCGCGCGGCCAGTTCCCGCATCGAGAACGGCTTGGTCATGTAGTCGTCGGCACCGACCCCGAGGCCGACCAGCATGTCGGTCTCGTCGTCGCGCGCCGTCAGCATCAGCACCGGTACCGGCCGCTGCGCCTGGACGCGACGGCAGACCTCCAGGCCGTCGAAGCCCGGCAGCATGACGTCGAGGACCATCAGGTCCGGCTGCCAGGCATCGGCCGCGTCCACGGCCGCCGGTCCGTCCAGCGCCGTCTGCACCAGAAAACCCTCGGCCCGCAGCCGCGCGGCGATGGCGTCGACGATCGTGGCGTCGTCCTCGACGACCAGGACCCGGCGCTGGGCGCCGGGCGTCGCCGCGACTCCGTTGTGGCTGGTGTGTGTCTGCTCCATCGCCCCGCCCCTGGTACGCGTTCCGCGATCCTTGATCCGCGATCTGCATGAAGTATGCAGATCCGTGTGTGTGGAGCAGCGTAGAGGCAGCGGGAGCCTTCCGGCTACGCAGTGCGAACAGCGAGATGGACCACGTCGGGTACGCCTCGGGCAACTTGGATCTCTTCCGCCCTTACCCCGCTGAAACCGGCATTCCCCAACGCTTCGGTAAAGGCGGGAGACGGATTCGCCGACCATACGGCGAGGACACCGCCCGGATTCAGCCGCGCGCGGCAGGCGGCCAGTCCGTCCGGTGAGTACAGGCTTCCGTTGTCCTCGGTGACGGTCCACTCGGGTCCGTTGTCGATGTCCAGACACAGCGCGTCGTAACGGTCCGTGGTCGTCCGCAGATACTCCACCAGATCGGTGTGCAGGATCACAGCACGCGGATCGGCCAGCGCCGCGCCGGAGATCCGCCGCAGCGGACCGTCCTGATGCCAGTCGATAACGGCGCGCTCGCGCTCGACCACCACGATCCGCCCCCAGCGGGGATCGGCCGCGGCGTGCGCGAGCGAGAAGCCCACCCCCAGGCCACCGACCAGAACGGCCGGCCGGCGCCGTTCCCCGGGGAGCGCAGCCAGGGCGGCGTCGATGAGCAGCCGCTCGGAGCGGCCGTCGGAGGTGTCCATCAGGAAGCAGCCGTTGGCGATGATTTCCAGCCGTTCGCCGCGACTGCGCAGCACGATCTCGCCGTAGGGTCCGTCACGCCGGTCGAGCGTGACGGGACCGAAGTCGGGTGCGGACGCGGAGCCGGGTACGGGTGCGGGTACGGGTGTGGGCACGGACATGCTGGGCCTCTCCGTCGGGTGGCTGATACCGCCGGACATCCTGCTCGCGGGGGGCGGACCGGGACAATCCGTTTCCCCGCACCCCGCCTACGGCCCGGCCCCGTACCGGCCCCGGTTCAGCGCCTGTCCGGCCGCGCGCCGCGCCCCGCGTACAGCGCCGCGCCGACTCCGTACGCCGCGACCGCGCTCACCCACGCGCCGGCCTGCGGCCCGGGCTGTACGGGCCAGGCCCAGAAGGCCCCCGCGCCGCCCGGCGGTCTCGGCGCCGACAGATAGACGGCGCTCAGATAAACCGTCATCGGCAGCCAGCTCAGCCGTGCCCCGAGCAGGGCCGCCGACGCCGCCGCGATCCCCGTCGCGCCGAGCAGATTGCGTGTCATCGCCTGGGCCCCGAACTCATCCGGACGGCCGGGGACGGCGAGCGCGAGCAGCGCCGCGGCGAGCCCGGTCAGCACCAGCAGATGGGCCAGCCGCCGGGGCCACCAGGGGCGTACGGCCGTACGGTCGAGCTCGTCGCTGTGTGTGTACAGACCGGTCCCGATCACTCCGGCGGCGAGCAGCGGAGCGAGCACCACCACCGGGACCCGGGCGGTGTGATCGAAGTGCGGCTGTGCCTGGAGCCACCACGCCGCCCAGGCGGCCACCAGCGCGGTGCCGGTGAGCGCGCCCAGGGTGGCGGGGAGGACCCGGGAGCGGGCATACAGGCGCGGAGCGAGGGTCACGGGACGGGCACCTCGTCGGGGTCACAGCGGTCGGCGGCGAGATACCGGGTGAGATAGGCGCGGCCTTGGTCATGATCCATCGCTTCCAGGCGCTTGAGCTCGGATGACGCGGCGGGCCATGGGAACTCGTCGAAGTCCGGGCGGGGGGCGAGCCATTGCATTACGGCGTCGTTGACGGCGGTGGCGCGCTCCGAGCCGGGGGCCTCGGAGTCGAGCGGATCGCAGGTCTCCGAGAAGAAGTATCCGACCGCCCAGGTGGCGTAGAGAGCCGGATCGGGGAGTCGGCCGCGTACGGCGATACCGGCGGGGCTGGGCAGTTGCGCCTCGCCGCGCCCCAGCTCCCTCGGCTCGTCCTGCCCGCGCACGACCGCGCCGGGCGCGGCGGTCAGCTGCTCCCGTCCAGGTCCGGGGGCACGCGGGCCGTCGATCCAGCGGCCGGGCGCCCCGGGGATGCCGCGCAGCTTGGCGTTGAGACCGGTGAGCGCGGCCGACACCTCCGGCAGCAGTTTTCGGTCGATCGCGGTGACGCACACCTGGGGTGTGCCGTCGTCGCAGACCAGCCGGGCCGCCTCCGGGTCCGGGCGCCACAGGTCGTCACCGGTCCGCGCGATCGGTACCGC
Source organism: Streptomyces sp. NPDC056835 (assembly GCF_042789485.1). Classification (NCBI taxonomy): domain Bacteria; kingdom Bacillati; phylum Actinomycetota; class Actinomycetes; order Kitasatosporales; family Streptomycetaceae; genus Streptomyces; species Streptomyces sp. NPDC056835. Next base: position 5,966 of record NZ_JBHUBB010000044.1, read on the forward strand.
GACGGCGACGGCGAGGGCGAGCGGCAGCAGCGCGACGACGCGGTGCCTGGCGGCGTACGCGAGCAGCGCGGCGCCCGCGAGACCGCCGGTCCACAGGGCGCTCGCCGGCCCGAACCACCACACCGGCCGGTCCCAGAGATAGAAGTGATCAATGGCGGGATCCAGCCAGCGGGCACCGGACTCGCCGTACGTCGGAGTGGCGAGCCCGGCGTAGGTGACCACGGCGAGCAGGGGCGTGGTCAGCCGCCACCCGACGAGCCGGCCGACGACGAAACCGATCGTGCCGAGGGACGCGAGGGCCACGGCGTCCGCGGCGATCAATGACACGAAGGGATGCCCTCCGCTCGTATACGGCCACGTGGCCAGCAGACAGCCGGCCGCGCCAACGAGATACCCGGCGGGCGGCCAGAGCGCGGCGGGTGCGACGGCGTGCAGCGACCGGCGCAGCTGGGTGAGGGGGAGCGAGGCCAGCAACTCCCCGGTGCGTCGCCGTCGTTCACGTCCCCCCTGCCAGCAGCCGGTGGCGACGGCGAGAGGCCCGCAGAGCAGCAGCGCCGTGACCCGCAGCAGATCAGTGGCCTCCACCCAGCGTCCCTGCCAGCCGGGGGCCTTGCTGTACAGGGTGACCGCGATGACCACGGCGGTCGCGAGCCCGGTCCATGGCCCGACGCCACGGAGCAGTTCCGTACGGAGAGGACGGGCCGACGGCCGGGTCCGGGACGGACGACGGACCGGGCGGCTGTCTCCGAGGCGGTCGTCGCGGAGCCGGTTGTCGCGGAGCCGGCCGTCCCGGAGGCGGCCGTCCCGGAGCCTGAGGGCGCTCATCGGGGGCCTCCCGCCGCGGTCCCGGAAGCGGCCGTCCCCGACGTCCCCGCGCGGTGGGCCCGCAGCGCCGCCGTGTAGCCGCGTTCGATCGGGTTGTCGCCCGATCCGCCCGATCCGCCCGATCCGTCCGTGTCCCCGCCGAGCGTCGTCAGCTCCGTCGTCGTCCCCCGGAACGCGACCCGGCCCGATTCCAGCAGTGTCACCTCCGAGCAGGCCGCCGCGACGTCCTCCACCAGATGGGTCGAGACGATCACCGTGGCAGCGGCGCCCAGATCACGGAGCAGCGCTCTGAAATCGACCCGCTGCTCCGGATCGAGACCGGCCGTCGGCTCGTCGAGCAGCAGCAGATCCGGCCCGTTCACGATCGCCTGCGCGATACCGACCCGTCGCACCATCCCGCCCGACAGCGTCTTCACCTTCACGTCGATACGATCCGCCAGCCCCACCCGCTCCACCGCGCGCTCCACGGCCTCGGGCACCCCCGCCGCGGGCATCTCTTTCAGCCACGCCACGTACGAGACGAACTCGCGCACCGTGAAACCGGGGTAGTACCCGAACTCCTGCGGGAGATAGCCCAGCCGCCGCCGTACCGCCGCGCGGGCGCGGTGCTCCGCGACGTCCTGGCCGAGCAGTTCCACCCGCCCTCCGGCCGGCGCGGCGACCGTGGCCAGCACCCGGATCAGGGAGGTCTTGCCCGCGCCGTTCGGACCCAGCAGACCGTGTACGCCGGTGCCGAAGCCCAGATCCACCGCGTCGAGCGCGACCGTCCTGCGATGTCTGACCGTCAGACCGTGTACCGCGACTGTCATGCCGCTCGCCCCCTCTTCCTTTTCCTTCTTCTGTGTCTTTCGTTCCGCCGTCACGCGCGCCGTTATCCCCGCCGTCACCCGCGCTCCCATGCCCGCCCCCGACCGTCGAAGGCCGGCCGGTCGAACGCGCGCCGCCGCAGGATCAGCAGCCCCGCGCACACCGCCGCCGCCGTGGCCCAGCTACTCTGCGCCGCCGCCCCGGAGAGGAACCGCGTCAGGTGCGCGGACAGCTCGGCCGCCGACAGCGGCGGGTACCCGGCCGTGTCCGGGCGCGGCATCCCCAGCACCGGCACCGCCAGGGCCACCGCCCAGACCGCGGCCACCGCCCCCGCCGCCGTACGGCAGCCGACGTACGAGCCCAGCGCCAGCGCGGCCAGCGTCAGCGCCAGGCCCGGCAGCAGCCATGCCGCAGCTCCCGGCGCCCCCGCCGACACCGGCAGCAGCGCCCCGGCCAGCGTCAGCACGGGAAGGCTCGCCGCCAGCACGGCCGCCGTACGCGTCAGCAGGAGCCGCAGTCCGCCGCCCGGGGTGGACGCGCCGATCTCGTACATCGGGTCCGCGTACCGCCCGTACGACACCGCCACCCCGGCCAGTGGCACCACCGGCGCCAGCGCCAGCAGCACCGGGCGGGCCCCCGCGAACCCGGCGCCGTACGCGAGACCGACCGCCGCCGCGGCCACCAGTACCAGCGCCACCAGCCAGGAGCCGCGCAGCGCGGGCCCGGCCGCCCACAGGACACGGGACGCGAACCCGACCCGGCGTGACGACCCCGGCTCCGCGGACGGGCCAGGAGCCACCGCCGCCAGCACCGCCCCCCGTACCTCCGCGAGTACCGGACCGGCGGCGGACCCCTGTACCGCCGCCGACACCCGTCCCGCGCAGGCTCCGCACGCTTCGATGTGTCTCTCCAACGACCAGGCGTCCGGCTCGGGCGCGGAGCCGTCCGCGTACCGGCCCGCCAGCGTCTCGCTCACATGCCAGGTCCGCCGCTCGGTTCGCCGCCCGGGACGGTGTCTCATGCCTCTCATGCCGTACCTCCCAGCGGCGCGCTCCGGCCCAGTGCGGCTCGCAGCTCCTTGCGGGCCCGCATCGCGCGGGTCTTGACCGTGCCCTCCGGTATGCCGAGGAGCTGTGCGGCCTCACGAGTCGTCAGCCCGTCGACGACCGTGGCGCGCAGCACCTCGCGCAGCTCGGGCGAGATCCGGTCGAGGGCGGCGCCGACATCCCCGTACTCCAGCCCGGCCAGCACCCGTTCCTCGGCGGAGGGGGCGACGGGGCGCGGCTCGTACTCCACCCGATCCGCGCGCTCGGCCCGCGCCCGTACCCGCCGCGCGTCGACCAGCCGCCGCGCGGCGATCACCCACAGCCAGCCCCCGGCCTCCCCGCCGCGATGCGTCGCGGCCGAGCGCCACACGGTCACGAAGGTGTCCTGGAGGACTTCCCGTACGGTCTCGGGGTCCGCGCACCGGCGGCTCAGCCGGGCGAGCAGCCAGCCGGCGTGCCGGTCGTAGAGCACGGCCAGTGCCTCCGCGTCTCCCTTGGCGACGGCGCGCAGCAGAGCGGCGTCGTCTCGGTCTGCCCCCATGGGGCGGAACAGTCTCACGCCCTGTCTATCGACGGCGCCGAGCGCACCGGTTCACGGGCGGCGCGACGTGGCGCCCCCCTGTCCGTCCAGCCCGTATCACCCGTACCGGACGAGGACGTGCCGGAGCTGCTTGACGTACTGGAGCACTTCGTCCTGGGTGCCCCACTCGCGCCGGGCCCCCGGCTCCCGGACGACCGAGGCCGCCGCGTGCCCCAGTACCTCGGCGTCGAGCGTGCCCGACCCGGCGTACGAGCGGCAGACGCGGGCGGCGAGCGGGACCATCACCGGGCCCCGGAACTCCGCGTTCCCCTCCTCCGGTGCCAGCAGGAAACCGCCGTGCCACTCGACCGCGATCCGGGAGCGCCGCGCGACGTCCGTCAGCAGCCGGGCGGTCTCCGTGCCACGGAACGACGGGTCGAGGACCAGCGCCTCCGCGTCGGAGGCGAGGTCGATGTCGCCGTGGAGCCGTACGGCTGCCGTTGGAGAGCCCGGTCTCGTACTGACTCCGGTAGCGTCCGTCCCCGCGCCATGGACTCGGCCACCGTCGCGCCGTCGGCGAGGAGCCGGTCGGGGTGGAAGTTGAGCGTGATGCGCGCGTGCGCGCGGATCAGGGAGACGAGCGCGTCGACGTCCAGGCCGCCGATCCTGGCCGGAGCCGCTTCGGAGCCGGCCGCTACGGCCGTTCGTGCGTAGCGGAGCGCGGCGAGCTGAGCCGGGCGTCGGTGGCGTTCATCGCGGGAGTATCGGCCGCGGTGAAAAGCGGTGACAACCGGTTATCGGCGCACAGACGCCGGTGTCCCCGCCGTTTCGCTCCGGTAGGTGTGGCCGGGTTCCGGGCCGAGGCCGAAGTAGTGGCGGAAGTTGCAGATGAGCGGACTCCACGTGGTGCGTAGGTAAGCGACACGTTTACGAGGCGAGGAATCACGAAATCGACCGCAAGGAACCACTTCGCGTCGCCGCCACTACATGAGAAATACTCCTGGCATGGACTTGTGCTGGTCGCTTTGCGGCCGGGCTCTCACTTACATCACTGGTGGTTGCGTCGCTGAAGGTGCGAGCGAGCAATTCGCCAAACGTTCCCACGCCGCCGACAGGTGTGCGTCGGTAAACATGCGTTGCTTGCGAGGCGTCCATTCCTTCACGTATGCCGCTGCGGTGGCATACGTTGTCGATCGAGACGTGAGCGCTTCCGACGCAAAGAGCAAGGTGCCGAGCAATTCCATGCCATACGGATGCTCGTAACCGTCGACGAGGCGGTCAAGACGCTGGATCGCAGCGTTGAATTGCGTGTCGGTTCCGAGCAGTTCAACAGCACGATCAACAGCGTCCGACACAGGCGACAAGGGGGCTGACGACCCCCTCGTCCCGTCTCCGAAACCGCTGACGTAATGCCCCTCAAGTGCCGCGATCGCGCGGTCAAGGTCAGCCGAGTACGGGCCATAATGCCCCTTGGTGAAGCGCAGGCCGAAATCGAATCCGACACGTTGCAGCAGGTAGACGAGTTTATGCGCCTCCAGCAATGTCGCCTGCCGCTCGATGATGAATCCTCCAGCGAGTCCACGTCTGATATACCGGTCGAGAGCGACGAGGAAAGCCGCTCGCTCACGGTTGAGCACTGGAGGGTTCTGATTATTTGGCATCGCGGTAACTGGTGGGGCGCCCTGCGGAGGGTAAACGCGCACCTCGACGTCGGGTAGGTCTCCCAAGGAAGTAACGATCATCCTGTGGACATCATCCCAGGCCAGCCCGCCGTTGCCACACCCCAGTGGAGGAACCGCGATGCTGCGGATCTGGAGATCGACGATGACACGCCGGAGGTCCCGCAATCCCTGTTGAACATCTTCCGGACGGGACGGCGAACGCCAATGCCGCTTGGTCGGGAAGTTGATCAGGTATCGGGGCTTGGTCAGAGTGCCTTGGTCGTACACATACATGGAGCCGGGCTGCACTTCGCCGTCCGCGCATGCCTTCGCGTATGCCGCGAAATTATCCGGGAAGGCTCGCTTGAACTGCAAGGCGATGCCTTTCCCCATGACCCCGACCGTGTTGACGGTGTTGACCAGGGCATCCACTTCCGCGGTCAGGAGGTTACCCTCCGCGTAGATGATCACGGCTACCTTCCCTCCTTCTCCCCGCTCGCTTACTGCTGTCTCAGTAGTACCAAGCGGGTCTGACAACCGCATCGAACTCGTAGCCGCGACTGGCCATGAGCTGTCGCACCTCTTCCGCACGCGACTGCTTCTGTGCCGCCAAGTAGCTGATCGCGGCAACGGGAACCCGTTCATGCACAAGGAACTCCGCCATGCGCCGGCGCATCCGGTCAGGATCCTCGGGGGTATTGTTCCACCGTTCCAGCCGCATCACCGGCCAGTCCACATGGCTTCCCAGAAGCGTCAGATCACCTTCGATGGCAGTGATGTCAGCTGCACAGTTCCCGTCGCTGAACACACTGTCGCAGCCGACTGCCCCTAGCCTGCGGGGGGTCGTCACCAGGTAGATCAGCGGATCCTGGCCGTCCGCGTAGGTCAGCACCGACCCTTTGCTGATCTTGTACAGCATGGGCGAGCGAGGGGCGAAGTAGAACGGCACGTAGTCTGCGACAACCCCACCCGGAGGCGGGTTCACCTTTCGTGAGCGTCGCCGCTCCTTGATGTCGCGGTCCCCGCACTCGACTCGCAGACTACTTTCCTCGCGCACGATGCGGTCACAGTGTACGAAGCCCCGGTCCAGGACACTGGGGAGGTTGCGCATGTGCGTGAAGTGATAGATGGGGCGGTCTTCGGGAGGCGGCACAGCCGGAGGCTATCCGATCACCTCTTTGTCACTGGACAGTGGCCAATCCCCACGACCGCCGTTCCGGCCGGCGCCCCTGTTTTCTCTGCGCGGAGCCGCCGCCGGGCATCGGTCCGTGATCGCTCAGAGCGAACGGAGCCCGGGGAACATCCACGGACTCACATGCATTGAGTCGGTATAGCTCAACTTGAATGCCGAAGGGGAGATCATGGCTGACACGTCCACACCGCTCACGCTTCCCGTGCTGCCGCTCGACGACGAGGTCGTCCTGCCCGGCATGGTGGTGCCTCTGGACCTGTCCGACGCCGAAGTCCGCGCCGCCGTGGAGGCCGCGCAGGCGGCTGCCCGGGACGAGGGCGACGGCGGTGGCAAGCCCAAGGTGCTGCTGGTGCCGCGCATCGACGGGGCGTACGCCGGGACCGGTGTGCTGGGAACCGTCGAGCAGGTCGGCCGGCTCTCCGACGGGGATCCGGGCGCGCTGATCCGCGGCCGGGGCCGGGTGCGCATCGGCGCCGGTACGACCGGGCCCGGCGCGGCTCTCTGGATCGAGGGCATCGCCGTCGACGAGACGGCGCCCGACCCGCTTCCCGGGTCCGTGAGCGAGCTGATCAAGGAATACAAGGCGCTCGCCACCGACTGGCTGAAGAAGCGCGGCGCCTGGCAGGTGGTGGACCGCGTCCAGCAGATCGATGACGTGTCCACGCTCGCCGACAATTCCGGTTACTCACCGTTCCTGACCACCGCGCAGAAGGTGGCGCTGCTGGAGACCGCCGACCCGGTGGCCCGGCTCAAGCTCGCCACCGAGCAGCTGCGCGAACACCTCGCCGAACAGGACGTCGCCGAGTCCATCGCGAAGGACGTCCAAGAAGGCGTCGACAAGCAGCAGCGCGAGTTCCTGCTCCGGCGCCAGCTCGACGCCGTACGCAAGGAACTGCGCGAGATCAACGGTGAGGGCGACGACGACGAGTCCGCCGACTACCGGACCCGTGTCGAGAACGCCGACCTCCCCGAGAAGGTGCGGGAAGCCGCGCTGAAGGAGGTCGACAAGCTGGAGCGTTCGTCCGACCAGAGCCCCGAGGGCTCCTGGATCCGCACCTGGCTGGACACCGTCCTCGAACTGCCCTGGAACGAGCGCACGGAGGACGAGTACGACATCAGGGGCGCCCAGGCCGTGCTCGACGCCGAGCACTCCGGCCTGGAGGACGTGAAGGAGCGCATCACCGAGTACCTGGCCGTGCGCAAGCGGCGCGCGGACCGCGGTCTCGGTGTGGTCGGCGGCCGTCGCGGCGGCGCCGTACTGGCCCTCGTCGGCCCTCCGGGCGTCGGAAAGACCTCGCTCGGCGAGAGTGTCGCGCACGCCATGGGCCGGAAGTTCGTCCGGGTGGCGCTGGGCGGCGTACGGGACGAGGCGGAGATCCGCGGCCACCGGCGTACGTACGTCGGTGCCCTGCCCGGCCGTATCGTCCGGGCCATCAAGGAGGCCGGTTCGATGAACCCGGTCGTCCTGCTCGACGAGATCGACAAGGTCGGCTCCGACTTCCGCGGCGACCCGGCCGCGGCGCTGCTCGAAGTCCTGGACCCGGCGCAGAACCACACCTTCCGCGATCACTACCTGGAGGTCGAACTCGACCTGTCCGACGTGGTGTTCCTCGCCACGGCGAATGTCCTGGAAGCGATCCCGGAGGCGCTGCTCGACCGTATGGAGCTGGTCAGGCTCGACGGCTACACGGAGGACGAGAAGGTCGTCATCGCCAAGGACCACCTGCTGCCCAGGCAGCTGGAGCGCGCGGGCCTGGAGCCCGGCGAGGTCACCCTGGAGGAGGACGCGCTGCGCAAGCTGGCGGGCGAGTACACTCGCGAGGCGGGCGTGCGAAACCTGGAACGCGCCATAGCGCGGCTGCTCCGCAAGGTCGCGGCCGAGCACGAACTGGGCGAACGGGAGCTGCCGTTCACCCTCGGCGCCGAACATCTGAGCAAGCTGATCGGCCGGCCGCACCACGTACCCGAGTCCGCCCAGGACCCGGCCGAGCGCCGCACGGCGGTGCCGGGCGTGGCCACGGGCCTAGCGGTCACGGGCGCGGGCGGTGACGTCCTCTACGTCGAGGCGTCGCTGGCCGACCCGGAGACGGGCGGGTCCGGCCTGACCCTGACCGGACAGCTCGGTGACGTGATGAAGGAGTCGGCACAGATCGCGCTCTCCTTCCTCCGCTCGCGCGGCGCCGAACTGGAGCTGCCGGTGGCGGATCTGAAGGACCGGGGCGTGCATATCCACTTCCCGGCGGGCGCGGTGCCGAAGGACGGCCCGAGCGCGGGTATCACGATGACGACGGCCCTGGCCTCGCTGCTCAGCGGCCGGCTGGTCCGCACGGACGTCGCCATGACCGGCGAGGTCTCGCTGACCGGACGTGTCCTGCCCATCGGCGGCCTCAAGCAGAAGCTGCTGGCTGCGCACCGCGCGGGCATCACGACGGTCGTGATCCCGAAGCGGAACGAGCCGGACCTGGACGATGTCCCGGCCGAGATCCTGGACAAGCTGGAGGTCCATCCGGTGACGGATGTCCGCCAGGTCCTGGACATCGCGCTCTCCCCGGCGGAGGTCCTGGTCTCAGCGGCGGCGTGACACAGGCGCCTCCGTGCCCCCGGCCCCGGCAGCCCATGACTACAAACCCATGACAACGCGGTCCCGACCGGCCCTCAGTTCCGGCCGGGACCGCGCGGTGTCATGTGGTGTCACGCGGTGTCGCGGTGCGGGGCGGTGCGGTGCGGTCAGCCGTTCGCCAGGGCCTGGACTCGGTCCAGGGCGCCGTTGAACCTGTTGTGGTCGCCGACGATGGGGCCCGTCGAGGTGTACTGCCAGATCGTCTGGAAGCCCCAGCCCGCCGGCAGCTCGCCGATCGTCGTGTTGTAGCGGGCGAGCCAGAGCGGGTTCGTGGAGCCGAAGCCCGCGTAGTTGCCGGTACAGGTCTTCCACCAGCTCGTGGCCGTGTAGATCACGGCGTCGCGGCTGGTGCGGGCCTTGTACGTGTTCAGGAATTCGCGGATCCAGGCGACCATCTGGGCCGGCGTCTTGCCGTAGCACTGCTCGCCGTACGGGTTCCACTCGATGTCCAGCACGCCGGGCAGGGTCTTGCCGTCGCGCGACCAGCCGCCGCCGCCGTCCACGAAGTAGTTGGCCTGGTTGGCGCCGCTGGAGTCGTTCGGCGTACCGAAGTGGTACGCGCCCCGGATCATGCCGATGTTGTAGGAGCCGTTGTACTGCTGTGCGAAGTAGGGGTTCTTGTAGTAGTTCCCCTCGGTGGCCTTGACGTAGGCCCACTTCACGCCGCTGTTCCACAGGGACGCCCAGTCGACGTTCCCCTGATGGCCGGAGACGTCCACGCCTTCCGTCTGGACGACGCGGTCCGCGCGGGGCAGCGGGCCCTGGCCGTCGTGCTCGATGACGCCCATGCCCATGTGGGCCGAGCCGCGTACGGGTGTGCCGGCCGGTGGGTCGGCCGGGGTGGTGGTGGCGCCCGCCGCACCCGGGAGGGTGATCAGGAGCGCGAGACTTGCGAGGAGAGCGCCGGCCACGGCGGCGAACGAACGGCCGGTCGTTCCGGATCTGTGCACGGGCATTGCGTGCCTCCGAAGACCTCGGTGGGGGGGAATCTCATGACGGTCCGACATGTCGACATGTAGTGCAATGGACATGCCAGCGTTGACGCTACGCACGTAGAGCCTTGAGACGGAAGAGCGCCACGCTGGTTCCGTTGGTATAAACCTGCGAAATACTGACGGAGCTGCGGCAACGGTCGTCGGCGAAAGAAACTTTCAGGAGCGGGAAAGCGCGCGATGGGTGCTGACGTGCACGGAAATGGTACGGCGAAAGATCCCGGACTCGCCGGAGGCAGTGGTGTGGACCACGAATTCCTGGCACTGGAACGGGAACTGGCGGTCTTTCTGCGCCGCGCTCGCGCCAGCTCCGGCGAAATGGCGCGCGAGGTCCATCCCGAGCTGGAGCCCGCCGCGTACGGACTGCTCGTACGGCTGGACGAGAACAGCTGTCAGCGGGCCACCGAACTCGCCGCCTATTTCGGGGTCGGCAAGGCGACGATAAGCCGCCAGCTGCGTGCCCTGGAGGAACTGGGGCTGGTGACGCGCGAGCCCGATCCGGCCGACGGGCGCGCCTCGCTCGTCCGGATCACCGATGAGGGCCGTGCCCGTTTCCGGCGGGTGCGTGACGCGCGCCGCGAGCGGTACGTACAGAAGCTGGCCGACTGGGACCGCTCCGAGATCGCCGAACTGGCCCGGCTGCTCCACCATCTGAACGCCCGCGCCGAGAGCTGACCGGGGACACGGGTAAGGGAGGGGGCGCCCGGCGAGTCCGAGGGGCGCCCGGCGGGTCGGCGCCCGATGGCCGCCCGTCCCCTCCCTCGCCCGCCTCCCTACAGCTCCACGTAGGTCACCGTCGCGTCATCGCTCGCCTTACCCCGCCGGAACGTCACCCCGTCAGGGTCCGCCGACTCCGACGCCCTCACCCGGTCGATCAGCTCCTGCGCGCCGTTCTTGCGCACCAGCGCCAGACAGTCCGCCCAGCCGCCCTCCCGGAAGACCTCCACCCAGCGGGCCGCGCCGTCGGTCAGCGCCAGCAGGGTGCGCACCTCCGCCGCCGGCGTACGGCCCGTCACCGCCTTCGCCGCGACCGCCGGGTCCGCGGCCGCCGTGAAGAAGCCGCCCTCCGCGTTGCGCAGCGCGTCCGCCGTGGCCACCGAGCGCAGCGCCTCGCGCGGCACGCGGTCCAGACGGTCATCGAGCACCGCGCGCACCTCGCCGTCCGGCGATTCAAGCAGCAGCGTCGAGTCGGAGAGCACCAGATGTTCGATGGCGTCCGAACCCCAGCGCGCGAGTACGACGGTCGCCTGAGGTGTGCGTACGTGAGAAAGGTCACAGGTTTCGCGGTGGGCGTCCGCCGTACGCGCGATCGACACCGCGAGGATCTCTGCCAGTGGCATATCCCGTCGTGAACCGGACAGTTCGGCGAGCGCGCCGCCCAGCCTGGCGGTGAACCAGGGCACGCCGTGTACACATCCGTCGTCCCCGGCCGGGGGTGTCACGCCGTCCAGCACGACCAGCGCGCCGCCCTCGCCCCCGGCGGGCAGGACCACGGAAGTCCAGTCCTCATTGGGCCGTACGGCGGCACCGGGTGTGGTGGCGAGTTCGATACGCATGCGCACCAGTGTGCATGACTTTCCCGGCTATCCGCATGAACTCTTCACGGTGTCTGCACGTCGTGCCGATCGGTCCGTTCCGCCAGGTCAACCGCTCTCATTCGGTCAGAATGAGTCCCGGACGAAGCCGGACGGAGGCGCGAAGGGGGCCGGATTGAGGGGGTCGGTGAAGCTGCGGGCGCGAATCTTGCCAAAGCCCGCGCGGAAGGTCCACCCGGCACGCCATGTTCACGACGGGCCTCAGGTGGGAAGAGTTGTTCGTCAACTCCTTCTTGCTGTTCACTCCTTCAGGTGGCGGAGCGGCCGATGCGCGCCTTCCTCCCAAGGGCGCTGGAATGGTCGACAGCCGTGCCAGGGGTGGGGGTTCTCACGTAGTGACCGGTCGTCACCTCTGCTTCATGGGCGGACGAGTCAAGAATGCGAGCACCGGTGCAGAAGAAGCGGCCTCGGGGTAGCGGTGTCGGGCGGAACGAGGCCACCTCGGTCACCGCGCCCGGGACCAGTTCGGCCACTTCGGCCACGAAAGCCGGTAAGAGCGGTAAGAACGGCGAGAGCGGCAAGAACGGTAAGAAGAAGGCCGGGAACGCCAAGGCCGGGACTGTCACGACCGATTCCGGCAAGGCTCAGGAAGGACGCCGAGTGCGGGTACGCAACCGGCTGGTAGCCGGTGTCGCGGTCCTGGGGGTCACCGTCATCGCGGCAGGCACCCCCGCCGTACTCACCGCCTCCACCGAGCTGAACGATGCCCAGAACCTGGTCGTCCTCGCCGAATTGAACCGGCGGGCCGTGATCCTCAGCCACTCCCTCGCGGACGAGCGCGACGACGTCATCGTCTATATCGCCGCCGGCCGCGCCGAGCAGCCCGAAGGTTCCGGCGACGAGGGTGGCAAGGGCGACAAGGGCGAGCACACGGTCTCGGACACCCGAAGCACCCGGGTCGACCGGCAGATCGACGAGATGCGGGCCAACGCGTCCGCCTCTCCCGGCCTGCTGCGCGACCTCTCCACCGTCCCCTCCATCCGCCGTACCGCCCTCACCGGCGAGGGCTCCGCGCTGGAGGCGTACCGCGCGTACTCCGAGGTCATCGCCAAGCTCCAGGCCCTCGCCGACGAGCTGGCCGAGCGGACCCCGGCCGAGGCCGCCGACGGCACCCGCGCCCCCGCCGCGCTCTCCCGCGCCGTCGAGCAGGCCTCCGCCACCCGCGGACTGCTGCTGGCCGCGCTCGCCGTACCCGCCCCCACCGACACCGCACCGCGGTACGACCTGATCACGGGCCTCCCCATCGAGTCCGAGTCCGACGCGGACAGCAAGAAGAACGACCAGCTCCGCGACGACCTCAGCGCCGACGCGCAGAAGGCACACGTACGCGAACTCGGAGCGCTCGCCGACTTCGACCAGAGCGCGGACACCGAGGCGCGTGAATCGCTCACCGGCACCGTCACCGGGCCCGAGATCAAGACCGCCGAGGGGTATCTGACCCGGCTCACCGACCGGCCCCAACTCTCCGACTCCGACCGCGAGGCCGACCAGGAAAAGGTCGAATCCGCGCTCTCCGCCAGGATCGACCAGATGCGCGGCGTCGAGTCCGGTCTCGGCACCAGCCAGCTGGAGCGGCTGGAAGCGCTGCGCGACGACGCCGTCACCGGCCTCGAACTGCGGATCGCGCTGCTCGGCGGCTGTCTGCTCATCGCTGTCGGGGTCTCCACCGCCGTCGCCCGTACGCTCACCCGGCCGCTCGCGGTCGTACGGATCGGAGCGGCCCGTCTCTCGGAGGCGCCGGAGACCGAGGAGCCGGTCAGGTTCACCGGCCGCAACGATGAGTTCGCGCAGGTCGTACGGTCCCTCAACGGCCTGCACAGCAAGCTGCTCGACCTCTCCACCCGCGCCGAGGAGCTGGACAGGGACCGGCAGGGCCTGATCGGCGCGCGCGAGAAGATCGTCGCCCAGCGCGCCGAACTCCAGGAGCGCACGACCGAACTCGCCGCCCAGCTCCAGCGGCTGCGCCACACCGTGCACCACACCTTCGTCAATCTCTCGCTGCGCACCCTCGGACTCGTGGAGCGCCAGCTCGGTGTCATCGAGGGCCTGGAGGAGCGCGAGCAGGACCCGGAGCAGCTGGCCACCCTCTTCAAGCTCGACCACATGGCCACCGTCATGCGCCGGCACAGCGAGAATCTGCTCGTGCTCGCCGGCCATGAGCACGGCCACGGCTCGATCGGGCCCGTGCCGCTCGTGGACGTACTGCGCGCGGCCGTCAGCGAGATCGAGCGGTACGAGCGGATCACGATCCAGTCCCTGCCGCCGCACGCGCAGGTGGCCGGCTTCGCCGCGGACGATCTCAGCCATCTCGTCGCCGAGCTGCTGGAGAACGCCACCTCCTTCTCGCCGCCGGACGCGGAGGTCCAGCTCTCCGGCTGGCTGCTGGAGACCGGCGAGGTGGTGCTCTCCGTACAGGACCAGGGCATCGGCATGTCCGCGGACCGGCTCACCGCGCTGAACGCGCGACTCGCCGAACCGGAAGGCCCCGAGGGGCTGGACGACGCTCCGGGCAAGCCGTTCGTGAGCGAGCCGGAGGGCGAGGGGCTCGGCCTGCGCGTCGCCGGGCTGCTCGCGGCGCGCCATGGTGTACGGGTCGAGCTGCGCGAGCACCAGCAGGGCGGTGTGGCCGCGGTCGTCGTACTGCCGCAGGCGCTGCTGCCGACATCGCCGCCGGCCGGCTCACCGCACCGGGCACGGGCGGCGGGCGCGGCCCCCGCGCTCCACCAGCCGGGCTCGACGGCGGAGGCCAACTCCAATACGCTCCACGGCCGTTCGGCGCTGGACCGGCCGACGGCCGATGCCGGGAATCCCGCGGAGTCCACGGGTCCCGCCGAAGCCCCGGCGCCCGAGGTCGACCCGCTGGTGGTGGCCGCCGAGGCGGCGATCCGCCGGGCCGAGGCCGAAGAGGCCAGCGGAGCGGGCGCGGCCGAGCGGGAACGTACGACCGAGCGGGAACGGACGGCCGACACCGGCGCCGTCGCCGCGTACGGGACGACCACCCCGGACCCGGACACGGCCGTCGGCCCGTACGCCATCGGCCCCGACTCCCACGAGCGTGTCCACGACGGTGAGCCGCCGACCACCGGCCCCGACCAGGACACGTTCGCGATGCGGCTGCCCCGGCAGCCGGAATCCGCCGAGGCGGAGCCGGCCGCGCCGACCGACGCGGACGGACCGGAACGCATCACCGACAAGGGGCTGCCCAAGCGCACCCCGAGGATCGTCAAGCCCGCCGCCGCGCCCACCGGGCGTACCGGCAGTGTGGACGCCGAAGCGCTGCGCCGCAGACTCGGCGGCTTCCACCAGGGGGCCAAGGAAGGCCGGCGCGATGTCGAGGCCGAACTGACGGAGCAGTCGGAACAGTCTGACCGGGCTGAGCACGCGGAGCCCCCGGCCTCCGCGGCACGGACCGAGGTACATACCGCAGAGACGGGGGAAACAGTCGAGGAGGCACGCAAGTGACTGCGACCGGCACATTCGGACTGAGCAGCGAAGCCCGTAACCTGCATTGGCTGTTGAGCAACCTCGTAGAGGAGGTGCCAGGGGTGCACTCGGTCGCCGTCGTCTCGTCCGACGGACTCCTGTTGCTCTCCTCCGACCCGGGGCTGAACACCGAGGCGACCACCACCGTGCGCAGGGAGGGCCCCCGCGGCTCCAGCGCCGATCTGGCCACGATCGTCTCGGGCATCGGCAGCCTCACCGTCGGAGCGGCGAAGCTGATGGACGGCGGCGGGGTCAAACAGACCATGGTCGCCATGGAGGAGGGCAGTGTCTTCGTCATGGCGATCAGCGACGGCTCGCTGCTCGGGGTGCACGCCACTCCCGACTGCGACATGAGCGTGGTGGCCTACCACATGGCGCTCTTCGTCGGCCGCGCCGGGCACGCACTGACGCCCGAACTCCGCGACGAGCTGCGCAAGTCGATGGAGAGCGCCACATGACGCCGCCCACCGATCCCGCCCGCGGGCTGCCCGTGCGCGGCGCCGACCGCAGGCCCGCCCGGGTCCGTCCGTACTCGCTCACCGGCGGGCGCACCCGGTTCGGCCATGTCCTGCTGGTCGAGACCTTCGTCGCCGCGCTCGAAGCGGCCGACGAGCGCAGGGAACTGACGGACGGTGGAGGCGCGTCACGCGTCATGCCGGAGATGCTGGCCATCGTCGAGCTGTGCCGGCGCATGCGTACCGTCGCCGAGGTGTCGGCGCTGCTCAAGATGCCGCTGGGGGTGGTGAGGGTGCTGCTCAGCGACCTCGCCGACCAGGGAAAGATCCGTGTGTACGGGACCGGGCACGACACCGGCCAGCCCGACCACGCGCTGCTGGAAAGGGTGCTGAGTGGACTCCGCCGCCTCTGACGTCATCGCCGCGTTCGGCGTCACCGGCTCACCGCCGACCGCCGTCGAGCCCGAACGGGAAGAGGATCTACAGCCCTGGCAGCTGGACCGTACGCGCGCGCCGATCGCCACCAAGATCGTGGTCGCGGGTGGCTTCGGTGTCGGCAAGACGACCTTCGTCGGGGCGGTCTCGGAGATTCCGCCGCTCCAGACCGAAGCGCTGATGACCCAGGCGAGCGCGGAGGTCGACGATCTCAGCGCGACGCCCGACAAGGTGACCACGACCGTGGCGATGGACTACGGGCGTATCACCCTCGATGACGATCTGGTCCTGTATCTCTTCGGTACCCCGGGCCAGAAGCGCTTCTGGTTCATGTGGGACGACCTGGTGCGCGGTGCGATCGGCGCGGTCGTGCTGGCCGATACCCGACGGCTGCCCGACTGCTTCCCGGCGCTCGACTACTTCGAGAGCTGCGGACTGCCGTACGTCGTCGCCGTCAACCACTTCGAGGGAACACCGGCGTTCGGGCCGGACGATGTGCGTGAGGCCTTGACGATTCCGCCGGGCGTGCCTGTACTGATCATGGACGCGCGCAAACGGATCACGGCGGTCGAGTCGTTGCTCGCGCTGGTGCGGCACGCGCTCGACACCTCTCCGGAGTAGCGCGTGACCGGCCGGGTAGCCTGATCCGACGTCAGTTATCAGCCATGTCAGGCCACGTCGGTCGTGGGTACGCGCGCGCCGCGTCGCCCCGCCGCACGTCGTCTTCCGGCGCTACCTGTCGCACTTGTCGGGTACGTGGCGTACGTCATCCACGTCACGTACGCCGCACCCGCCGCCACACGTAGCATCACGCACGCAAACGGAGAACCCGCCATGCGGAAGATACTCATCGTCGGAGCAGGCCAGTCCGGGCTCCAGCTCGCCCTCGGACTCCAGTCGCGGGGTTACGAGATCACCCTGATGTCCAACCGCACGGCGGACGAGATCCGGTCCGGCCGGGTCCTGTCCACGCAGTGCATGTTCCACACCGCGCTCCAGCACGAGCGCGATCTCCAGCTGGGCTTCTGGGAGTCCCAGGCGCCGAGGATCGAAGGCGTCGGTGTCTCGGTCGCCGCCCCCGACTCGACCCGGGCCGTGGACTGGGTCGGCACGCTGGACGGCTACGCCCAGTCCGTCGACCAGCGGGTCAAGATGGCCGGCTGGATGGAGACCTTCGCGCAGCGCGGCGGCCAGTTGGTGATCCACGGCGCGGCCGTCTCCGACCTGGACTTCTTCTCCCGCACGTACGACCTGGTCCTGGTCTCCGCGGGCAAGGGCGAACTGGTCTCGATGTTCGGCCGCGACGCCTCGCGCTCCCCGTACGACGCGCCGCAGCGCGCGCTCGCCGTCGCGTATGTCCACGGGCTGGGGCCGCGCCCCGAGCACCCGGAGTACGACGCGGTCCGCTGCAATCTGGTGCCGGGCGTCGGCGAGCTGTTCGTGATGCCCACCCTCACCACCTCGGGCCGCGCGGACATCCTCTTCTGGGAGGGCATACCCGGCGGTCCGCTCGATGTCTTCCAGGGCGTCAAGGACCCCGCCGAGCATCTTTCGCTGACTCTGGAGCTGATGGAGCGCTTCACACCCTGGGAGTACGCGCGCGCCACGAAGGTCGAGCTGACGGACGCCAACGGCACGCTGTCCGGGCGGTACGCGCCGACCGTACGCAACCCGATCGGGCGGCTGCCGGGCGGCGGTCTCGTGCTCGGTGTCGCCGATGTCGTCGTCGCCAACGACCCGATCACCGGGCAGGGTTCCAACTCGGCGTCCAAGTGTGCCGCCTCCTATCTCGACTCGATCGTGAGCCATGGCGACCAGCCGTTCGACGAGGCGTGGATGGGGTCGGCGTTCGACCGTTACTGGGACACCGCGCGGCATGTCACCAAGTGGACGAACGCGATGCTGGGGGTCCCGCCGGAGCATGTCCTCAACCTGATCGGCGCGGCGGGCCAGCTGCCGCCGGTCGCCGACCGGTTCGCGAACGGCTTCGACGACCCGGCGGACTTCGAGAACTTCTTCTACGAGCCGGCGAAGACGAACGCGTTTCTGGCGGAGGCGGCGGGCGCGGCCTGACGCCTGACCCCGGGCCGGTTCAGACCTCCGGTGCCGCCTCCTCGCCGTAACCGGCGTCCGAGCCGTCCAGCGCGCCCGGGGGCAGTGCGGGCGGCTCGTACGCCTCCGGGTCCAGCGCCCCGGCCTCCGGGTCCGGACGTACCGCGCCCAGCAGGGGATTCGCCGCGATGGGGGAGACCTTGACATTGGTCCCGGGGCGCGGCGCCTGGATCACCATCCCGTCGCCCAGATAGATCGCCACATGCGTGGCCCCCGGGAAGTAGATCACCAGATCGCCGGGGCGCAGCTCGCGCAGCGAGACCTTGGGGAGTTCGCTCCACTGCTCCTGGCTGGTACGGGGGATGGCGAGGCCGGCGCGCGCCCAGGCCCGGGAGGTCAGCCCGGAGCAGTCGAACGAATCGGGCCCCTCGGCGCCCCACTCGTACGGCTTGCCGATCTGCTCGACGGCGTACTCCAGGGCCGCCTGGCCCGCCCGCGAGGGCGCCATACGGACCGCTGTGCCGGCCGGACCGCCCGCGCCCTGGGGTCCGCCCGCGCCCTGCGGTGTGCCGTCACCGAGGGCGCCGGAGGCGAGCAGTTCGCGCTGGGCCTTGTCCGTACCGGCCCGTTCGAGATCGGTCAGAGCCTTGATCTGAGCGCGGCTGAGGGAGGCGAGCAGCTTCTCGACCTCCAGGAGCCGGGATCTGACCATGTCGCGCTGTCTCTTCTGCTTCGTGGCGAGCGCCTGCTGACGGTCGAGGGCTTCGCGGGACGCCGCGGCGAGGGTTCGGGCGCGCTGCTCGCCGCCCGTCAGCCGGTTCAGCGTCTCCGCCCTGCCGCGCGCCGCGCGCGCCATCAGATACGTCTCGTCCAGGGCGCTCTGCGGGTCGCGGGCGAGCAACAGCCGCAGATAGCCGGAGAGACCGGACTGCCCCTGGTACTGCTCGCGGGCCAGCCGGCCGGCGTTGACGCGGCTGAGGGCCAGCGCGGCGCGGGCCCGGACGAGTTCGGAGTCCACCCTCTTGGTCTCGGCGCGCTGCCGGGTCAGTTCGGCGGCGGTGGCATTGTACTCCTCGGTGGCCTTCTCGGCCTCGCGGTAGAGCTGTTGGAGCCGGGTCAGCATCTCCGCGACGGTACTGGGCGGGGCGTCATCGGTGACGTCCGCGGCGTCGGTGGCGCCGGGGCCGCCGGGCCCGTCGGCCCCGGTGGAAGCCGAGGGGGCGGGGGCGGGGGAGGGAGACGGCGACGCCGACGCGATCGGCACCGCCGCGAAGACCGTCGCGGTGGCCAGCGCCGCCGTACAGACGGATCGCAACATTCTGCCTGACACGTCATCACCTCCGGTTGCGGGATGGACAGTCCAGCCCTAGGTGATGATGGCGATGATGAGGTGATATGGGATGTGAAGAGCGCATTAATGGGCTCGGTGGAGCAACAGCATCATCCCTGTGAGGGACGGTCGCCCCGCTCCGTACCGTCACCGGGCTTCGACCAGGGCCACTTCAGCGTGCGCCGCTCGCGGCCCTCGGCCACGTACTCGTACTTCCAGCCGCGCTGGATCCCGAGCCGCTTGGTGTAGCCGGCCGGGGCACGACGGTAGGTGAGGACGGTGGGCGGCCCGCCGTCCGCGTCCGGCACCGGGACCTCGTACCACTTGGGCGGCTGGCCGGTCGGTCCCGTCAGTACGGGCAGGACGCGCCCGTCCAGCGGCCCGCCGACAAAGGGAGTGTCTTCGCTTCTCACGCCCCCAGTCTCACCTACGGGAGGTGCGCCGCCGCGTTCACCAGGGGCAGCACCCGGCGGGCCAGCGTTCCCACGGGGCCGTCCGGGTGTTCGTACGCCACGAGCGCGCCGACGGCCGCGGCGGTCTCCTCGTCGGTGGCGGCCGTGACCACCAGCAGCGCGATCAGATGGTCGACCAGCCAGTCGCGCAGCTCGCCGGCGGGCGGGCGCTTCTCCTCGTCGAGCCATATCAGCGAGGCGGATTCGACGGCCGCGATCCAGGTGCGCACCAGCATCCGCAGCCGTGCGCCGGGCGCCGCCGCGGCACCCGCGTGGTCCGTCCCGCCTGCCCCGCTTGTCCCGGACGCCCCGCCTGTCCCGAGGTGCAGCAGGATCTGTTCGGCCGCGGCCCGCCGTACCTCGTCGACGATCGCGGTCGTCCGGGACGTCTCACAGACACTGCCGCCCCGGAGCAGCGCGCTGAACCCGGTGTCGTGCTGGCCGACGAAGTCGAGATAGCGGTCGAGGACACGCCCGAGCCGCTCGGTCGGCGGCCCCACCGGCGGCTCGGTGAAGCACAGTTCCAGCTCGTCGGCGGCCGAGCGCAGCGCGTCCTCGTACAACTGCTGCTTGCCGCCGCTGAAATAGCGGTAGACGAGCGGCCGGGACACCCCGGCCGCGGCGGCGACATCATCGAGCGAGACATCCTCGGGCGCCCGGTGCGCGAAGAGGCCGAGGGCCGCGTCGAGGAGTTGCGTACGGCGCTCCTCGACGCTGAGCCTTCGGTACGCGGGCGTTGCGGGCGCGGTCATGTCCGCAGCGTAACCGCCGGGCGGCCGGGTGGGGGTACGGACCGGGGCGCCGGTCAGGCGAGGAGGCCGGAGGACTTCCAGAGCCTGCGCCCGGTCCCCCGCAGCACACCGATGTCGTCCAGGAAATCGGTGAGCCGCTTGGCGCCCGTCCGCATCACCTCCCGGCGATGACCGCTCTCCCGCACGTGGGCGACGGCCTGCCGGCGGTCGAGGCCGACGTTCTCGTACACCTGTGGATTGATGAAGCAGACCGAGAAGACCCGGGCGGCCTCACCGCAGCTGAGCCGGGTGAACTCCCGCTCCCAGCGCGGCGCGGTCACCATCTGGCGGCGCAGCTCCTCGCGCGCGTAACGGACATGACGCGCCTCTTCGATGACATGGATACGGGTCACCCCGCGCACGAGGGTCTGGATCCGCTCGTCCGGGAAGGTCAGCCGCTGCATCCAGTCGAGGATCTCCTCACCGAGGAGTGTGGCGGCGAAGGAACCGGGCGTGGTGGAGACGGTCTTCAGGACGCGCGCGAGATTGTGGTAGAGCCGCGGCACGGGATACTCCGGGGCCCCGCCCTTGTGGATCAGCCGGGCGAACATCATCGAGTGCCGGCACTCGTCGGCGATCTCGGTGAGGGCGTAGCGGACGTGATCGCTGGTCACGGGCTTGTCGTAGATATGCCGGACCAGCAGCTGCATCAGGATGATCTCGAACCAGATGCCGAGCGAGGCGAGCGAGGCGGCCTCGTGCCTGGCCAGCTCCATCCGCTGCTCCTCGGACATCGTCCGCCAGAGCGGGGTGTCGTAGAGCGAGACCAGCTCCGGCGGCCAGAACCACTTGCCGTCCTCGGCCGGCGCGTCCCAGTCGAGTTCCTTGTCGGGGTCGAAGGAGTGCTTGGCGGAGGATTCGAGCAGCCGCTGGGCGACCTGTTCGCGGTCCCGGAGCGGGCCGAGTGCGTCGCGGAGCAGCTGCACATCGCGTTCGGTCACAGTCGTCATGGCTGAGCGCACCTCATGGCTGGATGGCGGGCTGTGTGAGGCGGCGGCTCACCGACTCGGCTCACTGAGACGGTGAGCCGAGTCGGGTTACCGGCGGTCACCCCTTATGAGACCGCTCGTCAACAAGGGCGTCAATCCCCTGTGCGCGTCTTGTTGACTCCATGTCTACCAACGTGTGAACCGTCGGCCGCTCATCCCCGCAGGCCGCCGGTGAACGCGAGCAGCAGCGCGGCCACCGCCTCCGGCTCCTCCAGCAGCATCGCGTGGGTCGCGTCGATGTCCTCGACGGCGAGAGGCGCGGCGCCGTCGCGGCGACGCTCCTCCACGAGGGCGGCCAGATCCCGGTCGAGGCCCTTCGTGTACGAGTCGGTCAGCTCGTGGAACCACTCCATCCCCGGCATCGGCGGCTGCGGCCTTCGGGCCCGTACGCACAGCGCGGGGCACGGCACGCGCCGCAGCAGCGCGAAGAGATCGAGGGCGTCCATCGCGTCATACATCTCCAGCGCCCGCTCCCGTACGGGCAGCGTCTGTACACGGCCGTCGGGCAGCTCACGCACCGCGCCACGGGCCGCCGCCTCGGCGCGGGCGTACGGGATGCCGAACTGCTCCGCGTACGCGGCCTGTTGCGCGACATATTCGGCGGGCGCGATCTGCCCGGCGGCGGCTCGCATCATCTCGCCGACGCGGGCCAGGCCTTCCGCGACGGTCGCACCGTCCAGCCCCGGGTACTGATCGGGGCGGCCCCACCAGAAGCCGTCGAGATTGACAGCGCCGGGAGTGGTACGGCCGGTGGCTCCGCCGGAGCGGTGGGCGGCGTGGTACAGGGCGAGCATCCCGCCCAGTGAGTGGCCGACGAGCACGGCGTCCGGAATCTCGTAGAAGTCGAGCACGGACTCGATCGTCTGGGCGGCGGCCTCGAACGACCAAGGCCGCGGGCCGTCTTCGGAGCGGCCGTGACCGGGCAGATCGACGGCGAGCACCCGGTGGCGCTGGGTGAGCAGCGGAGCGACGGCGTCCCAGTCGGCGAGCGAGCGGCCGGCGCCGTGCAGCAGCAGGAGGGGCGAGCCCTCGCCGCCGTGGTCGTGAACGTGGACGTGAATGGGCTGAAGGGAGTTAGGCATGCGTCAACCGTAGAGCGCCCCAGGGGCCCCAAAATCGTCCACCGGAATGACGAAATCCGGCCTTCCGATGCCCCATAATGGATATACGCCGGAACCGGCCGCGTAACACCGCGTCGCACGGCACGATGGCGCGTATGACCGCCCCACACCCCGGTGCCGACCGCGCGGCAGCCCGCCGCAGTCTCGAAGGACTCGCCCTGGGCGACGCCTTCGGCGAACGCTGGTTCCCTCTCTTCCGTGAGCGTCAGCGCGCGTACGCGGAGATCAGGGCCAGGATCACTCCGACGGAGCTGGAGTGGCACTGGACGGATGACACCGCGATGGCCCTCGCGATACAACGCGTCCTCGACGAACGAGGCGCCATCGACCAGGACCGGCTCGCCCTGTGCTTCGCCCTCATGTACGACGCCGATCCGGCCCGCGGTTACGGGCACGGTATGCACATGCTGCTGCCGGCCCTGCTGACGGAACCGGAGAGCTGGCGCACCCTGACCCCCGGGCTGTTCGAGGGCGGCAGCCTGGGCAATGGCGCGGCGATGCGGGTGGCGCCGCTGGGCGCCTGGTTCGCGGCCGACCTCGACCGCGTGGCCGAACAGGCCGTGCTCTCGGCCGAGGTGACCCACGCGCACCCGCAGGGCATCGCGGGCGCGGTGGCCATCGCGGTGGCGGCGGCGCTGTCGGTACGGTCCGAACTCTCCGTCGCGGCGGTGGCGGAGGCCACGCCCGAGGGTCCGGTACGGGACGGCCTGGCGCGGGCCGCGGAACTGCCCTTCACCACCGAGCCCTGGAAGGCGGCGGATCTGCTCGGCAACGGCCAGCGGATCCGCGCCGACGACACCGTGCCGTTCGCGGTATGGACGGCGGCCCGCCACCGCGACGATCTGACCGCCGCGCTCTGGTCGACGGCGGAGGGCTTCGGCGACGTCGACACGACCTGCGCGATCACGGCGGGCATCGTCGCGGCCCGCACCGGAACGGGCTCGGTCCCTACGGCGTGGCGGGAGCGCCGGGAGGCGCTGACGTAGGCGGGAGCGGCCGCGCCGTGAGGACGTCGACCGGGTCCGGGGCCGCGAGGGCGATTTCGGGGAGCGAGGCGTCCGCCCCGCGCGCCGCCACCAATTGCAGCCCCACCGGACATCCGTCCGCCGTGAAACCGGCCGGAATGCTGGCCGCGGGATGCCCGCTCAGATTGAACGCCCAGGTCAGCGCGGTGGAGTACAGCTCGCCGGGACCCTCGTGACCGTGCGGTCTGTTGGGGGTGACCGGGGTGAGCAGCAGCGGCGTACGGGCGAAGAGCGCGTCGAGCCGCCGGTCGTTCTCCGCCCGTATGTCCGACGCCGCTATGTCCGACGCCGCTATGTCCGACGCCGCTATGTCCGACGCCGGCACGTCCGACGCCGGCACATCCGGCCCCCGCACCCCCGACGCAGGTACCCCCGACGCCGGCCCAGCCGCCTCCGAGCCGCCGCCGCTCCGTATCGCCATCCAGGCCTCACGCGGGTCCAGCAGCGTGAACGGCCGTCGCGTCGGCTCAAGGCGTACGACCCCCGCCGCCACCAGCCGGTCCACCGCCGCCCGTACCACCGCCACCACCTCCGGGTCCGGCCGCGCGTACCCCAGGTCGGGAGAGAAGACCGCGGGCACGGGAAAGGCCGGTGGCGGCGCCTCGTCACCGCCGAGCACACACCGCAGATACGCCCGCGCCTCCGCCGGCGACCGCGCCAGCACACCCGCCGACGCCAGGCCGGTACGGTCCGGGGACGGCAGCAGCCCGTTGGTCGTCTTCAGCCCGAACACCCCGCACCAGGCCGCCGGGATCCGGACGGAGCCGGCGCCGTCGCTGCCGGTCGCCAGCGGCACCATGCCCGCCGCGACCGCCACCGCCGACCCGGCGGAGGACCCGCCGGGGGTACGGTCCGCGCGGTAGGGGTTGACCGTACGGCCGTGCCTGCCCTGCCCCCAGGTCTGCCAGTACGTGCCGGGCCCCGGCACCGCCGTCGACCCGACCGGCACGGCGCCCGCCGCGATCAGCCGCCCCGCCGCGTACGACCGGATGCCGGACGGCCCCTTCACCGCGAACGGCACACCGGCGAGCGGTAGTCGGCGGTCCACCGTCCGCGCCCGTTCCCTGGCTTCCGCGTCCCACACCTCGATGAAGGCGCACAGCGCGGGATCGAGCCGTTCGATCCGCGCCAGCGCCTCCGCGACACCGTCCGCCACAGACATCCCCCAGCCCCTCCCCAGCCTCTCCCCATCCCATCCCGTCCGATCCGATCCGATCCGATCGGAGGGCCCCGGACAGGACCTAGTTTCGCAGCGCTTCCCGCATCACCGCCCGCGCGATCGGCGCCGCGTCACCCCCGCCGCTGACGTCCGACCGGTTCGCCTCCGCCGCCTCCACGACCACCGCCACCGCGACCGCCGGGCGGCTCGAATTGCCCGCCTGCGCCCAGGCGATGAACCAGGCGTACGGCGTACCGGTGTTGCCCACCCCGTGCTGTGCCGTCCCCGTCTTCCCGCCGACCGTCGCCCCGTCGATCCCCGCGTTCGATCCCGTACCGTCCTCGACGACCCCGATCATCAGCTGCCGCAGGTGCTGGGCCGTGGCCGGGTTCATCGCCCGCCGGTAGGAGCGTTCGCCGGTACGGGAGACGATGTCGCCGTCCGCGTTCGTGGTCCGGTCCACCAGGAAGGGGTACTTGAGCTCCCCGCCGTTCGCGACCGCCGACGCGACCATCGCCATCTGGAGCGGGGTGGCCCGCGTGTCGAACTGCCCGATCGAGGACAGCGCCAGCTGATCGTCGCTCATACGGGTGTCGAAGTGGGACGCGGCGACCCCCGAAGGGATCGTGATCCCGGTGTCGTTGAAGCCGAACTTCCGTGCCGTCTCCACCATCGCGGACAGCCCGGTTCTCACGCCGAGCCCGGCCATCACCGTATTGCAGGACCATCTGATCGCGTAGTCCAGCGATGCCTCGTCGCATCCGTCCGCCTCATTGGGCAGCGCGGTCCGCGTGCCCGGCAGGAGATACGGCTCGGGGATGCCGGTCGGGGCGTTGACATCGGTGACCGTCCCGGAATCCAGCGCTGCCGCCGCCGTCACGATCTTGAAGGCGGACCCGGGCGGATAGGTCTGCCGGATGGCCCGGTTGAGCAGGGGCTGCGCGTCCGCGCCGGTCAGCCGGGCCCACGCGTCATTGACGGCTGCGCCGGTGCCCGACAGCTGCCCGGGGTCGTACGACGGACTGCTGACCAGCGCCAGGATCCTGCCGCTGAACGGCTCGACGGCAGCCACCGCGCCGCGTCTGCCGGCCAGTCCCTCGTACGCGGCCCGCTGCATGGACGCCTTGATCGTGGTGGCGATCTGCCCGCTGGGGCG
This sequence comes from Streptomyces sp. NPDC056835, assembly GCF_042789485.1. Taxonomy (NCBI): domain Bacteria; kingdom Bacillati; phylum Actinomycetota; class Actinomycetes; order Kitasatosporales; family Streptomycetaceae; genus Streptomyces; species Streptomyces sp. NPDC056835. The sequence goes on from NZ_JBHUBB010000044.1 coordinate 31,672, forward strand.
CCGGCCGCGGGTGATCTCGTTCCAGAAGGGGAACGGGGCGAGCATCGGGTCCGTACCGGAGAGGATGTCGTCCTCGGCGTTCTCCAGCAGGGTCGTGCCGTACGTCTGGGAGGCGTAGCCGGTGACGGGCGCGTACAGCGGGCCCTGCGTGTAGGTGCGTTCGTAGCGCAGCTGCTGTCCGCTGTCCCTGGAGCCGGTGACCGCTCTGCCGTCGATGAGGATGTTGCCGCGCGGCTGGGAGTAACGGGCCACGGTGTCACGGCGGTTGGCGGGGTTGTGATTGAGGGAGTTCGCCTCGATGACCTGGATCTTGGCCGTGTTGACCAGCAGGGCGACCAGCAGCAGGAGACTGAAGACGGCGGTCCGCCGGATGTAGCGGGTCATAGCTGGTCCCTCCAGGCGTTCCCGTTCTCCTCGGCCGGCGCGATGACGCCCGGCTCCGCGCTCTCCGGGCGCGGGCTGCGGGCCGAATCGCTCAGCCGGATGAGCAGCGCGACCATCACCCAGTTGGTGACGACGGACGAGCCGCCCTGGGCCAGGAAGGGCATCGCCATGCCGGTCAGCGGGATCAGTCCCGTCACCCCGCCCGCGATGACGAAGACCTGGAGGGCGAGGATCGCGGAGAGACCGACGGCGAGCAGTCGCCCGAAGGGGTCGAGCAGCGCGAGGGCGGCGCGGTAACCGCGGGCGACCAGCAGGGCGTACAGCAGGAAGAGGGCGGTCAGGCCGACCAGGCCCAGTTCCTCGCCCGCCGTGGCCAGGATGAAGTCGGACTTGGCGGCGAACCCGATCAGGACGGACCTGCCGAGCCCGAGCCCGGTTCCGAGCATCCCGCCCGCGGCGAAAGCGAAGAGGGACTGGGCGAGCTGGCCGGGTCCGCGGCCGGCGGCGATGGAGGCGAAGGGGTCGAGCCAGTCCTGTACGCGGCTGTGGACATGCGGCTCCAGCGAGCCGACGGCGAACGCGCCGACCGCGGCGAGCAGCAGCCCGACGGCGATCCAGCCGGTGCGTCCGGTCGCGACATAGAGCAGGATCACGAAGAGCCCGAAGAAGAGCAGCGAGGTGCCCAGGTCGCGTTCGAGGACGAGGACGATGACACTGAGCAGCCAGATCGCCACGATCGGGCCGAGCACGCGGCCGGTGGGCAGTTGGAGCCGCCAGACCTTGCGGCCGGTGTAGGCGAGGGCGTTGCGGTTGGCGGCGAGGTACGCGGCGAAGAAGACCGCGAGCAGGATCTTGGCGAATTCGCCGGGCTGGAAGGAGAGTCCGCCGAGCCGGATCCAGATCTTGGCGCCGTTCACGGCGGGGAAGAAGATCGGCACGATCATCAGCACCAGTGCGGTGGCGACCGACAGATAGGCGTACCGCTGGAGCAGGCGATGGTCGCGCAGGAACACGACGACGGCGATGAACAACGCGACACCGAACGTGGACCAGACCAGCTGGGTGGGCGCGGCCTTGTCGCCCGGAGTCTCCAGGTCGAGGCGGTAGATCAGCACCAGACCGAGGCCGTTGAGCAGCACCGCGATGGGCAGCAGCAGGGGATCCGCGTACGGGGCGCGCAGCCGGACGGCGATATGCGCGAGGAGGGCGAGCATGCCCAGACCGGCGCCGTATCCGGCGGCGTCGGGCGGTACGGCGTCGTTCCTGCCGAGGCCGACGCTGATGTAGCCGAAGACGGAGATGAGGACGGCGCAGACGAGGAGCGAGAGTTCGACACCCCGTCGCTTGGGGTGGCGAAGCCCGGGTAGGGGAGCGTCCGCCGTCGTTGCGGTCATGCGTCGAAACGTAGCAAGGAGGCGGGTGTTATGTCCGTTTATGTCGGGATGTAGGGCATGCCGAACTCACCTGGAGGCCATTCGGTCCGACGCATCATCAGCTGGTCGTTCCATCGCCTTATGGGGAGATGGGTGAGATGAGTGCCGCGGTCGCTTTCGCCGGCCGGAGCTCATCGCTGATGGAGGTTCACCGTTGGTAGGGGTTCACTGCTGGTAGGGGTTCCGCTGCGGCGGCTGCCCGTACGGCTGGCCGCCGCCCTGTCCGTACCCCTGCCCGCCCTGCGCGTTCCCAGGTCCGTACCCCTGCCCGTTCCCGGGTCCGTATCCCTGTCCGCTCGCCTGCCCGGTGCCCTGGGCCATGAGCTGGTCGGCCTGCTCCTTGGTCACCTGCCGCTCCGCGCCGCAGAACGTGCACTGGGTCGCGAACTTGGTGGAGAACGGGAACAGCGGCACGAAGAACAGCGTGAATTTCGTGACGCGCTTGCGGAGCGTGTGCGCCGACGGATTGCCGCACTGGCCGCAGACCAGCGTCAGTATCGCCAGTTGGTAGAGGTAGCCCTTGGTACCGAAGATGATCATGAGCGGGATTCCTTAGGGAGGACCGGCGTGTGCTGGGGGAGCGCGTACTGAGGGAGAGTCTGCCGCACGGCGGTGAACAACTGGCCCGCGATACGGGACGGAATGGTCAGGGCGGGGCACCGGGCCGGTGGCCGAGGGCTCTTGCCCCGTGGCCCGGGTGCTGTTCCCATGGTCGTGGGGGTGGTGGGGCATGAGCCGATTACGCGTCACGCCGACGCGCGGGCAGGGCCGCGACCGGCTGTACGTCACTCTGCGGGACGGTACGACCGTCGCCTGGTACGACAAGGACACCGGACGGGTGAGTGTGCTCTCCGGGGCGGGGCGCGACGAGGTGCTGTCCGCGCTGGCGCCGTATCTCACCGGCGAGGTGGCCGTAGGGCCACCCCGGGTGCCGACCCCGGCCGATCTCGACCGGCTCTCGCTCCACCCCGATGACGACCTGGCCCCGAACCGTCCGGGCGAGGCGCTCCACGCGGAGCTGGACGCGCCGCGGGCGGCGCCGTCCGGCCGGTCCTCCGGGTCCCACCGGTCCTCCGGGTCTTCCTCGTCTCTCCTGTGGCGCCGATGGCGTCAGGACCCCCGGCAGGCGGAACTGCTCGCTCAGGAGACCGTCGGCGACCGGCTCGACCGGCTGGAGGACGCGGGCTGGCGGGTGCTGCACTCGATACCGCTTCCCGGTGCCGCCCGTATCGACCATCTGGCGATCGGCCCGGCCGGAGTCCTGGCCGTACGGACACTCCCGGCCCGAAAGCGCCGGGTCGCCGTCGCCGACCCGCAGGTCCGCGTGGGGCGTTCCGCGCCCGCGCCCCATCTCCGCTGGGCCCGCCGCGCCGCGGAACGCGCCTCGCGCGCCCTGGCGGCCGACGTACGCCCCGTACTCGCCGTGGTCGAGGCCGCGGGCCCGGGCGCCCTGCCGACGCCACGGGACGTACGGATCCTGCGCGACACCGAGATCGCGGCGCTGGCGTCGCTCGGGGGCGTACTGAAACCGGCGGACATCGAGTCCCTGTACGCGACGGCGCGCGACCGCCACAGCTGGCTGCGTGTCTAGGGCGTGTCCCTGGCGGCCGTGAAGGGGGCCGGGCTCAGGGCAGCGGGGCGGGCTTAGGGCAGCGGGCCGGGATCAGGGCAGCGGGGCGGCGACGGCGGGGTCGGTGAGCGGGCCGAGGAGGTCCCCGTACCGCTCCAACCGCGCCTCGATGTCCCCCAGCCTGAAGACCAGCTGCTCGGCGTCCGTGCAGTCGGAGACCTCGTCCCAGGTCACGGGCGTGGAGACGGTCGGCTCCGCCTTGGCACGCAGCGTGTAGGGCGCCGCGGTGGTCTTCGCGGCGGCGTTCTGGCTGTGGTCGACGAAGACCTTCCCGGGCCGCAGCGAGCGCCGCATCCGGTGCACCACCAGCTCCGGCAGCGCCGCCTCCGCCTCGACGGCCAGACCCTTCGCGTACGCCGAGACGTCCGCGGACGGAGCGCGCTCCAGGGGTACGAGGACATGCAGGCCCTTCGACCCCGAGGTCTTCACATACGCCTTCAGCCCGTCCGTACCCAGCCGCTCGCGCAGCCAGAGCGCCACCGCGCAGCACTCCACGGCGGTGGCGGGCGCCCCGGGGTCCAGATCGAGGATGAGCCTGTCGGCCTGCTCGGGCGCGACGGCGCGCCACTGATGCGTATGGAACTCCACGACCAGGTTTGCCGCCCACATCAGCGACGGCAGGTCCTCCACCACCACCTGCCGGCCGGTGTCGGCCGTCCTTCTGGGTACCTCGGCGACCCGTACCCAGTCGGGCGTACCGGGCGGCGGGTTCTTGGTGAAGAAGAGCTGCCCGTCGGGCCCGTCCGGGTAGCGGAGGAAGGAGACGGGGCGGTCGGCGAGATGGGCCAGCAGCGGGGCCGCCGTACGGGCGTAGTAGTGCAGGACCTCGCCTTTCGTGGTGCCGGTGGCGGTGTACAGGACCTTGTCCAGGTTGCTGAGCGCCAGGCGTCGCCCCTCCACCTCTGTGATCGGCGTCATACGATGAGAATCCCATATATTTCGTGAATATCGTATGAAAGGGATGGAACGTGCGATCCATATGGAACGGCGCGATCTCCTTCGGGCTGGTCAGCATCCCGATCAAACTGGTCAACGCCACCGAGAACCACTCGATCTCCTTCCGGCAGATCCACAAGGCGGACGGCGGCCGTATCCGCTACCGGAAGGTCTGCGAGCTGGACGGCGAGGAGGTGTCGACGCCGGAGATCGGCAAGGCGTACGAGGACGCCGACGGGTCCATGATCCCGATCACCGACGACGATCTGGCCGCGCTGCCGCTGCCGACGGCGAAGACGATCGAGATCGTCGCGTTCGTCCCGGCGGACTCGATCGATCCGCTCCAGATGGACACGGCGTACTACCTCTCCGCGGCCGGCGTGCCCGCGGCCAAGCCGTACACCCTGCTGCGTGAGGCGCTGAAGCGCAGTCAGAAGGTGGCCGTCGCCAAATTCGCCCTGCGGGGGCGGGAGCGGCTAGGGATGCTGCGGGTGGTCGGCGATGTGATCGCGATGCACGGCCTGCTCTGGCCGGACGAGATCAGGGTCCCCGAGGGCGTCGCGCCGGAGACCGACGTCACCGTACGGGAGGCCGAACTCGACCTGGCCGACGCCCTGATGGACACGCTCGGCTCGGTCGATCTCGACTCGCTGCACGACGACTACCGCGAGGCGGTCGAGGAAATGATCGCCGCCAAGGCGGAAGGCGCCCCGACGCCGGAACGGGAGCCGGCGGCGGGCGGGGGAGGGAAGGTCCTCGACCTGATGGCGGCGCTGGAGAACAGCGTGCGCGCGGCGAAGGAGGGCCGGGCGGAGGGCGACGAGGTCGCGGAGGTGACGCGGCTCCCCGCGAAGAAGACGGCGAAGAGGGCACCGGCGAAGAAGACGACGGCGGCGAAGACCGCGGCCAAGCCGGCGGCGAGGAAAACGGCGGCGGCGAAGAAGACGGCGGCGCGGAAGACCGCGTCCGGATCGGGGTCGAAGACGGCCGGGAAGGCCGCGGCCAAGTCGGCTTCGAAGACAGCCGAGACGGCTTCGAAGACGGCCTCCGGCGGCCGGAAGCGCGCCTCGGCCTGAGCCGGCAATCCCCGGCGTCCCCGCGTCCCCGCGTCCCCGGCGTCCCCGGCGTCCCTGGCGTCCCCGCGTCCCCGCGTCCCCGGCGTCCCTGGCGTCCCTGGCGTCCCCGCGTCCCCGCGTCCCCGGCGTCCCCGGCGGGCGCGGCAGGCGCCCCGCCCCGCCCTGGGTGGCACACTGCGCGAGTGAACCGAACGCTGCGCATCGTGCTGGCCGAGGACAGCGTGCTGCTCCGAGAAGGCCTGACCGCCCTGCTGGACCGCTTCGGCCACAAGGTCGCCGCGGCGGTGGGCGACGCGCCCGCCCTGCTGACGGCGGTGGCGGAGCACACGCCGGACATCGTGGTCACCGACGTACGAATGCCCCCGGGCTTCCAGGACGAGGGCCTGCACGCGGCCGTCCGCCTCCGCGAACGGCAGCCCTCCCTCCCGGTGCTCGTCCTCAGCCAGTACGTCCAGCGCACCTACGCCGCCGAACTCCTCGACTCCGGTGACGGCTCCGGCGTCGGCTACCTCCTCAAGGACCGCGTGGGCCAGGTGGAGGACTTCGAAGCCGCCCTCCAGTCCGTGGCCTCCGGTGGCACGGTCGTCGACCCGGAAGTGGTCCGCCAACTGCTCCGCCGCCGCCGAGACCCCCTGGAACGCCTGACCCCCCGCGAGCACGAGGTCCTGGCCCTGGTGGCCGAGGGCAAGTCCAACGCGGCGATAGCCCGCCAACTCGTCGTCTCCGAGGCGGCCGTGGGCAAACACATCGGCAGCATCCTCGCCAAACTGAACCTCCCCCCGGCGGACGACACCCACCGCCGCGTCCTGGCGGTCCTCACCTACCTCCGAGCCTGACCCCCGCTCCTACCCCGCCCCACCCGACCTGGAAATACCTGTTCACGGCCACCCCGCGGAAGCTGGTAGGGTTTCCTTCGTCGCCAAGCACCACGGCGACTCGCCCCCGTAGCTCAGGGGATAGAGCAACGGCCTCCGGAGCCGTGTGCGCAGGTTCGAATCCTGCCGGGGGCACTCCGCAGCAATCAGGGTGATCAAGCTCTTGACCTGCGCAGGTGCCCAGTACAGAGAGCCGGATCCAGTCCCACTGGGTCCGGCTCTCTGTCGTTGTCACGCACTGGTTGTGTGTGAGCGGCGTGTGAGCCGCGCGCAGGTCACACGCGAGGCGAGGCCCAGCCCATTGCTTGCTCGATCTTCTTGTTGTTCAGCTCCTCGTGTCCGTCGATGCAGCCTTCGTAACGGCGGTGGATGACCTCCGGGGAGTTGCCTGCCCTCCGGGCTACTTCGGCCACGGGGACCCCTGCGTTCAGCCAATTCGTGATGCAGGTATGCCGCAGGTCGTACGGGCGGCGACCGAGTAGGGATGACTCCTTGTCCGGTGGCAGGGCGAGCGGTCTCGCTTCCTGCCATACGCGCCAGTAGCTAGACGTTCCCAGCACGTCCCCGCGCTCATTGGCGAACAGTCGGCCGTCCTTGGCCGTGCCGAATTCCTGGACGTGCACGCGAAGCATCGCGACCAGGACCGGCGGGATGGGCACGGGGCGGTCTGCCTTGGCATCCCGTGACTTGAGTCCGCGCCTGTCGTGGCGCTTGCCCGTGTCGGTCCACTTCTTGCCCGACACGGGACGTGTCTCGCGCAGGGTGAGGGTGCCCCATCCCTGCTCTGGCAGGTGGCAGTCCCCGAACCGGAGCCCAACAGCTTCCGCCGGCCGCATCGCCGCGTAGAGCTGACAGGCGAAGAATGCGACCAGCCGGCGGCCACGGTTGCGGTGGACCGACCCGACGTAGGAGACCGCAGTAAGGAGTTGCGCTCCCTGCGCCTGATTGACCAGGACCCGAGGGTCGACCACGTCATGGGTCTTGGACCCGGAGCGCTTGATGCCGGCGAGAGGGTTGCTGTCCACGTAGCCCGCTTCGATCGCGTACTCCATGGCGGTGTTGAATCCACGGCGCCGCCGCTTGTACGTCTCGCCTGCCGCCGGGCTGTCGTCCAGCTTGAACGAGAGCCGGTAGTTGACCTCCCGTACGACTTTCGCATCGGTGAGCGCGGACAGGGGCAAAGAATGCCGCCCCAGCCACGAGCACGTGGTCGCCAGATGCTCTGGGGGCTCTTCATCCTCGTGCGCAGGTACGACGTGCCACCGAATCGCCGCACGCACGTCTTCCAGCGCTGGTGGTTTCGGCGCGTCACCCATCATGGCCAGCGCGACCGTGGCGAGGCTGTCGGCCAATCCCTCCCGCGTCTTGGCGGCGGTGGTTCGCCACCGTACCGACATGTACTCGCGGGAGAAGTCCCACCAGGAAGGATCGGGACGGGCGTTCTTCTTTGCCTCGGCAGCCCGCAGTTCGGATTCCGGCAGGCCCGTGTCGACATCGAATGCCTCGCCCTTGCGCATGGCCTTCCGTAGATCGGACTGGCGAGTCTCGGCGAGCGCCACGGTGGCGAAGGTCGCGTGCTTGACCTGCCCAGCGACCACCCATCGGAGCTGGTACGGGGCTTTCTTGCTGGTGATCCTGCTGATCTTCCAGACGCGTACGTCGGTGGACAGCGTGGGCTCTTGAGCCTCGGACGGGCCCTCAGAACTGTGAGAGCCCGTCCGATCGGTCTTGCGGTGGTTCACGCAGCTTCCTCCATGCTCGCGATCCACCGATCCAGTTCGGAGCGGCGGATGCGAACGGCGCCGTTCGGGAGCTTGATGGCCTTCGGGCCCTTTCTGCACTGCCGCCAGCGGTAGAACGTCGCTCGCGGTACGCCGATCTCGGCGATGACTTCGGGGATGGAAAGCATTTCGTCGCGCGGCTTGGCCACGACTCCTCCTCAAGCAGGAACGCGACGGGAGCGGGAGTAGGGCTCCCCTCCCTGTCAGGTCCGCTACCTCCGCTACCTCCGCTACCGCCCTGGTCAGGGGCATGATCGAGGTAGCGGATAGGGGTAGCGGTAGCGGATGGATCCGCTACCGGCCCCGGCGGTAGAGGCGCGGGGCCGGTAGCGGGGTAGCGCTCAGGTAGCGGCGGGGAAGATGCCGTCCGCTACCGTTTCCGGGGCGCTGACCTGCGCGGTAGCGGAGGTAGCGGAGGTAGCGGCTCCTGAGGGGGGTGGAGGGCAGTACCGCTGCCACGCGTCGTGGAGATCGAGGGCGTAGTAGCCCTTGAGCACGGTCCCGGCGGTCTTGATGTTCCGGGCCTTGACGGGAGCGTTGTCGCTGGTCATGTACTCCCCGAGCATCTTCGCCAGCCCTCGGGAGTCGAGCGGCCGGCCGCCCATGTCCGCCCATGGGGCTTCGTCCAGCGCGCACAGCCGGTCCAGGACGGCGACGGTGGGCATGCGGTCGATACCCGCCATGACGTGGTCACGGAGGTCGGTGAGCAGGCGGATGCCGAGGGAGCCTTTGTCATCGGCGCGGGCGGCGTTGACGAGTTCGACGCATGCGGTGCGGGCCCGCTCGGGCCAGTTGCCACCGGCCGCGTCCGCGACGGACAGCAGGGGTTCCCACACGTCCGCCGGGCGGTCGGTGACGCCCTCGGGCATCTCCGGCCACCGTCCGGCGATGTCCTCGCGGACTGTGTCAGCCCACTGGGCGAGCCGGTCTCGCAGGGCATTGCCCTCAGCCTCGTGCAGTCGGGCCCGGAAGGGTTCCACTGTCTCGTTCCTCGCGCGGCGGCGCATGCGGATGATGACGGACCGGGTGGTGATGGTGTCCGGCAGATAGCCGAGTCCGGCCACCGCGACGCCCGTGTAGGAAGGGAACTCCACGACCGTCTGGTTCCCGCCGTCTCCGATGCACCGGTAGGTGACCCCGGAACGGCGGTGACCAGCGTTGAGAAAACCGCGAAGTTCCTCGTTGTCCCCCGCCTTGGGGCCAAAGACGGTATCGATCTCATCGAACAGAATCGTCGGCCGTCCGGCCGGATCGGAGACGGACCGGAAGAGCGCGGCGGCACGGGCATTCACCGCGAGCATCGGGCGCGGTACCAGGGTCTCCACCACTTCCAGCGCCCGCGACTTTCCGGAACCGGGCTCCGGAGACAGGAATGCGAGCCGTGGGGTGGAGTCGAAGGCGTCGAGCAGGTGCGCGTGCGCGTCCCACAGGGCAACCGCGACGTACGCGGCTTCACGGGGGAAGACATTGAAGCGGCGGTGGAAGGCTTCCACCTCGTTGAGCAGGGATGCGCCGTCGATGTCGTTCATGCGGCGTTCCTCTCTTCCTGGGAGCTCCGGAGCGTGCACCGGTCGCGGTGGTCGGTGTGGTCTGTGATCAGCGCGAGTACCTTGCGGTGGCCGGCGGCGAACAGGTCGCGTCCGCAGGCGCACCACGATGCGGCGGTGGGGGTGGCGCCCTTGGGAGCGGTGATGCGGAGCCACGCGATGGGGTGCCGTCCGTCGCCCTGCTGCGGGTCAGGGCGAACAGCAGAAGGGACGCCTTCGGCGACGACTCTCAGCGCGCCACTGCCGGACGGCGCCGGGGCCGGTTCGGCGGGGCCAGGCTGGTCGGTGGCTGTGGGGAGGCTCTTCAGGCGGGGGCGTGGAGGGGTGCTCATGCCGTCCTCCGGAGCTGGTTGCGTGCGATGGACCAGTTCAGGCCCGAGCGCACGGTGGAGCGGCATTGGCGAGACGACAGGCCGGCGTACTCCCCCGCCCCCTGAAGAGCCTCCTCCACCACGGCCAACGGGAGGTCGCCCCACGCGACGAACCGCCCCAAGGCCCGTGCGGCCGACAGGAGCGTCGTGTCCCGCTCGCCTTCCTGCGCGGCCTGGACCGTCGCGATTTCGGCCCTGAACGCGGCTGTGGCGTAGCGAGAGGACTTGGACGACGACGGCACGGCTGTTAGTGCCCGGGATGCCTGACGGGTCGTCAGGCGGGCGTACAGCCATTCGGGGAGTGGTGCGGGCGGGGTGGGGTCGATGACCGTGTACGGCCCGGCGGGGGTGGTGCTGCCTCCGGCGACGACGTAGCCGCCCCATGCGCGGGTGTCGATGAGCTTGCCGAGCCTGCCCGCGCTGTTGGTGAGCCGGACGCTGGGCGGCGCGGTGAAGTACAGGTGCATGCCGCCGCTCGCGGTCCGGGTCCGGTAGGTGGCGGGCATGGGCTGCCCGGTGCGCTCGCAGAGCGCCTTGAAGGTCGTCACGCCGGAAGGCGTGTCCGCACTGCTCTTGTTCTTGGTCTTGGGCATATCCAGGTCGATGACGACCAGCCCGGAAGGGCCGGTGGCCACGCCGATGTTGAAGGAGAGCGTGGACCAGGCCCGGCGGATGCGGGCGGGGTCGACGGTCGCGCGGTCCTCCCACTTGCGGTGGAATCCCGCGCAGTCTCCGATGCCGGGGCAGACGGCCTCACCGTGGAGGGCGGGACGCTTGTTGGCCGGCCGGAGCGGGAAGACGTGCCAGCCGCGTTCGGCCGCGTCCAGAGCGGCGGTCAGGAGCGACGCGCTCATGCCACCACCCCCAGGGCGCCGGGCGCGGACGCGAGGAACGCGGCCCCGATCCACTCGGTGTAGGCGGGGGGCAGCGCCTCACGCAGGTTGAAGTGGTCGGTGGACCAGTCGATGCCCTTGGCGGTGCGGATCTCTTCGACGGTGGCCTTTCCGCCGCCTTTGCCGTAGGCGGCGACGTACGGGCCGTGGCGCCATCCGCGCACCCGTCCCCGGTGCCGAGGATGAACGGGTTGGTGGACCGTCCAGCCGCTCAGTTCGAAGTACCGGTGCATGAGCACGGCGAGCCCGAACGACTCACCGCACAGCCGCAGATCCTTACGGACCTCCGAGCCGGCCACATTCTCGATAGCGTACGGCCGCCCGATCGCGTCCAGAGCGGCGCGGGTCGGGACGATCAGACGGGGGTGGGAGCGGCCGGTCGCCGTGAGGCGGGCGGCGTTGGTGCCCTTGGTCGGGGCGCTCTCTCCCTGGCACGGCGGGGACGCGTGGATGAAGTCGAACTCATGGCCATGGGCGCGGATGAACTCGATGGCGTCGCCCTGCACGAAGGTGTCACCGCAGTAGTCCGGCATCGGTCGGACGTCCACGCCCGTGACGTGGAATCCGGCCCGCTGGTAGCCGCGTGCGGCACCACCGATGCAGGAGTACGCGTCCAGTAAACGCGGCCGGGAGTGGTCTCGCCGGATGAGGCTCGGTTGAGTCATGCTGGACCTCCAGTTCCACTGTTGAGTTGTGCTGGACGAGGGCGGCCCCGGACTTTGGCGAGAAGGGGGCCGCCCTCTTGTAGCGAGAGGTCAGGCGGTGGTCGGGATGGCGAGCACGATGACCGTGGCGTCGTCGCGGTAGCCGGTCTCATCCGGCTGTGCGGCGGCCACCAGGGCGTCGGCGAGTGCCTGCGGATCGTCCTGGTGGGTGCGGACCAGGTCGGTCATGGCGTCGTGGTCGATCTGGTCGTGGGCACCATCGCTGGTGAGGAGGGCCAGCCTGTCGGGGATGGTCACGCTGTAGACGGTGCCGACCGTGGCCGTTGAGAGCGCGGCCCGGATCCAGTTGTCGTGCTGGCGTGCCAGTTCCACCGGGACCCCGTTGCGGCGGAGCTGAGCACCTACGGTGTGGTCGTCGGTGTAGAGGGTCAGGCTGGTCCCGTCCCATCCGTAGGCGCGGCAGTCGCCTACGTAGTCGATGACGGTGTCGTCCTCGTCAGGGTGGCGGGAGGCTACGACTGCAACGGCGTTCGCTTCGTCTCCGTCCGCGCCCCGGTCGGCGACAAGCTGCCCGGCGGTGAGGAGCCCCGCCAGCGGCCCGCGCTGGGCACCGATACGGGCGGCGACTTGGGCGAGGAGCGGGGCGGTGCGGGAGGTGTGGGGTCCGTGGCCGATGCCGTCGATCACGGCCGCGCCGACCGTGCCATCCGCGAGCCGGTAGACAGCGGCGGCGTCGGCGTTGTCGGCGTCGGTGCCCTCGCGGGTGGCGGTGCCGGTCAGGATGGTGTGCAGGATCTGGTCAGGCATGAGTGCCTTCCTCGCAATGAGGCCGGACTGTCCGGCTCCCCTCACCGCCCGCGCGGTGTCGGGCGGATCGGGCAGCCGTCAGAAGGGCGGTTCGTCGCTGTAGCCGCCGGGCGGGGTGCGTCGTAGCCACCGGGGCAGGGGCAGCACGGTCATGCGCCACAAGGTCCAGCAGGGGCAGGGGTCCCATTCACTTCCTGCGTACTCGCCGGTCTCGGGGTCGCCGTAAAGGGACTCGATACCGCCCTCGCCCGAGCAGTCGGGGCAGTTGGGGCGGGGCGTGTCGGTGAGGATGAGGGCGCGGCGTGGACAGCCACTGACGCGGATACGGAGTCGCATCAAGGGGTCTCCTCTACAGGTCGGGTATGGCGTCGATGAGCGCGGTGGTGAGTTGGTTGATGGGTTCGGCGGCGCCGGTGGAGGCGAGGAAGAACCCGAACAGCACGGCGACGGCGGCTGATCCCCAGCCGAGGATGTGGGCGCGGAGCATGAGGAAGAGGGCGATGCCGAGCAGGAGCGGGATGGTCAGAGCCACGTTGGCTCTCCCTTCGTTGGAGTGCTGGCGTGGTCGCTGTTCCGGGGCTGGGAGGGGTCCGGGCAGGGGTGCCCCGGACCCCTCTAGGCCCCACTACTTCGCAGGTCAGACCCCTCTATGGGGGGTCTCTACCGTGGTAGAGGGACCCCTCTAGATGAGAGGGCCCGGCAGCGGGGGCGGGAAGGGGGGTCAGGCGGGGGTGCCGGTAGAGGGGGAGGGGTCTACCGCCCGCGCGGCCAGGAGCAGTTCCTCAGGGACGGCCGCTTCGAGATCGGCGCGGCGGTACCCGGCGAGGTTCTTGCCCTTGATGTTGATCTGCTTGGTGGTCCGCTTGACTCCGGCCGCGTCGAGTTCGGCGGCGAGCTTGTCGAGATCCCAGTCCCCGTACCGGTCCTCGTCCGCGTTGACGAGGCGGGCGAGGAGATCGACGGAGTGCAGCCGGTCGGAGTGCCGCATCACATCGAGCACGTCGGAGAGAACGGGCGCGATGGTGACACCGGCGCGTCCGGCGCCGGCCGCGACGTCCCCGGCGGCGTCACCGGTGATCTGCCCGAGCGGTTCGCGCAGCGCGCGGCCCTTGAGGCACAGGGAGTTGAACTCCGCTGTGGTGAGCAGGTCGTTCTTGACGGTGGCGTAGGAGGCGGGCCCGGTGACCAGCACCGTCACACCCTTGTGCTCCTCGGACAGAAGGGAGGCGTCCGCGCCCATCGCGGCCTTCCCCGACCCCAGGACCATGTCCGACGACGTCTTGTCGGTGACCTGGGTGCAGCACCGGATGGTGATGATCTCCCTCAGCTTGGTCGGCACGGACTTCGCGTCGGGGCGCTGGCTGGCGTAGTTGGAGATGAACCCGGCGGCCGGACCCCTGCGCGCGATCCGTCCGAGGTCGTCCACGACGGCCTCCCGGTCCTTGTCGTCCATGGCGAGGAAGGCTTCTTGCAGCTCATCGACGGTGAGGAAGATGAACGGCATCTTGTACTTCTCGATGATCTGCGGGGTGAGCTTGCCTTCCGGGCAGATCGAGGTGGGCAGGCCCCGGAACAGGGCGAAGCGCCGTTCCATCTCCGCGAGGAGGTCGGCCAGCATCTCCTTGAACGCCTCGATCGCGTCCTCCTCGGCACCGAGCACGAGGCGGTGGGCGACGTGCCGCATGCCCATCCAGTCCTGCCCGCCCTTGAAGTCGGCCACGTAGTGCCGCACCCACGGGTCCAGCAGACCGGCCGCCGTCATCAGACGCTGCGTGAACGTCTTGCCCCGGCGGGGCAGTCCGCCGAAGAACATCGACTGCCAGATCACCGGCACCGACACCCGGTTGCCCCGGGCGTCCGCGCCGAACGGGACCGCGTCCCAGATGGAGAACTTCTCCATCGTCGCGAGCGGGGACGGCGTCGGGTCGGCGAGGTAGGGGTCATCGTCCGCCACCCACATCGACACCCTGCCCGCGTTGCCGCCCTTCGCGGCGCGGACCCGGGACATGATGACCTGGATCTCATCGACCCCGAGTTCCTGCGCGATCACCTCACGCTTCGCCAGGACATCGGAGGCGGTCTTGCCGCCGCCCCGGGGCATGTCGAAGATCACGGCCCAGCCACGGCCGTCCCGGACCGGGCCCATCGAGCACGACACACGCGGAGCGTCCTTCTCAGCGTCCTTGCCACTGCCGCTTTTCAGGAGGCCGGCGGCACGGAGAGCGTCGTTCAACTGCTGCGCGGACATGTCGACCTTGAGCGGCGGGGCACCCTGATCGAGGAGGTGGGTGTCCTTGCCGCGTCCGAGGTAGGCGAGCGGGGTGATGACCGCGCCCGCGATCCCGGCCTGCGCCATCGGATCGAGGAGCGCGACACCGATCGCGGACGTGGCCACGACGACAGCCGCGGCCCCGAACCGCCACCGGCGGGTGCGGGTGCGTTCCGCGTGCGCGACCTGCAACCGGGTCGCCAGCTCCACATCCTCGGGCTTGGCCTTGGCCTGCGCGCGCAGTGCCTTGACGGCGGCGCTGTGGTCCTGCGCGGACAGGGTCGGCCACAGTCCCACGGTCGCCCGGTAGAAGCCGCGCGCGGCCAGCAGCACCGTCTTGAACAGATACTTCGGGGTGCGGATGCCGTGGTAGCGGGTGTGCCACCAGGTCAGCCGCGCGAGGGCTTGGGCGTTGGCGAGGACGGACGCCTTGGAGCGGGCCCACACCGGGAGAACCGGGGCGTCGGGCACGGTCAGCCAGTCGGCCAGCGGATTGTCCGGCCGGTCAACCGCCTCCACCACCGCCGCCGCGTCCTCCACGACCGTACCGCCGGGGTCGTCGGGGGTGGTGGGCTTGACCAGCGTCACCGGGGAATCGGACGGGTCCGGGGCCGGGCGGTGGTCATCGAGGTGATGAAGACTTCCCATCTCGGGCGCCTCCGTCGCGAGTTCAGTCATGATGGATGTCTCCTGCTCTGCCTGAAAGGCGGGCGGGTGGGCCCGGGGCGGCCGGACTTCCTTGGCCGGGATACGGCCGCCCCGGGGCGTGGTCACCTGCGGGTCTTGGCGGCGCGCTCTTCGCGCCGGCGGGCGCCGTCGATGATGCGGTCGACCTTGCGTTCCAGGTCGCTGCGGTCGATGTCCTCGCTGACCGCGCACCGCTTCGTCATCCGGACCACCAGGACGGCGACCCTGGCCTTCTCGCCCACGGTCAGCTTCGGCTCGGGCTGCTGCTGTGCCACGACGTGTCTCCGATCCGGGCCGGACTGTCCGGTCCTCTGCCGACCCCCGGCGGTGCATGCCGGGGAACGACAGAGGACCGTCAGCGCCGACGCCGGGCCTTGGAGAGGGTCTTGGCAGCCGCCTTGCCGTCCGTGCCGCCCACCGAGCGGACCACGGTGACCAGGCCCCACGCGGTCGCCACGACCACCAGCGCGACGACAGCGAGAGAGATGGCCATCGACGTGATCGCGGCGATCAGCACCGGGCCGAAGTACACGCTGGCGCCCACGGCGCCGGCGCCGATCCCGGACCCGAGCGCGACGCGCTGCACCGTCCGGTCAGGTGCGGCTTGGTGGATGTGGACGACCTGAGGAACGGCCGACTGCGGGGCGACGGCGGGCAGGGCCGCCGGATCGATGTAGGCGTGCGTGCCGTCCGGGAGCTGGACGACCGTACGCGCGGCGGGGAGCTGGTCCATGGTGCCTCCGTAGCGGTGTCGGCGGTGGGTGGTGCGTGCCCCGGGCCGGAGTCGATCCGGCGCCCTCACGGCGTGGATGCCGGGGCTGGTGGGGTGTCCAAGGGGGCTGGTGGGAAGGGCCGCTACAGTCGCGGCATGGGGGGATTGGACGTCAAGGTGCGCACCAAGCCGTGCAGGTGGTGCGGCCGTCCGTTGAAGCAGCGCCGTTGGTGGCGGCCGAAGCGGTACTGCAACCGCTGGCACGCGGTGAAGTACCAGGTCACGAACCTGATCGGGAACGTGCTGGACAGCATCTGAGCCGGTCAGGCGGCGCGCTGGTCTTCGGGGTAGGCGCAGGTCACGCACATGCCGAGTGACGGCGGGATGCAGTACCCGGCATCCGTGCGGCACTGGGGGCAGGTGCGGCGGGCGCGCATCATGGCGTCGTGTGCGCGCCACCGGCCTGGGGTCATCGGCCGTACGGGCTTGGCCTGGTCGATCCGGTAGAGGTGGGCGACCAACGGGGGCCGGCGTCGTCGCGGCCGTTCGAGTTGCGCGGCCACGCCCTGCCCGCCGGGCCGCAGTCCCTTGGACCGGAGTTGACGGAGGGTGGCGTAGCCGTCCGGGGCCATGCGCCACCGGAAGACCGGCAGCGTCCCGCTCATGCCGCCACTACGCGCTTCCATGCGGCCCTCAGCCGGGTCTCGGATGCGGAGTGGCCCGCCGCGCGGAAGCGGCTCGCCATCTCGCGGTAGGACAGAGCGGGGGACTCGCTGTGACGGATCTGATCGACCAGCAGGTCCAACGCCTCATCGGTGAGCGCGGGGGCAGTCTCCAGCGCGAGCGGCCCGACCGCCTGCGTGGGACCCCAGACAGGCAGTTCCCAGCGGGGTGTGACGCCGGGCGTGACGGGGGCCGTCACGCTGGTCAGCGCCCTGCCCGTCTCCTCGCCCTGCCGTGCCTTCTCCAGCGTCGACCACGCCCCCGAGAGGGCTTTGGCGGTTTCGGCCTGGACGCGTGCGACGCGTGACCCGGCCTGCGTCACGGCCGTCAACCGCGTCTCCTCCGTGGCCGCCTCGGCACGCAGACGGGCGCGGGCCACGGCCGCTTCGTCCCGGGCCTCCTGCTGGATGCCCTGGATCGCGTCCAGCGCCTCCCCGGTCAACGCGGTCCGCTCCCACAGACCGTGCACCAGCCACAGCGCTTTGGCCGCGATGGGGAGCCAGGAGACGGCGAGCCACGCGCCGGGCGAGTCCTCCCCGAGCGCGTGCGCCACCAGAACACCGGTCGCCACCACGCCGAAGCACCAGCCGACCGCCGTCACGGGGGTGGAGTGGTCGCCCTGCGCGGCGAGGCGCCGCTCATACGCGAGGGTGGCCAGCCACCCACCGTCCAGCCCGAGCCCGACGACCACCGCGACCTGCCACGGCATCGACTCCCCGAGCCACATCACGACCACGGCCAGAGTGAGAACCATCGACACGACTGTCATCGCGACGGCGGGCAGCATCGTCTTGGCGGCGGGCGACATCATCTTCATGCCGCACCCCCCGACCGGCCGGCCGCCGCAGGCTGGGTGTCCGCGAACGCCCGGAGGACGATCTCGGCACCACCGAAGCGGGTTTCGGCGGCCAGGACACGGGTGCGGCCGTCGCCCTGCACATCGAACGTGACAGCAGCCGGGGCGATCCCCAAAGCGTCCCGCCACGACTCGAAGGCGGCGAAGGTCCCGCCCGTCCCCTCCGTTTCGTGCAGGGAGAGGACCAGCCGCTCGGGGAAGATCGTGGACATGTCCACGCACGGCGCGGGCAGGTGCCCGAACTCGGCCGCGACCAGCCGCAGCGCGCGCATCGGGACGGTCAGGGCGTCCAGGGTCAGGGTGTCGCTCATGCCGCACCCACGATCGCGATCACGGCGGCCACGATGAGCAGCACACCGGCCACGCACGTCAGATCAACCGCGCGCCGCAGGTTCGCGAACTTGCAGACGGCGATCCGGGACAGAGCCGCGATGTGCTGTGCGCGCTTGTCCTCGTCCAGCTCCGTGCGGATCTCCTCGGCGGTGAGTGTCGCCCACCGGGGAAAGCCCACCGGCCGGGCGCCACCGAGGTTCGGGCGGACCGCCCGCAGCAGCAGACCGGCCGCGGCGACCAGCAGCGCCACACCCGTGCCGCCGACCACCAGCGCGCCGGCGGGAAGGGACACGTCCTTGGCGACCGTCCAGACACCGGCCAGCAGCGCGCCGATGAACGCGAGCAGTAAGCCCGTCTTGTTGTCGGTCCGTGCGATCTCCGCCTTCACCTCCGCGTGAGCAGCGGTCAGGCTCGCGTCCAGGTTGGCGCTCACGCGGCACCCCCGGACACGGTCACCGCAGCGGCGGACTGGTTCGAGAGCTCCCGGCGGGCGGCCAACACCCGGCGGCGGGCCCGGCGGATGCGGCGCGTGTCCAGCTCGGTGGCCGGCCGGTCCAGCGTCATGATCTGCGCGTCGAGCAAAGCGATCTCCGCCGCAATGACAGGCATCTCCAGCTCGATCGCGTCCAGTTCGGCATCCGTCGGCTCAAGCCACGGCGCGAACGCTGTAACGGCGTCCAGGGCAGTAATGTCATTCATGGGTCGTGCACTCTCCTCAGCAGGTGGGAACGGCACGAGCCGGCACCCCCGGAGTTACCGCTCCGGGGGTGCGTGCCGTTCATGGGGGAAGCGCCCCGAGCCGGATTCGATCCGGCGCCCTCACGGCGTGATGTCGGGGCTGGTACTGCATGTCTCCTTCAGGACTGAGTCCTGGCGTAGGCGTATGGAGACGTGACCTTTCGGTCTAAGCCCTCCGGTTAATGACAAGGCGCCGGGTCGCCTCCCCCCGTCCAACGCGGGGCTCCTGGTCGTGCAGTTCGAAGCAGCCCAAAGAAGGGCCCTTCGCGGTGTCTCCGCTGCGTTCGCGGCGACATGAACTAGCTTGCACTAGCTCAAGCTGGCGCGCAACCTCTCTGGGGTAGCGCGTTAGCTTGAGCTAGTCGGTACCCTCGGTGTCATGACCGCCGTGACGAGCGACCCAAGATCCAAGCCTGTGAGGCTGGCAGAGGCGATCCGTGACCGGATCGGCAAAGGCGTATACGCCAACGGCAAGTTGCCGACAGTCAAAGAATTGACGAAGGAGTTCGGGTACGCCGGACAGACCGTGCGAGACGGTATGGCCATCCTGATCAATGAGGGGGTGGTCATTTCCGCTGGAAGTCGCGGATACTTCGTCTCGGGAGGCGACGCGGAAGCGTCAGGCTCTAACGGTGACGTGACCGAAGAAATCAAGGAAATGCGCCTCCAGATTCAGGCATTGACTGAACGGGTCACCGCCCTTGAAGAGCGAGACCATTCGGGTGGTGCGTGATCTGGAACAACCATGCAGCGCACGGAAGTTGGGGAGTAGGTGACAGCCCGGGGGCGGCGACCTGGACAAGGGGACACCCTGGGTGTCCCCACCCCGTCCCCTTGCCTGTCCCCCTGAGCAATAGGGAAGACTCGCGCGGTAGGTACCCCGAGGAGGGCGAATGAGCGACGACAGGGCTTCATGGGCGCGGCGCATCGCATCAGAGCGGCTCGCGCGCGACTGGTCCCAACTCGACGCGGTCCGGGCGCTACGGGCCCATGCCGCCACAGAGCTTCCATCCGACGAAAGCATGGTGCGGCAGTGGAAGCGCTGGGAGTCTGGCGCCATGCCGGGGGACTTCTATCGACCGATCATCGCAGCTACATTCGGGACGGTTACGGCCGCGCTGTTCCCGGAGCCCGGACGCAGAAACGGGGAAAATGAGATCCTAGCCGCAAGCGGCATGGAAACCCTCGAAATCGTCAGTCGACTCAACAGGTCAGACGTAGATAACGCCACTCTGGACGCGCTCCGAATCACGACAGACCGTCTCTGTTCGGAATACCCGTTCATGCCGAGTGAACAGCTCCTCATTGAGGGTCGGCAATGGCTGAGGCGGGTAGTCGAACTTCACTCAAAGAGCCTTACTCTTGCGCAGCATCGTGAGGTACTGGCGCTTTCAGGATGGCTCGCTCTCCTCGTTGGCTGCGTGGAGTACGACTCCGGAGACCGTCATGCGGCAGAGTCCACCCGGCAGGCCGCTCTGTCGCTGGCCACCGAATCGGACCACGCTGAGGTCGCAGGATGGGCGCACGAAATGCGTGCCTGGTTCGCTCTGACCACGGGGGACTATCGGGGCGTCATCGCGGCGGCTCAGGCCGGCACGGACCGGGCACCCGCTCACAGTGTCGCGGTCCAGCTTGCGGCGCAGGAGGCCAAGGCGTGGGCACGACTTGGGGATCGCCGACAGGTGGAAGTGGCACTCGATCGCGGTCGGCGATTGCTTGAAGGGATGCCGCACCCGGAGAACCTTGACAACCACTTCGTGGTGGATCCGGCGAAGTTCGATTTCTACGCGATGGACTGCTACCGCCTCGTCGGCGAGGACAAGCTTGCGCGGACCCTGGCAGACGAGGTACTGAGAGCCGGCACGGACTTCGATGGCACGGAGCGCGCCCCGATGCGCAATGCGGAAGCACGGGTCACGCTCGCTGTCACGGCGGCGCGCGAGGGAGACCTTGAACAGGCACTGATCTACGGTGAGCGCGCCCTACAGGGTGAGCGGCAGTCCATTCCGTCACTCATTATGACCAGCCGCGAGCTAGCCGCAGAAATGAGGCGGCGCTACAGCGGAGAGCCTGAAGCAGAGTCGTACCTGACTCACCTTCGTGACCTTGGGCAGGCAAAGCCTGGTTTCCTGCCGCAGTAGAGGCCAGCAGCACCGTGGGGCCCTTTTCCGTGACTGGGAGAGGGCCCCACTGCTGTGTCCACTCTTGGGCCGCCGAACGATGGCCAATGACGACCAGCAGAGTCAGCGTTCGTGTGAGCGGCGTGTGAGAACGAGGGATTGCCAGCTCCCGACGCGCGTTTGCTGAGGTCAGAGCCACATTGCCGCACTACGCGATCATGCCCTCCGGAGCCGTGTGCGCAGGTTCGAATCCTGCCGGGGGCACTTGGAAGATGGGAACGGGATCGGGCGTTATGCCCTGATCTCTGGATCCGGGTGCCATGATCGGACGCCAGCACTTCGGTGCGGGCGTCCGTTTCTTTGTTCCCCTTGTCCAGCTCGCGGGTGATGGACCTCAGTGCGTCAACCATGTGACCCGGGATGGTCACCCGCAGCGCGAGGTCTTCGCGTGGTCGGCTGTAGCGGAAATCCAGACCGAAGGCGTCGTAAAGCTGCCGCTTTTTCTCTTCAGGGACGCTCGTGAGGTCGATGTCCAGGCAGGGGAGCGCGTCGAGCGAGGTGGCGGTGGATTGTGTGGCGCTGGGCTCGGGGATCTCAAGGTGGGCCAGCTGCTCGGCCAGGGCCTTTCGCCGTGCGCTCAAGGTCGCGTGCTCCTTGCGGATGCCGTCGCGGAAGGCGAGTTCTTCCGCCGTTCGAGGGCGTGATCTGGAAGTTCCGTTCGGGAGCGCGGTGGCGGGAGATGCCGGAGCGGTTCGGTGCCTGGTCCACCGTGCACAACCGGTTTCGGCAGTGGCGGGATGCCGGGGTCTTCGAGGCTCTGCTGGAGGGAGCGATCGCCGAGGCGGCTGGGCGGGGCCGGGTGGGCCTGTCGCTGGTCAGCGTGGACTCCACGACTGCCCGGGCCCACCACGACGCGGCCGGGATGCGTTTGGAGGAGTGCGTCCTGGACGCGTTGGAGAAGGCCGCCGTCGAGGCGGAGGCGGCCCGGCAAAGGAGGGTGAGTGGCCTGATCACCATTGACAACTCTGCGCCACAAGCCTTTGACTCTGCGAAGTTGTATGACTTCTGTGAACGTTGGGGCGGGGATTTATGGGTGGGGTGCCTGGGAGTCGTGATGTCCAGACAGGCAGACGCAGAGGTGGTCGACCGACCACGGGCGGGCTGGCAGGCGGACTCGCTGTCGTGCTGGCGGCGAGTCTTGTCCCGCTGGCGGCTCCGCTCGCGGTTGCGCAGCCGTCGGCGGTTGCGCCTGGTGTGTCCCATGCCGCTGGTGCGGATGGCGACAGTCTGAGCGAGGCCACCACTGATGACGCGCTCGCCGAGGCGAAACGTTTGGGCAGGCCCGTTGAGGTCGGTTCGCTGCGCGGTGAGCACAGCGACGTGTACGCCACGCCTGACGGCTCGTTGGAGGCCCGCGAGTATCTCCTAAGCGTCTGACCGACGTCACCACGCAGACCCTCAACGCGGACGGCACCTACAGCGAGGTCGACTCCTGGCGACTCGATCACAGCTGGGGCATGGCCGACACCGACTACCAGCTACTGCTCGACTCCGTCGAGCACACCGGTCAGTCGGCGACCCCGGCCATCCGCCTTCCGAAGACCACCTTCGCCTACACCCAGCTGGAGAACCGGCTCGACAAGTCCGGTGACGGCTACGCGCCGTTCGTCAAGTCCCGCCTGTCCGGCGTGGCCGACGAAGCGGGCGGCCAGATCAGCGTCAACTACTCCGATCCCACATGTAATTGGAACAGTCTCCCGACCCCGCAGACGAACACCACACGTTGCTTCCCGCAGTACATCGGCGGCAGCACCTCGGACGATCCCGAGCGGCAGTGGTTCAACAAGTACGTCGTCACCTCCGTCGCCAACACCGACCGGACGGGCGGAGCCCCCGACGGAGTGACTCGCTACCGGTATCTCGACGACGCGGCCTGGCACTTCGACGAAGATGACGGCCTGACCAAGGAGAAGCACCGCACCTGGTCCCAGTGGCGCGGCTACGGCCAAGTCCGTGTCCAGACAGGTGGCCAGCTCGACCCCGACGCCATGAAAACCCAGCAGGACTCGTACTTCCTGCGAGGCATGGACGGTGACCGCAAGGACACGGGCGGCGGCACCAAAACAGTTTCCGTCTCTCTCGGGGAGGGAGAGGGCGACCCGATCACCGATCACACCTCAGCGGCCGGTTTCAGCTACAAGACGGTCACGTTCGACAAGCCTGACGGCAAGGTCCTCACGAAGTCGGTCAGCCGCCCCTGGCACCACGAGACAGCGAAGAAGGTACGCGACTGGGGCACGGTGACCGCCAACTTCACCGGCACCTCCACCACCAAGAGCTGGACCTCTCTGGACAACGGGGCCGGTGCCAAGTGGCGCACCACGTCGACCGCGACCAAGCAGGACACCGTCGCGGGGCGCGTGACCCAGGTGGACGACCTCGGCGACGACGCCACATCAGACGACAACCAGTGCACGCGTACCACCTACGCCACGAGCGCGGGCGACACCATCCTCACCCTGCCCTCCCGCGTCGAGACCGTCGCCACGGCCTGCGACGCCACCGCCGACCGGTCCAAGGACGTCATCTCCGATATTCGCACGGCGTACGACGGCGGTGCCTACGGGGACATCCCCACCAAGGGCGACGTCACCGCGACAGCGACGTTGAAGACCCACGACGGAACCAAGGCCACCTATCTGGAGTCCGGAGCCACCTATGACGGCTACGGCCGTGGCCTGTCAGGCACCGATCTGGCCGCCAACGTCACCGCCAGCGGCGACAGTTCACCAGTACGTACCACCCGCGACGACGGCCGTACCACCACCACGAGCTACACCCCGGCCACCGGCCTCCCCACACGGATCACCACCACCACACCCCCCGCCAAGGCTGGGGACGCCACAACGGCGCAAACCACCACACAGGATCTCGGTCCTCGTGGACTGCCGGTGAAGGAGACCGACACCAACGGCAAAGTCACCGAATCCACCTACGACGCACTCGGCCGGTCGGCCAAGGTCTGGCTCGCCGACCGACGCAACACCTCAACCCCCAGCTACGAGTTCACCTACCTCATCGAGGACGGCAAACCCGCTGCCGTCAGCACCAAGACCCTGAACAACGAGGGTGGGTAGATCACCTCGTACACCCTCTACGACGGCTTCCTGCGTGAACGGCAGACCCAGTCCCCGGGCCCTGACGGCGGCAGCATCCTGACGGACGTCTTCTACGACGAGCGCGGCCAGGCAGCCAAAACCTTCGCCCCGTACTACTCCACCGGCGCGCCCTCCTCCGTTCTGTTCAAGCCCGCCGACGCAATGTCGGTCGAAACCCAGACCCGCACCACCTTCGACGGCCTGGGCCGTGCCACACGGACTCAGCAGATCGCCGGAAACGCCGATGGCGGCACCGTTCTCAACACCACCACGACCACCTACGGCGGCGACCGAACCACCGTCATCCCGCCCGTCGGCGGCATCGCGACCACCACGCTCACCGACGCCCGCGGTCGTACCACCGAACTCCGCCAGCACCACGAACGCAGCGCGAGCGCGCCGTACGACACCACGGCCTACGGCTACACGTCGCGCGGCGAGCCGGCCAAGGTCACCGGCCCCTCCGGCAGTATCTGGAGCTACACCTACGACCAGCTGGGACGCAAGACCAAGGACGTCGACCCCGACAGAGGCACCACGACGAGCGTCTACGACGACCGCGGCCAACTGACCTCCACCAAAGACGCCAACAACAGCACCCTCGTCAACATCTACGACAACCTCGGCCGCAAAACGGAACTGCGCGAAGGCAGCGCCACTGGCGCCCTTCGTGCCAAGTGGGTCTACGACACGGCCACCGACGCCAAGGGAAAGCTGGCCGAATCCACCCGCTACGTCAACGGCCAGGCGTACACGTCCAGAGTCACCGAATACGACCAGCTCTACCGTGCCAAGAAGACCGCGGTCGTCATCCCCGGGACGGAAGGGAAACTGGCGGGGACCTACGAGACGGGGACGCTCTACAGGCCCTCCGGGCTTGTCGGCTCCGTCAGCTACTCAGCCGCAGGAGCCCTGGCCGGCGGTTCGGTCAACTACAGCTACGAAGAGCGGACCCTGCGGCCGATCAGCGTCTTCGGCCAAGGCATGACCAGTAGTGTCAGCTACAGCCTCACCGGCAAGCCACTCGTCTACCAAATGGGCCTGACCAGTGGCGGTAAGAAGTCGCAGGTCACCAACTCCTATGAGAAGGGCACTCAGCGGCTCGCCATCTCCCGCGTGGACCGCGAAGAGCAGAGTGGCGTCGACCGGCATGTCACCTACCGCTACGACGAGGTGGGCAACGTCCTGTCGATGGCTGACGTTTCCCGCACCGGAACCGACAACCAGTGCTTCGCCTATGACCACCTCGCCCGGCTGAGCGAAGCCTGGACCCAGAACACCACCACCTGCGCCGCTGCTCCGCTCGCTGACAAGATCGCCGGCCCGGCCCCCTACTGGCAGAGCTACACCTACGACAAGGCCAGCAACCGCGCCACCGAAACCCAGCACAACCCGGCCGGTGACACCAGCAAGGACATCAAGCGGACGTACGCCTACCCCGGAGCGGGTAAGCCGCTGGCCCACTCACTGTCCTCCATCACCACCACCGGCCCCTCAGGCACCATCACAGACAGCTACGGCTACGACCCCACCGGCAACACCACCACCCGGCCGGGCCAGAAACTCACCTGGGACGCGGAAGGCCACCTCGCCAAGGTCACCGAAGGCGACAAGACCACCGAATACGTCTATGACGCCGAAGGCAATCGCCTCATAGGCCGTACGCCCACCGAAACCACTCTCTACCTTGGCCACACCGAAGTCACCCTCGCCAAGGGCGCCGGCGCGGCCAAGGCGACCCGCTACTTCGACCTCGGCGGCGGCCAGAACGCCATCCGAAACGACGACGGCACCTTCGCTTTCACCATCGCCGACCACCACGGCACCGGCCAACTCGCCATCAACGCCACCGACCTGGCCCTCACCCAGCGCCGCACCCAGCCTTTCGGCGCACTCCGCGGTGACCCGCCGAAGACCTGGCCCGGCACCAAGGGCTTCGTCGGCGGAACCGACGACACCAAGGCCACCGGTCTCACCCACCTCGGCGCCCGCGAATACGACCCCGTCACCGGTCGCTTCCTCAGCGTCGATCCCCTCCTGCAGACCAACATCCCCCAAACGCTCAACGGGTACAGCTACGGCGCTCAGAACCCTCTCACCAACACCGACCCCAGCGGCCTCGGCCTCGCCTGCGGCGGCGCCGGCGGAGCGGGCGAAGCGTGCCCCACCACCGCCGAAGGCGGCAAGGGCAATGGACGACCCGGCGAAGCTGTCAGCGGCCCACCCGCCAAACAGCACCCATGCACCGGTGGATACTGCGGTGGGGACAGCAACGGCTCCGGCAAGAGGAATTCCTCGGAAGGTTCAAGCAGCCAGCAACCCACACTGGCCGGAAAACCAATTCCAACCCAGCAAGAACTCTTCGCTCAAAGCTACTCCGCCTATCCGGACGCCCCGTACACCCTCATGCTGATGAAGTGGGCCGAGGGCCAATGCCTGGACGACCCTGACAGTGGAGTTTGCAACGCAGCCCACGACCTCGGATGGATCAGCCCCACCAAGGACTTCCTTGAACTGATCGGAGTCCGAGACGTAATACGCTGCGTCGGCGGCAGCGTAAGCGGCTGCGTATGGACTGTCGTCGGCGTCCTGCCCGTGGGAAATATCGGCAAGGCCGCCAAGCTCCTGAAAGGGTGCAACAGTTTTCTACCGGATACTGAGGTGCTACTGGCTGACGGAACCCGTAGGAAAATTGCCGATGTCAAGGTTGGCGATAAGGTCTTGGCGACAGATCCTGAAACCGGCGAGACAGCAGAGAAGACGGTAACTGCTGAGATATTCGGTGAAGGGCTGAAGAAGCTTGTCAGGGTTACCGTCGATCTCGACGGCAAGAGCGGAGGCGGAACCGCGTCAGTCACAGCGACCGACGGACACCCTTTCTGGGTTGCGGAACTCGATGAGTGGATCGACGCCACCGACCTTGCTCCGGGGCAATGGCTCAGTACGAGCGCCGGATCACTCGTCCATATCACCGCCGTCAAGCGCTGGACCCAGTCGGCGAAAGTTTACAATCTGTACGCGCTGGAGCCACGCCCGTCCTTGTTCACAACAGCAACTGCCCGACAACCCCAGTTGGCGGGAGGGGGACGAACTTCCGTAATCTTTCGCCAAATGAACCGGCAACAATCGCGGGGCGCGATTACACCGGATATGCGATTGACCGGATGCAGGAGCGCGGTCTCATGCCGTCGGTAGTGGAAAACGCGATTCGTGTCGGCGAAAGCATGCCAGGGAAGCGGGCCGGGACAACGGCCTACTATGAAGCGGAGAATCATGTGACGGTGATTACGGATACCGCGACTGGGCGGGTTGTCACCGTTAGCTCCGGAAGGATCAAGCAGTGAGTGAGAGTCCCAATGTGCAGTGGCTGCGCGAAGGTGTACGTCAGTCGATTCAGAAATACCGTGCCGGTGGGATTGCACTCCGGATTCTGATCGACGACCTCGACTCGGTTTCGTCGGATCTTGAGGGATCTCCATTGGGCGAGGACCTTCGCTCGCATTGGTGGGTCCTTGAGGAGATCTATGCTGTTGCTCTTGATCGAGGTGATCTTCAAGAACTGCCTCGCGACGACGAGCTGGCTATCGAGGAGACCCTCGATGCGCTGGAGCGGCTGTTGAGATAGATATGCCGCGGTGAGCAGTGATCGATAGGACCGTGCTTGGACCGGTCGGTATCGGTCAATCCGGCTGGTTGACGTGCGGATACGGGAAGCGGGCCGCCGTCATCCGGAAATTTCAGACCAGTAGCAGCAGCAAAGTTGAGGCCCCGCCAGGTGACTTGAGTTCTAGTGGTCCTCGCAACACCCCAGCTCAGGGGATGCGATGGACTTCGAGATCCGGGACCGGACGGTCAACCGGGGGCGTAAGAAGC